>CAZKPZ010000104.1:0-8640 GCA_964554745.1 uncultured Treponema sp. | reverse complement strand
TTACGACGCTGGGTAGAGCAGTTGGCAGCTCGTCGGGCTCATAACCCGGAGGCCGCAGGTTCAAGTCCTGCCCCAGCTAACTAAAAGCCTTTCGCCTTGCGAGAGGCTTTTTTATTTTGGAACAGGACTTGAAGTCCAAAGAAAATCTGCAAAATCAGATACGAATTCGCAAAATACTACCCAATCGGGTAGTGGCTTTTTTGAACGAACTCCTGTAAAATCATTTTGGATAACGTAATTGGAGATTTTATTTTAACAAAGAAGGAGGTTTATCTATGGTTAATATTATTTCAAGGGGGGGGGTATTCTGTAAGTCCTTCCCGGTAATCCTCGTGCTCTGCCTTGCAGGCGTTTTGCTTGCCGGTTGCGGAGGCGGCGGCGCGGCAAGTGCTGAAGACGAAGGGCAGCTTGCCATAAACCTGAACTTAAGCGCTGCAAATGCAGGCCGCTCTGCCTTGCGTTCTGCTCGCGCCCTGGACTGGGCCACTGTAAGCGGAGAAGCCACAATAAGCATAGAGTCTAACAGTTTTTCCGATTCAAGAACGGTAACTGTAAGTCCGGGAACGCAGCGCAGCGTTACCTTCCATGCGGTTCCGGTGGGCATAAATATAACAATCAGCGCGTCGTTCACGGATGAGCAGACAGACACGACCTATACTGGCAGTGCTACAAAGACGGTTACAAGCGGCCCCAACGTTATTACGCTGAATCTGCACGAGCAGACTGCGGCCGGATATACAGACGCGGACTTTGCCGGTGCTACGATAGTGAAGAGCGATACTATTTCTATTTTTTATCAGAAAGTCAGCTTCCCGAGCGGGGCGATTAACCTTGATGATCCGGCACTAAGCTATCATTGGGACGTAGAGGTTACATCTGCAGGTGGAGTAGCGACTTTCACCGGAGGACCGCCAGATTCTTCTGCAACAGCGACACTTAATTTAAATTCCGGTGAAGCTAATTTCGGTGTAAAAAATGCAGCAGGAGAAAACATTGGCTTTAACTGTGCTGGCAGTATGGTTGGAGCTAGACCTATAACGGTCAAAATCAAGTGTACTGTAAGCTACAATGGGGTTGTAAAGGCAACACCGCAAAAAACGATTCCAACCAATGAACTTCCTTCAAGTTGGCGATAAATAGCAGGCTCCTCTTCCCCCAGCCCACGTCCGGCGTGGGGCAGGGGGGAAGCCTCCGGGCGTGTGCTGTACTACGTCATGGACGTTTTTTGCATTTTCATATACACTGAGACCCGTTGTAAGGAGTGCTGCACAATGGGTGTTGATTATGGAAAGATGGTGTTCCCCGAACCGCCTGAGGGAACACCTGAGAGCAAGTTCGTTCATCTTCACGTCCACTCGGACTATTCTCTGCTTGACGGTGCGAGCAAAATAGACAAGCTCGTAAAGCGCGCAAAGGAGCTCAACATGAAGGCTCTCGCGCTCACCGACCACGGCAATATGTACGGCGTTTTGAACTTTGAGCACCTGTGCCATGCCAACGGAATCAATCCCCTCTGCGGCGAGGAATTCTATGTTGCGGAAGGCAGCCATACCGACAAAAAGGAAGTGCCCTACAACCGCAACGGCAAACACTCATATTACTATCACTTGATTCTCATTGCCATGAACGACACTGGCTACAAGAACCTTTCATGGCTTTCTTCCATAGCGTTCACCGAAGGCATGTACTACAAGCCGCGCATCGACTGGGAGCTTTTGCAGCGCTACCACGAGGGTCTGATTTGCCTTTCCGCCTGTATCCAGGGCGAAATCCCCAAGGCTCTGCTCTTTGGCGACGAGCAGCGCGCCTACGACACCGCGCGCAAGTACAAGGAACTGTTCGGCAAAGACCGCTTCTACATAGAGCTGCAGGACCACGGGCTTGAAGACCAGAAGGCAGTCGCCCCCAAGCTGATTAAGCTTGCGCACGAGCTGGACATCGGTCTTGTAGTAACGAACGACATCCACTACTGCAACCGCGACGACGCGGAGGCGCAGGACGTGCTTGTGTGCATAGGCACCAAAAAGCTTTTAAAAGACCCCAACCGCATGCACTTCCAGGGCGACCAGTGGTACTTAAAGGACGAGCAGGAAATGCGCGCCCTCTTTCCCGACTGCCCGGAGGCTATAGACAACACTCTCAAAATCGCCTCAATGTGCGATTTAACGATTCACCAGTACAAGACGCAGGAACTCAAGGACACGCTGCCTGTCTATCAGATTCCAAAAGAATATGTGAGTCAGGACGCATTCGTTCTGCACCTTGTAGAAGACGGCTTACGCAAGCGCTACGGCGAGGACTTGGGCGGCCCTGAGAAGGCAAAGATGATTCTTGAGCGCGCCATGTACGAGCTGGGGATAATCTTCCACATGGGCTTTTCCGGCTACTTCCTTATTGTCTGGGAATTCATCAACTGGTCAAAGTCTCTGTACGATACAAAGTTCAAGCGCCCCAAGCACTATATCCCCATCGGCCCGGGACGCGGTTCGGGCGCCGGTTCGCTCGTTGCCTACGCAATGACTATCACCGACATTGACCCCTTCCGCTTCAAGCTGATTTTTGAGCGATTCCTTAATCCTGAGCGCGTCTCCATGCCTGACTTTGACGTTGACATGGACTTCGACTTCCGCGAGGAAATCATAAAGCACACGGAAGACTGGTACGGTCTGCCGCAGGTGGGCCACATTGTAACCTTTGGTACTGAAAAGCCCAAGCAGGTGATTGCCGACGTGGCGCGCGTTCTTGACATTCCGCTGAACGAAGTCGCCATGCTCAAAAAGTGCATTCCCGACAGCCCCAAGGCGCATCTTAAGGACGCGTTCTCCGAGCCGACGGAAAAAATGCCCGACGGCGGTCAGCTCATTCCCTACAAGGATGACCCGCGCTATCAGGACTTGTTTCGCCTGTGCTTCAAGCTTGAGAACGTAAACCGCAACACCGGTCTGCACGCTTCGGGGATGGTAATCGGCAAGACGGCTCTTCCGAACTGGGCGCCGATTTTTAAAGATCCTAAGACCGGCAAGACCGCCGTGCAGTACACAATGGACATCATTGAACCGTGCGGCCTGGTCAAGTTCGACTATCTGGGACTCAAGACGCTTTCGCTGATTCGTTACATCGAAGACATCATAAACAAGCACCGCAAGGAAGGCGAACCGGAATTCCACACCGATCAGGTGAGCGAGACTGACGAAAAGACCTTTGACCTCTTCTGCCGCGGCGACACTGTGGCAGTGTTCCAGTTTGAGTCTCCGGGCATGCAGAAGATTCTGCGCCAGGCAAAGCCGCGCTGCATAGAAGAGATTGTCGCCTTGAACGCATTGTACCGCCCTGGCCCGATGGACTATATCCCGCAGTACATCGAAGGCAAGTGGAAGCCCGAGACAGTGCATTACCCAGACCCCTGCCTTGAGGACATCCTTAAGGAAACTTACGGCGTTATGGTCTATCAGGAACAGATTATGCAGGTCTCCCAGAAGATTGCAGGATTCTCGCTTGGCGAGGCCGACATGCTGCGCCGCGCCATGGGTAAAAAGAAGCCTGAAGTCCTGATGGGCAAAAAGAAGGACTTTGAGGAAGGCGCCGTAAAGCAAGGCTTTACCAAAGAGCACGCCGACGAGATTTTTGAAATCATGGTTCCGTTCGCCGGCTACGGATTCAACAAGTCGCACGCTGCGGCCTATTCAGTTCTGGCATACCGCACGGCCTGGCTAAAGGCGAACAAGCCGGCTGAGTTCATGGCGGGCAATCTTACCAACGAAATCACTTCTACCGACACTCTGCCGGTTTACATCGGCGAGGCTCGCCGCATGGGTATTCCTGTAGACCCGCCGGACGTGAACCGTTCCGACGAGAAGTTTGACGTTGTAGACGGCCGCATTGTGTTTGGTCTGATGGGTATAAAGGGCATGGGAGAGGCTTCCGCCGAGGCGATTGTGCGCGAGCGCAACGAGCACGGCCCCTACAAGAGCTTTATCGACTTCATGGACAGAGTTGACGCGCAGTACGCGAACAAGCGCGTTATAGAATGTCTTATAAAGACAGGTGCCTTCGACAACCTGGGGCAGAACAGAGCTACGCTTCTTGCCAACTACGATGCCGTCATGCAGTACGAAGAGAAAAAGCGCGCCGGCGCTGAGTTCGGGCAGGTGAGCTTGTTTGAGGATGCAGGCATAAAGGAATTTGACGACTACAAGTTTGAAGAAGTTGAGGACATGCCCCGCCTTGAAGAACTTAATATGGAAAAGGAGCTGATCGGCTGCTATGTTTCGGGGCATCCGCTTGACGAGTGGCGCAAGGTTATAGAGACCTGTGTTACCGTGAACAGCGAGAATATTGACCGCATAGGCCGTGAGAACAAGGCGATACGAGAGTCTCTTGAAGCGAGCGGCCAGAAGCCGTGGCAGATTAAGAACGTGGGCAAGAGCTACGTTGCCGTTGGCATGGTGCAGGGCTTGCGTTCCATCATCACAAAGAAAGGCTCCCAGATGTGCTTTGCCAAGCTTGCGGACTTTAAGGGCAGCATAGAAATCACATTCTTTCCCAAGACCTGGGAAGAGCTTAAGGACAAAGTTCGCGAAGAGGGCGTATATGCCTTTAAGGGCAAGGTGGACGGCAGCCGCGAGTCGCCCAGCCTTGTTGTAGACAGCATAGAAGACCCCAGAGCCTTGCAGGAAAAGGCAATAACTTCCGTGCACATCGCAGTGGAGAGCGGCTTTAAGAAAGAGGCGGAAATTAATTCGCTGAGAGACTTCCTCTTTGGTGCGCAGGGCAGCTGCTACGTGTTCTTCCATATTGACGTGGGCGGACGCTCCTATATCATAAAGGCAAACCAGCAGGTACGCGCGCCGAGTTCCGGCGACTTTGTGCAGCAGCTTAAGGACCAGCCGTTGGTAAAAGATGTCTGGACTGAATAATTTGGTGGACATTAAAGACAAAAGATACTATCTTTTAAATAATAAAGCGAGGTAAATTTTAGATGTTACGAACTGTGTTTTCTATTTTGGCTACGGTATTGTCAATATACTCGACAATATGTGCTATACGGATTATTCTTACTTGGTTTCCGGGAGCTGCGTTCAGTCCTGTAACTCGCTTTCTTGCTTCAGTCTGTGACCCGTTCCTTGATTTGTTCCACGGAATACGCTTTCTGCGCATCGGCAGCCTGGACTTCAGCCCTGCGGCCGCGCTCTGCCTTTTGTGGGTAGTCGGCACGATATGCAGCCGTCTTGCCAATAGCCAGATTCTAACGATAGGTGTAATTCTTGCTCTGCTCGTGCAGTCATTGTGGAGCATTATATCATCGGTGATTACGTTTATTCTTATCCTGCTCATTGTGCGCCTGATTATTATGTTGGTGAACCATGAGCGCGGCGGCTATTCGGCAAATCCGTTCATGAATCAGCTTGACCGCACTCTTGAGCTGATTACGGCGAACATTTCGCGCACCTTTGCCGGTAACAACAGCATCACTTACCGAACAGGCATTATCATAACGATAATCTCGCTTGTCGTGCTGAACGTATTGGGCCAGCTGCTCTTTAACTTCCTTACCAAACTGGTCATCTCCCTGCCGTTCTGATTCCCTCTGTCATTTCTTCATTCTTGCCAAAGCCCTGCCAATATCGGCAGGGCCTTGTAAATTCCTCTGATTTTACAAAAAACTTGTCGCAAAAAAAGTTTATACGTATGACTCAAAATTTCTGTACGTATGAAAATAAATTTCTATACGTATAAAAATAAATTTCTATACGTATGACCAGAAATTTCTATACGTATAGAAATTTCGAGTCATACATACAGAATTTTAACGTCATACGTATGAACTCCATTTTTGCAAACGGACGGAATGCAAGAGTGTTTTTGGACAGGGAATATCACGACAAAAAGCCTGACATTTGCTATAATATCATGGCTTATTTTACAAAACAGGACTAAGAAAGTGATTACCGGCGAACTTAAAAATAAAATTGACAGTCTTTGGGAAATATTCTGGACAGGCGGACTCACAAATCCGCTGGATGTTATCGAACAGATGACCTACCTCATGTTCATTCACGACCTTGACGCTACGGACACAACCCGCGAAAAAGAAAGCATCTACCTCGAAACGGAATACAAATCCATGTTCCCCAAAGAATTGCAGCTTGGCGGACGCACGGTTGACGGCACTCAGCTCAAGTGGTCAGTTTTCCGCGATTTTACTCCAGAACGAATGTACTCCGTCATGCAGGAAAAGGTTTTCCCCTACATCAAGAGCCTGCACACAGACAAGGATTCTGCATATTCAAAATACATGGGAGACGCAATCTTCAAACTGCCCACTCCGCTGATGCTTTCAAAAGTTGTAGACGCTATGGACGACCTTTACGCCCAGATGGAAAAGCTTACCGAAGCGGACGGACGAGGAGATGTTTACGAATATCTTTTGTCAAAGCTTTCAACAGCAGGAGTTAACGGCCAGTTCAGGACGCCGCGCCACATAATCAAAATGATGGTGGAGCTGATGGCTCCAACCGAGGACGAGATTATTTGCGACCCGGCCTGCGGGACTTCGGGCTTCCTTGTTGCCGCAAGCGAATACTTAAAAGAAAACAAAAAGCAGGACATTTTCTACAGCGAAGAAAAGAAGGCTCACTTCAACAACGCAATGTTCAACGGTTTTGACATGGACCGCACCATGCTCAGAATCGGCGCAATGAATATGATGACACACGGAGTAGAAAATCCCAACATCGAATACCGGGACTCCTTGAGCGACCAGAATCCCGACCGCAACAAATATTCCCTCATTCTTGCAAACCCGCCGTTTAAAGGCAGCCTCGATGCGGAAATTGTCTCAACAGATATTCTTAAAATCTGTAACACAAAGAAAACCGAACTCCTTTTCCTTACACTCTTTGTAAAAATGCTCCGTGTCGGCGGCCGCTGTGCCTGTATCGTTCCCGACGGCGTTCTGTTCGGCTCCTCAAACGCCCACAAGGCAATCCGCAGGGAACTTATAGAAAACCAGCGACTTGAAGCAGTAATCAGTATGCCGGGCGGCGTGTTCAAGCCCTATGCCGGAGTGAGTACCGGAATTCTTATCTTTACAAAAACCGACCACGGCGGAACAGACAATGTTTGGTTCTACGACATGCTCTCCGACGGTTTCAGCCTTGACGACAAGCGCAGCCCTGTCGCCGAAAACGACATCCCCGACATCATAAGCCGCTTTAAGGCCTTGCAGGAAAATCCTGCTGCCGAAGAAAAACGCGCCCGTACCGAAAAATCATTCTTTGTTCCAAAAGATGAAATCGTCACGAACGGCTACGACCTGAGCATAAACAAATACAAGAAGACCGAGTACAAGGCCGTGGAATACCCACCCGCAAGCGAAATTATGGCGAACATCAAGAGCCTTGAAAGCGAGATTCAACAGAGTTTTGCGGAATTGAAGGGAATGCTGGGAGAGTAACGAATGGAAAACACTAAAATTACAAATGCCGTAGAGACTATCAAAACCGCAATTCTTCAGAGCCAGTACCGGGCGGGGAAAGCTGCAAATGCCGAACAGCTTTCTCTTTATTATGGGATTTGCAAATATGTCTCTGAAAATTCCCGTAATAAATTTTGGGGAACAGGTGCTATTGAGTCAATAAGTGAAAAACTCCAGAGAGAACTTCCTGGCTTGCGCGGTTTTTCTGCAAGTAATATGAAAAACATGAGGCAGTTTTATGAAGAATGGGCAGTTTTACCAAATTCGGCAGCCACGGCTGCCGAATTATCGGCTCCTAAATTGCCAGCCGTGGCTGGCGATTTACAGTCTTCTAAATCGACCGCCGTGGCGACCAATTTGCCACAGGTTGCAATAAATACAGAACTTTTAGTTTCTTCCGAGCCTAAAAATAATTCTATAACCCGCGAGGAGTTTCTTTCAATCGGTTTTTCCCACCACAAGGATGAATATCTTCTTGACTACATTAATCTTGAAGAACTCGGAGTTCGGAAAAAAGAAGATATTGACGAAAAAGTTGTTGAAAAAGGAATCATTTACAACATTGAAAAGTTCATCATGAATTTCGGGCGTGACTTTGCCTTTGTCGGAGACCAGTATCATCTTGAAGTTTTTGACGTTGACCATTTTACAGACCTTCTTTTCTTCAACCGTGAGCTTAATTGTCTTGTCGTAGTTGAATTAAAGCTTGGTGCGTTTAAGTCTTCATATTTGGGACAGCTTACGACATATCTCCGCCTTGTTGATGACCTGCTCAAAAAGCCACATGAAAATCCTGCAATCGGAATTATCCTTTGTCAGGAAGCCAAGAAAGAATATGTTGAATATGTAATTCAGGATTATGACAAACCTATGGGAGTTGCAACCTACAAGACCTCGGCTGACATGCCTGAAAAACTGCGCAAAGCACTTCCTCCAATTGAAGACATGAAAAAGTTGCTTAAAGATAACAGAAATTGAAAGTAATAGACAAATTCGGATTTGTAGGGATGAGATGCTGAAACAAGTTCAGCATGACGAGGATGTGTCATTCCGAACTTGTTTCGGAATCTGTATGGAGAATGAAAGAGACTATGAAATTAATTGATTGTTGTGATATACAATATGGATATCCGTTTGATTCTAAGTTTTTCAATGATAAAGAA
>CAZKPZ010000103.1:0-9001 GCA_964554745.1 uncultured Treponema sp. | reverse complement strand
TTCTATCTCTTTTAGTCCTATGCCGCCGACACGGCTGACTGTATTAGTAAAGTACGTGTCTATTACGTCTTTTGCAATTCCGACAGCTTCAAAAATCTGGGCTGACTGATAAGACTGGATTGTAGAGATTCCCATCTTGGCGGCAATCTTGACGATGCCGTTGCACAGAGCCTTGTTGAAATCATCAATTGCTGTATGGTAGTCTTTGTCAAGAAGTTTCTGGTCAATCAATTCCGCAATGCACTCATGTGCAAGATACGGATTTACTGCACGTGCCCCGTAGCCCAAAATCATAGCGGCCTGATGGACATTTCTGATTTCCGCAGACTCAAGGATAATAGAAACGGCAGTACGTTTTTTTGTTCGGATCAAATATTGTTCAACACCGCTCACAGCTAAGAGAGACGGAATTGCAACGTGGCTTTCGTCCACTCCGCGGTCGCTCAGAACGATGATATTCTTTCCGTCATGGTATGCGCGCTCAATAGACACAAAGAGCGAATCCATTGCGTCTTTGAGCGGAGTGTTTTTGTAATACAGCAGCGAAACAACAGCTGAATGCAAACCCGGTTCATCAAGGGCTTTTATCTTCATGACGTCAACACCGGTCAAAATCGGGTTGTTAATCTGCAATACTTTGCAGTTTTCCGCCTTTGCATCAAGCAGGTTTCCGTCACTGCCGACATACACTGTCTTGTCCGTAACGATTTTTTCACGCAGGGAATCAATCGGCGGATTAGTCACCTGTGCAAACAGCTGCTTAAAATAGTTGAACAGCGCCGGGTGCTTGTCGCTCATCACGGCAAGGGGAATGTCTATTCCCATGGCACCAGTAGGCTCTATGCCGTTTTTGGCCATCGGCAGAATCATTTCGTTTACATCTTCGTAATTCCAGCCGAACGCCCTGTACATTCTGTCGCGCTCTTCTTGAGTGTAAACAGGAATCTTTTTATTCGGAATCTTCAACTCAGAAAGCTGCTTAAGATTCAGATTAAGCCACTCTCCGTATGGATGCAGGGCAGTAAAATAACTTTTCAGTTCTTCATCAGATATCAGCTTTTTTTGCAATGTGTCTACGATGAGTATTTTTCCCGGCTGCAAGCGGGATTTCTTTACAATCTTCTCTTCAGGGATATCAAGCACGCCGACTTCACTTGACAAAATCAGCATGCCGTCATCCGTAATGTAATAGCGGCTGGGACGCAACCCGTTTCTGTCAAGCGTTGCTCCAAGCACATCACCGTCTGAAAAGAGAATTGCGGCAGGTCCGTCCCAGCTTTCCATCATGGTAGCCCAGTAGTGATAAAAATCTTTCTTGTCCTGCGGCATTGTTAAATCATTTTTCCATGGTTCTGGAATACAAACCATGACTGCCAGCGCCAGCGGCATTCCGTTCATCACAAGGAATTCCAGAGTATTGTCCAGCATGGCAGAATCGCTGCCGCTTGCATCAACGGCCGGCAGAATCTCACTCATCTGCGTTTGCGTAAATACAGAAGAAGACATAGTTTCCTCGCGGGCAAGCATGCGGTCTGCATTGCCGCGGATTGTATTGATTTCACCGTTGTGCGCAATAAAGCGGTTAGGATGGGCGCGCTGCCAGCTGGGCGTTGTGTTAGTTGAAAAACGCGAATGAACTATTGCAAGCGCGGACTTATATTCCGGCGAGTTCAAATCTGCATAGAAATTACGCAACTGCTTTACAAGGAACATCCCCTTGTAGACAACCGTCCTGCTGCTGAGGGATGCAACGTATGTGTCCAGATGAGAATGCTCAAACTGACGGCGAAGAATATACAGCTTGCGGTCAAAGTCCACCCCCTTATTGCAGTCGGCAGGACGTTCAATAAAACACTGCATAATACACGGCATACAGTTCCGAGCCTTTTGCCCGAGAATATCAGAGTTTACAGGAACTGCTCGCCACCCCAAAAAGCGCATCTTTTCTTTTTCACACAGGACTTCAAGCATCTTCATTGCCTGGCTGCGCACGAATTTGTCCTGAGGAAAAAAGAACATGCCTATTCCGTAATCACGTTCACTGCCGATTTTTATGCCCTCTTGCTCACATACGCCTTTAAAGAAGCTATGCGAAATCTGCAGCAAAATACCGACACCGTCACCGGTCTCGCCGGTAGCGTCTTTGCCGGCACGGTGCTCAAGCTTTTCTACAATAGCCAATGCATTCTCGACTATCTGACGGCTTTGATGTCCGTCTATATTGGCAACTGCACCGATTCCGCAGGAATCATGCTCAAAAGCACTTTCATACAAATTCTCTGTTTCTTTCATATAGTCCCCTTGTCTTACTTGCTCTGATATGCGCTTTCATGCACACCGACAATCGCACGCCCGCTTGGTTCGTCCTGATTTTTCCATGCGGCATCCCATTCCAAGGCCTTTGCCGTCGAACACGCCACGCCAGCTTCATGCGGAACTGTAAGCGCAGAAGACTCACCAGGGAACAGACTGCTGAATATATCGCGGTAGTAATACTCTTCTTTTGTAGCAGGTGTATTCACAGGGAAGCGCTTTTCACGCTGTGCGAATTCCGCGTCGCTCACTTTTCGCGCGGTCAGCTCTTTTAATGTATCTATCCAAGAATAGCCGACGCCGTCAGAGAACTGCTCTTTTTGCCTCCAGCATAAATCAGGCGGCAAGATGTCTTCAAACGCCTTGCGCAATATCCACTTTTCGATTCTGCGCTTTCCGTTTGGAAGCATGATACTCATCTTGTCCTGCGGATTGATTCGCATTGCAGTATCGATAAAATCCTTATCAAGGAACGGAACGCGTCCTTCAACACCCCATGCGCTCAGGCTCTTGTTTGCGCGCAGACAGTCGTAGAGGTGGAGCTTGCTCATCTTGCGGACAAGCTCTTCATGAAATTCTTTTGCATTTGGAGCTTTATGAAAGTAAAGGTAGCCGCCAAAAAGCTCGTCGCTGCCCTCGCCGCTTAAGACCATCTTTATCCCCATTGACTTTATCACGCGGGCGAGCAGGTACATCGGTGTGGAAGCCCTGACTGTCGTAATATCGTAAGTTTCTATGTGGTAAATTACGTCAGGCAGGGCGTCGAGAGCCTCTTGGATTGTAAAGTGCACTTCATGATGCACCGTTCCTATAAAGTCCGCAGCTTTGCGCGCGGCAATCAAATCTGGCGAACTTTCAAGTCCGATGGCAAATGAATGCAGCTGCGGCCACCACGCGTCTTTTAGGGAGCCTGTCTCCACTCTTTTTTTAGAATACTTCTGTGTTATGGCGGCAATTATAGTAGAATCAAGACCGCCGCTCAAAAGCACACCGTAAGGAACATCACTCATGAGCTGCTTTTTTACGGCTTTTTCCAGCCCGTCACGCAGGGTAAGAATCACCTGCGGATTTACAATTTTGCCGCCGGCATCACAAGCGTAAGCGGCATTTTTAACCGCATCGTAGGTTTCCCAATCGCGCTTATACCAGCGCACCGTCTTTTTATCTTTTGAATAAAAGTAGCAGCCGTTGGGAAATTCTTCTACCGTCACGCAATCGGCTTCCAAAGCTTTTAATTCCGAGGCGACATAATATCTGCCGGCCTTGTCCCAACCCTGATACAAAGGAATTACCCCAATCTCATCACGGGCTATCAGATATGTGTCGTTCTTGGCATCATACAGGGCAAATGCAAATATTCCTGACAAGTCCTCGATAAAGTCCACGCCTTTTTCTTTATAGAGCGGAATAATAACTTCGCAGTCACTCTGCGTCTTAAAATTATAGGAGCCTTCAAAGCGCTTTCGGATTTCTTTATGGTTATAGATTTCACCGTTTACGGCAAGAATGATGTTGCCGTCATCACTGACCAAGGGCTGCTTGCCAGAAAGCGGATCTACAATGGCAAGGCGCTCATGAGATAAAATAGCTTTATTGCCCGTCCAAACACCACTCCAGTCAGGACCGCGGTGACGGATTTTTTTTGACATTGCCAAAACTTGTGCTCTCAACTGCTCACGCAGCCCTTCGTCAACGGGAATTGCTCCGCTGTTTAAATCAAATGCTCCTACAAAACCACACATATCCTATCCTCTAAAGCAAAATGCGAAAAAAAAAGACGCCACTCCCCCTAGGGAAATGACGTCTTCGTCGAATAGCTTTTTATATACCGTCAAAGATTTTTTGTCAAGTATACCAAAAGAAAATTATCATGTATTTACATGATTTTCCAGTACCCGTTTTTGTTTGCACCGATTCTGCAGATGCGTCCAGAAACTTCAAGTTTTTGCAAGGCTCTTGTAACCGTTGCGCGGGAAAGACCTGTACTCAGCCCCAGCTGCTCTTTTGTCTGCCGCGAGTTCTGGCACAATGCAAGAAAGACTTGCTCGTCAGAGGGAACTTTTGTAGAGAACTTTGTTTTTTGCGATGCCTCATAAGTCGGCGACGGGCAATCAGAAATCATCAATCCATTACAACTATTATTAATAGAATAGTTTCCCTCGCCGTATGACGAAAGCAATTTTTGTTTAAGCAGACTCTGTGTTTCCACTATTCGTTCCGAAAGCTTTTCCACAAGCTTTGCCTTTTTTTCTTCTGAGATGCGCTTCAGCGGTTTGAGAAAATTTGTATACCATTGGCAAATGTCTGATAAAGCAGAAAAATCCAAAAGCCCGAAAACTTTTTCGACAGGAAGATTTTTAAACTGCAACATCTGCGTTTCTTCAAAAGGTTTTGCACCAATCCGGTAGGAACTTGTCATATCCATTTCAAAAGGAAGAAGATTCAAAAACATTGATTTCCCGGAATCGTAAACTGGAGATACGCCTTTGAATTCCAAAGTATTTGAATCACGAAGAAATGCAATATTGTAAGAATGGCGGTCGACATTTGCAATTATAAAATCAAGTACGATAATTTTTAGCAGGTCATCTTCAGCATGAGGGATCTTTAGATCTTCACAACGGCGGCACAAAAGCTTAAAATCGTATTTTTTACCGTCAATTAAATGTAAATCTTGATAGATTGAATCAAGCGGAATCATTTCTGTATTTTCGTTTGCAATGTCAGGACAACGAGAAAAATAATTTTCGTTACGGATTTCAAGCTCATATGGCACGGCAGAAATCTTGAGACGATGACAAATCTGATAGGCAAGAACTTCATTTAACGGCTCCTGCTGTTCGCTCCCGGTTCCCGCCTTTTCAAGATAATTAAGGCCGTCTTTACGCAACCAGCGTTTTGAAAGCTCACCGTCAGTTGTGTTGTCAGGAGACATTGAAGAAGAATTTTTGTTGAGACGTTTTAAAGAATCTACAAGACGAAGCCCCAGCGCGTCATCGTATTCGTTTGTAAAAAAATTGATGTCTTCCCATTTTATTTTTCCCTGTAGTTGGGCAGGACAAACCCAATACTGATCGGAAAGACTCAGGTAAAAACTTTTTTTTGCCAATTCCACAGGCGAATTTATGTTTAATTCTTTCAACGCTTCGTTCAGATTTTTTCTTTGATAAGGAATAAGGCGCCTGTCTAAAAATTCTTCAAGTCTTTGGCAGATTGCATATTCATTGGAGACATCGGCCCGACCGTTCAAAAAACAGTGGGGAGGAATATGCGAAATATTGTATATTTCTTTGATTGAGGTGATATAATACCTGTCATCTTCCTCATATTTTAATATGGGAAGATTCTTTTTATATAGGACAACTTCCATTACTTTTATTATATCATTTAACGGCTCACCGTCAAGTTAAAGGCTCAAAGCAATCAATTTTTCAGCTCATTTTTTACTTTTTCGACTTTATTCTTCACATTTAACGGCTCAAAGAGCCTATTTCGCCATTATTTCGACAAAAACTTGATTTATTTCGCAATTCTTTTTATCCTATAAATCAATTACTTTGGAGAAAGCTCATGAATATTACTCAGACATTTTGAAGCATTTAATATTAAAAGATTCATTGAAGATAATCCAAAATCATCGGGGCAGTTTCATGATAATCGTACCTGCAGATATGTCCTGTTTCTTTTACGAACTATAACGATACGTATGACCCAAAATTTCTATACGTATAGAAATTTACGTTTATACGTATGACTCAGAATTTCTATACGTATAGAAATTTCGAGTCATACGTATAGAATTCTGATGTCATACGTATGGAAATTCAAAAGAGTTCTTTGAGCATAAAAAAAAGCCGCCTCCGTAAAAGGAAGCGGCCTTTTGTCAAGTCAAACCTTATTTGTTAGGTGTAATCAACAAAGTCTTGGAATCAAGCTTCAAGTTGGTTGCGATATCCTTCTTGTCGCCAAGCTTAAGAACCTCAAGCTGAGTAACAGAGTTCTTAGAAACCAAGTGAACTACAGAAGCAAAGTAAGGAAGAATTGTCTTTGGAGCAGAATCCTCAAGCTTATCTCCCTCTGCTGTTGCGCTGATCCAAATCTTAGTCTTTGTAGCCTTTGCATAGCTGGCGACAGACTGCAAATCCTCTTCTCCAACTTTGGCAAAGTCTACACCGTCAATTACGACACCAGCAACTTCAATTCCACCGGCCTTAAGGGCGTTAAGTGTGTTAACGACCTTTTCCAAGTTGAAGTTGTCCTGGTTAAAGTTAAGGATTGTGCGGTTGCGTACAATCTGCTCTTTAACTTCGGCTTCGTTAGGAATTGAGCGTTTCTTAGCAATTTCAGTATAAATTCCGTCATACCAAGAAATTACGTTCTCAGAATGCTGGTCAAAAGAAACGTGAACAAGCTGTTTTCCGTTCAGGAGTGTGTCCATTCCGAACTGAACCAGAACAGATGTCTTGCCCAAGCCCTTTTTTGCAGTCACAAGGCCAAGTTCACCGGCCTTGAGTCCGCCATCAGTAACGGCATCAAAAGCCCTGACCGGGCTGCTTTCAAAAAGATCCTGTTTTGCCATGGTGTCCTCCTATTCAGACTTATTTAGCCTGTGACTTCTTTTTCTCGGCATATTCCTTCATAAGAGCTTCTGCAACATTATTCGGAACCTTGCCGTACTTCTCAAACTCCATTGTAAACTCAGCCTTTCCCTGTGTAGAAGAGCGGAGAATTGTGGAGAAACCGAACATTTCAGAAAGCGGAACTTCTGCATTGACTGTAGAAGTGTTGTTCTCATCAGAAGAATCGATGATTACACCGCGTCTCTGGTTGATAAGACCGAACATGTTACCCTGGAACTCAGTAGGTCCTGCAATCTGAACCTTCATGATAGGCTCAAGGATAACCGGCTTTGCCTTTGCATAGCCTTCGCGGAATGCGCCGATAGCAGCAGTCTGGAATGCGATATCAGAAGAGTCAACCGGGTGATACTGACCGTCGTTGATTGTACAGCGGACATTAACAACCGGAGCACCGATAAGAGAGCCCTTTTCGATTGCGCGGCGGAAACCCTTGTCACAAGACGGGATGAATTCGTTAGGAATTGCACCTCCCTTGATGCTGTCTACAAACTCGTAATCCTTGTCTGTAATTGGTTCCATAAATCCGGCAACGCGTCCGTACTGACCGGAACCACCAGTCTGCTTCTTGTGTGTATAGTTGAAGTCTGCGCGCTGTGTGATAGCCTCGCGGTATGCAACTTCCGGCGGAGAAACCTTAACCTCGCACTTGTACTCACGCTTCATGCGCTCTACATAAACTGCAAGGTGCAACTCACCCATTCCCTTGATGATTGTCTGGTTAGACTCCGGATCAACATAGGTCTGGAATGTCGGGTCTTCCTTGGTAAAGCGGTTCAAAGCCTTTGCCATGTTGGCGGCGTCTGACTTGTTCACCGGTTCGATAGCTTCAGAAATAACAGGGTTAGGAACAAACATAGATGTCATGGCGTAGTTAAGTCCGCCACCACAGAATGTATCACCGGAAGCACAGTCAACACCGAACAGAGCGATGATGTCACCAGGCATACCCTCGTTGATATCTTCCATTGCAGCTGCATTCATGCGGACGATACGTCCGACCTTGAACTTGTGCTGGCTTCTTGTGTTAAAGAGTTCGTCGCCCTTTACAATCTTACCCTGGTAGATACGGGTATATGTCAACTGACCATACTGGCCGTCATCAAGCTTGAATGCCAATGCTACGCAAGGCTTGTCCTCAACGTTGAACAACTCTGTCTGCTCTTCGTTCTTGTCCAAGTCGAGAGCGTAGTTGTGAACTTCAGTCGGGTTAGGCAGATAGCGCTCAACAGCGTCCAACAGCGGCTGGATACCTTTGTTCATATGGGCAGATCCGCAGAATACGCCGACGAACTGCTCAGAAAGAGTTCCCTTGCGGATAGCAGCGATTACCTTTGCAATGTCAACCTTGTCGTATCCGTTCTCCATGATGTCTTCCATGAGAGAATCGTCAAACATAGAGGCGGCGTCAAGAAGCTGCTCGCGCTTCTGCTGAGCCTGCTCCATAAGCTCTGCCGGAACTTCAGCGGTGCGGATTTCCTCGCCGTCGTGTCCCTCAAAGTAGTATGCCTTCATGGCCAAGAGGTCAACAACGCCCTGAAGCTTGTCTTCAAGACCAATCGGAAGCTCCATCATATATGCGTTAAGACCGAGCTTGTCGCGCAACTGCTGGCAAACGCGGAGAGGGTTTGCTCCCTGGCGGTCACACTTGTTTACAAATGCGATACGCGGAACATGATAGCGTTTGAGCTGGCGGTCAACGGTAATTGACTGTGACTGAACACCTGCAACAGCACAAAGAACGAGAATAGCTCCGTCCAAAACGCGGAGTGAGCGTTCAACCTCAACTGTAAAGTCGACGTGTCCCGGAGTGTCGATAAGGTTGATTGTAATTCCCTTCCAGTTTACCTGTGTAGCAGCAGACTGAATTGTGATACCGCGCTCGCGCTCCAGATCCATACTGTCCATAACAGCGCCAACGCCGTCTTTTCCATGAACCTCATGGATCTGATGAATCTTGTTGCAGTAGAACAGGATACGTTCAGACAGTGTTGTTTTACCAGAGTCAATGTGGGCGCTGATTCCGATATTACGAACTTTTGTAATATCAA
>CAZKPZ010000102.1:0-9023 GCA_964554745.1 uncultured Treponema sp. | reverse complement strand
GAGGATTACCGATTACAATATCAAACCCGTTCCTGGTGCTTTCATTCGTTCGGTTTAATTCAACGTTTTTAGGAACCTGTAAAGGGTTGTGCGGTCAACATTTAATTCTTTTGCAAGCTGAGTCTTTGTACATCCTTTGGATAAGCGAAGAAGAATATAATCTTCTTTTCCTGTCAATTTTGTATATGAATTATGAGAGCCTTTGATTCTTCCAATTTGGACACCTTCAGCTTTCTTCCGGGCTAAAGCTTCTTTTGTTCGTTGACTGATTAAATTTCTCTCAATTTCTGCACTTAAACCAAAGGCAAATGCAAGAACTTTGCTTTGAATGTCATCACCAAGACGATAATTATCTTTAATTGTCCAAACCTTACATTCCTTATTCATACAAACATTAAGGATTTCCATAATCATGAATAGATTTCGGCCTAACCGGGACAATTCAGCACAAATAATAAGGTCATTTTTCTGAACTTTATTAAGCAAGTTTCCCAATTTTCGTTTATCGTAATTCTTACAGCCACTTATTGTTTCTTCAATCCAACCATCAATATTAAGATGTTCTTTATTACAGAAATTAGTAATCTCAAACCTCTGGTTTTCCACTGTCTGCTTATCAGTGCTGACTCGTATATAGCCGTATGTCATAGAATCCTCCAATTATATTTATTCAAATGTATCATGAATAATTTTTCGACGGACTTATAAGATACGAGTACAAATCATCATTTATTAACTGTTATTCCTTTCATATTTGAAAGCAATAAAAAAACAAAAGACGTTCAGAATGCGGACGTCTTCTACAAGATATAAAACCTGTGAAATTTCTGAGAACTATTTACTGTCTTATTTAAAATGAGAAATAGATGTAATTCTAAAAATTTAAGTAAATATTTTAAGTATTTCGAGAATTGAGATGAGCTCAGACGAGCTAACATGAATAGATTTTTTTTAATATTCATGATATAATTCAAACATCGTGGTAGAAAGCCACAGTTTTTACTTATCTGAACTCATCTAAGCTCAAATCAGAACAATTTTTATCGAGGGTGTGCCCGAAAAGCCCGACCGCCGACAGGCGGGAACGCCCAAATAATTATCTGATGAAAGAGAAGTGGTTATTGTTTTATTGATTGAATCCGCCATCTGCCTATTTCCTTTATAACTCCCTTACACCGCCGCCAGCACAACCGGAATAAAACTTGCGCCCAGAATCTCAAAGCCAAAGCACTTCTTTCCCAAGTCCTTTAGGCTCGCTCCAATATGATAAAGCGTCTTTCCGTCAATAATCAAAAATCGGTCGTGCATTTTGCTTGTAAAGTTCATGGTCAACGTTGGATACTGGGCGTTGAACTTTTTCACATCAAGATTTGTGATTTTTGTTTTTGCGTCAGTATAAAGGGTTACATTCACGCCCTTTTTCTTTTTGGAAAGGCGTTCAAGAACGGTCAAATCGATGTAGCCGTCAATCAGGATGATTTCCTTTTTTGCGGACTGAATGAAACTCTCGAACTTTGCGTAAGCGTCAAAAATCTGCCCTTGAAAGAAGATTCCCTGCTTGTCTTCGATTGCGTAGCGGTCCATTTTGTCAAAAAGTTCGTCTATGCGGTTGTCAGTAGCAAGTTGATGTTTTTCTATTGAATCAAGCCGTTGAAAAACTTGTGCGTTTTCAAGAAGAAAATGACGCATCGACACAAAGGCATCCATTATGCGAATGCTTACCTGTACTGCGGTCTCGCTTTTTAGAACAACAGAAAGCATAGAAACGCCCTGTTCGGTGAAAGCATAAGGAATTTTACGAAGTCCCATCTTGTCAGAATTGGAAATCACAAATTGTGATTTCCAATTATTGAACTCTTCTTGTGTCAACTGGAACATAAATCGCTCTGGAAATCGCTCAATATTACGTTTTACCGCCTGATTTAGAGCACGAGTTTCCACCCCATACAGTTCCGCAAGGTCGCGGTCGAGCATGACCTGCTGCCCACGGATTGTGAGGATTTTGTTTTCTATTTTTTCTTGTATAGAAATTTCGTCCGGCATTTCTTAATTTGCCTCCGCCGTAGGCTGATTCAATTCCATTATATCGCCAACATCGCAGTTGAGGGCGGCACAGATTTTCTTTAGGCTTTCCAATGATACCGGCTCGCCTTTGCTGAGTTTTGCAATTATATTGCTTGAAACTCCGGCTTTTTCTATCAATGCCGATTTTTTCATCTCTTTGTCTATTAACAACTTCCAAAGTTTTTTGTAATTTACCTGCATAGGTTATATAGTAACATAAATTTTAGTGATTTTCAAGAAAAACTCACGAAATAGGGAAAATATTTTTGAGCTTGTATCCTGTATTTTTTTGACTATTTGATTTACATTATAGCCCCTATCTATCGTCCATCACTGCCACCTTCTAATGAACATCAGTGTCGATATCTAATGGGAATCAGTAGCACCTTCTGATGTACATTTTATTTCCTCTCTGATTGCCATCGATGCTGCCAAAACCATTCGGTTAATTATTTTTATAAATTTACTTGACAATATTCGGTAATCATCGTATATTTAAGGCATACCAAATGGTTAAGCTAATTTAGGAAGTGAGGTACAAGATGGCAAGCAAGTTCGGAGAAAGACTTTTGAAAGTCTTGAACGAAAAGCACATTTCGCAACAGCAGTTGGCAGAGGCAATCGAAATAAGCCCTGTAAGCGTAAACCGCTATATCTCAGGAGAGCGGAATCCCAGTGCGGAAACGGTCGCGAAGATGGCTCGGTCCCTCGGAGTTTCTACCGACACATTGCTTGAAAGTGAAAAGTCATCTTCAATCCTGCCAATAATCACGGTGGGTGCGATAATTGCGGGGATTGCCTACCTTGTAGGAAAGAACCTTCTTTCCGCTGATGACAAGACCAAGATTGTGAACTCGCTTTTTCAAAATGGCGACGGGAAGAATCCCGAAGGAGGCAAATGAATTGAATGCATAAAAAAAGACCTTCTTAAAAGAACTGCAATTCTTTTAGGAAAGTCTATAAACGAAATCAATAAAAACTTCAGTTTTTATTGATAACTTTGAAAATGCGATATTTTAAGACGCGCAATTTTAGCGGCTTAAAATTCGCGGCATCGTTAGATGCCAATAAACAGTCTGCTTAAATCCGCAGATGTTCAATGGATAGAACTATCATAAAGGATTTTCGCAGGATTTTCAAGTCGTCCAAAATGGTTTGGACGCGCGGAAGATGCACTAAAGCTGAACGTCGTTCGGCGAGCAGTCTTGCCGCAAAATTATTCAAGGGGTAAGCGTATGAACTTACTCATTTTTAGGGGCGGGAGAAGCCATAGATGCGAATGCGTCTTGAATCACCCGGAGAATCTTTATGATAAATATAAACGACACAGCGTCAAACGCTATTCCTGTAAACGTAAGAGTGAACCCTCTTAAAGAAAATTCTGTTATAGCATCTGTTCCACGGAACACCATTTCCATGGACGCAGTATTGAACGAGGCGGCAACGCTTACGACTGGTCTGGACAAGTACCAGATTAGTCACGCCGCAGAAATATTAAAAAACATCTTCACCCGGCTTCTCAAGACCGGAAACGCCGTGAGCGTCCTTGACATGGGAACGCTCTACCTTGTCCCTACCGGTGCAGTCGATTCGACAAATCCTTCCACAAGCGACATTCATGGATTCACGGCACGCTTTTCAACTGCCGCAAAATTCCAGAAAGAACTTGACGGTCTTACCGCCGCCAACATACGTCCGCGCAAGCGCGTCGTTTGCGTTATAGGAATCTATTGACGTTTGCGCCTTCGGTGCAGATGCATCCAGATTACGGAAACGAATCCTGTAATCACGGCTGTCGTGAACACCCACACAAAGAAAGCGGATGGAACTTTGGCCGCAACTTTCAGTGCAAGGCTCACTGGTCGCAAGCTCAAGCTCGGTGGCGAAACATACGGTCTCTGGTTCGCCAAAGTCACCACGGACGCAGACGGCAATGAAACGCTGACAGATGAAAGCGAATGGATTCAAGTTCCTGGCGACTACATCACAAGGAATATGCCAAGCGAGATCAGCTTTGACCTGCCAAGGACTCTGGAAGAAGGTGCGACCTACAAGATTATTCTCCGCACAAGTATTTCAGGTGGGAATGTGCTCAAGAACTGGGTGCAGTCGGTAAGTCCTGCGGTTACGGTTGTGGCGGCGTAGTGGAAATAGCGTGCCGAAGTTGGTTCGGTCGATGAGGTAAAAAGTTTGCCCTGCAAGCTGGCGGTTGCTGGCTTGCAGGGGTTTTCTATTGTTTTTCAATGCGTAAAAAAGAAGTTTCGGGTTAACAAAACCTGCAATTCTATGATATTAATAAATCAGTCAAAACATTCTTCATAGAAAAGATTGTGGACGCAAAAATTATTCCATTACGCCATAATCTCACTCCAGATAGAAAACTCAAAGTGTTTTTTCCATCAAGTCAAAGTCGATGAGTTTTCCGTCTATTTTGAAAAAGCCACGGAAGCAGCCGATTTTTTCAAAGCCGAACCTTTTGTAAAGACGAATTGCGCCCTCATTATCACTGCGGACTTCCAGACCGATGATTTCTGATTTTGCCGTGTTCTTTGCAAAATCAACCAGGCTGTCCATAAGTTTGCTGCCGACTCCCAAGCCCCATGCTGATTTTCTGACGCAGATGCCTATTTCTCCCCGGTGCGCCATCCGTTGTTTCTTAAAGGCTGTGTAATGGGCAGTGCCGACAATCTTGCCGTCCAGACGCGCGACAAAGAAAGCTTCCTTTTCGGAACTTGAGACTTCTGAAAGAAAGGCTTTTTCTTCTGCAAGTGAAGCGGGCAGACCTTCCTTGCCGAAGCTGAGATTATCGGTTTCGCTCCCAATTATTTTCATCAGGGCAAGGATTTCTTCTGCATCATTTTCTGACGCGCGATCAATTTTGATTTTCTGCATATCCATAATACTCTTGATTATATACCAAAAAGGCATCTTTTGATATACTAAAGCAATGCCGACCAGTTTTGAGCAGTCCGTATACGATTTTCTTCTCACGATTCCCAAAGGCAAAGTCGCCAGCTACGCCCAGATTGCAAAAGCCCTCGGCAGCAAGAATCTTTGCCGTGCCGTAGGGAACGCCCTCCACAAAAATTCCCTGCCCGACCGCTATCCCTGCTACAAGGTCGTGAATTCACAGGGCGGTCTTGCAGAGCATTTTGGTCTTGGGATTGAAGAGCAAAAGCGGCGGCTGGAAAAGGATGGGATTGAGGTGCGAGACTGGAAGGTTGATTTAAGGAAGTTTGGAATGGATGGCTCGTATAGTTAAAATCAGGCCATACGGTTAAAATAACAGAGCCTTTGTTGACTAAAAAAATTATCTTGTGCTAACATACAATTATATCATGGAGTTCAATATGAATAAAAAAATCATTGTTTGTACAGTTGTTTTTTTGATTCTTGCGGCAGTAATTTCTGTCTTTGGAATCAAGAGCGGTAATTCCAAAAAGCTTAGTGACGGCGAATGGAAAGGCTCCGGAGACGGACGCAACGGCAAGGTTGAGCTGAGCATAACTGTTTCCGGCGGAAAGATTACTTCCATTGAGACATTGAGCGAGGAAGAGACTGATTTTGCAAAGCCTGCGATTCAGGAAATCATTGATGCCGTTGTCGGCGGAAAGAAAGTTGATTCTGTTGATACAGTAAGCGGAGCAACAATCACCAGCAACGCAACAAAGCAGGCAATCAAGAGCGCAATGGAAAAAGCCTTTGGAGCAGCTCCAGCCGCAGGAAAAGAAGCTGCCAAAGACGAATCGGCGGACATTGTTGTTATCGGTGCTGGCGGCGCGGGACTCAGCGCGGCCACAGAAGCGGCTTCTAAAGGCAAGAAGGTCATCGTTCTTGAAAAAATGGGGATTGCTGGCGGAAACACAAACTCTGCCACAGGCGGTCTTAATGCAAGCGAGACTTCTGTTCAGAAAAAACTCGGCATCCAGGATTCAAATGCCCAGTATATTGAAGACACCATCAAGGGCGGACACAACCTTAATGACCCGGAACTGGTGCGCACTATGGTTGAGCATTCAGCCGAAACTGTTGACTGGCTTATGACTTTGGGGGCAGACCTTACTGATGTTGGCAAAATGGCAGGTTCCACAAACAAGCGCACTCACCGTCCGCAGGGAGGAGCCGCAATCGGTTCCCACCTTGTGCCGGTTCTTGTAAAGGCTGCAGAAAGTGCAGGTGCAGAGATACGCTACAACACCAAGGTTACGCAGATTCTCAAGGCACAAGACGGCAGTGCATGCGGCGTAAAGGTCTCTACGGAAAACGGAGAGTATTCCATCAAGGCCAAGGCGGTTATTGTCTGTTCCGGCGGTTTCGGCGCAAACCCGGACATGGTTGTAAAATACAGAAGCGACCTTGCAGGATTCGGCACAACGAACCACAAGGGAGCCACCGGTGATGCTTTTGCCTTGGTAGAGCCATTTGACGCGGCTCTTGTACAGATGGAGCAGATTCAGACTCATCCTACGGTAGTTCCCGGCAACGGTCTTATGATTACAGAAGCCGTGCGCGGCAACGGTGCGATTATGGTAAACCGCGAAGGCAAGCGTTTTGGTAACGAAATGGCAACTCGCGATGTCATGTCTGCGGATATCCTCGCCCAGACCGGCAAAACAGCCTATCTATTGTTTGACCAAGGCGTCCGTGAATCATTAAAGGCCATTGAAGGCTATGCAAAGAAAGGTCTTCTGACAGAAGGCGCAACGGTAGAAGAGCTTGCCGAAAAGCTTGGCATTCCTGCCGCGGCCCTCAAGGCTACGGTAGAATCATATAATTCTTATCAGGCAGCCGGCAACGACCC
This sequence comes from uncultured Treponema sp., assembly GCA_964554745.1. Lineage (GTDB taxonomy): Bacteria > Spirochaetota > Spirochaetia > Treponematales > Treponemataceae > Treponema_D. The sequence goes on along the minus strand of CAZKPZ010000102.1, from coordinate 2,158 downwards.
GGACTTTAAGCGCAAGGCCGATGACATGCCCCGCGCAATCGCAACAGGGCCTTTCTACGCGGTTGAAGTCGGACCTGCAATCCATCACACAATGGGCGGCATTAAGATTAACACCAAGGCACAGGTTATAAGCAACAGCGGTTCTGTAGTAAAAGGTCTGTTTGCAGCAGGTGAAGTTACCGGGGGCGTTCACGGCGGAAACCGCTTGGGCGGAAACGCTGTGGCAGACATCTGCGTGTACGGCAAAATCGCGGCAGACAGTGCTCTGGAACTCTTTTAATAATTAAAAACTCTAAAACAAACTTAACAAGATTTGCGTGACGGCAAGTCTTGTTAAGCCGTTATCTTTCAGCAACTACAAACTCTCCCTATAACAGCAACTCTAGCAGTAGCGCTCGATTCCTATATTTAATATTGAGATAAATAAAAACTGGTGCTATACTATAAAATGGATTTTCTATGACATATTCAACAATGGGAATTTTGGCAATAATCCTTCTCCTTATTTCCAACGGAGATATCCTGTTTCACCACGATGCATATGCGTTGAACGGAACTTGGCGCAACTACCGCGCATTCCTAATCAGTGTTCTCGGCTACTACATTTCAGATGTCATTTGGGGCATTTTGTACTCGTATCACCTTATAGCAGCTTTGTACATAGACACGTCCGTTTACTTTGTTACAATGGGAACAGCTGTAATGTTCTGGACAAAATACGCCATCTCCTATCTTGCGACCAAAAGTCTTTTTAACAGAGTGCTGCATTTCGCCGGGCATTTTTTTCTAGGTGTTGATCTTCTGCTTATAGTTGTCAACTTCTTTTATCCGGTACTTTTCCGATTTGAAGGCATCGTCTACAAACCCAGTATTGCAAGATCTCTGGCATTCAACTTTCAAATTCTTATGTACTTTTTGACTTCTATTTATACACTGACCGTAGCTGCAAAGTCTAAGGAAAAAATCAAGCGCAGAAATCTGACGATAGGCTTTTTTGGCATTGCAATGGCACTGTCCGGTGTCTTGCAGATGTGCTACCCTCTTCTGCCGCTTTATGCAGCAGGCTACATGATGGGAATAAGTCTGCTCCGAACTTTTGTTCTGGAAGACGAAAAGGAAGAGCACCGCAGAGAACTGAAAGAAAGCAGAATGGCGTTGCAAGCAGCCCTTAAGGATGCTGAAAATGCGAGCATTGCAAAGACGGCATTTTTATCTAACATGAGCCACGAAATCCGCACGCCAATGAACGCCATAATAGGACTCAACAACATTGCCATGACTGATTCTTCGGTAAGCAAGGAAGTAAAAAGCTGTCTAAAAAAAATAGATTCTTCCGCACGGCACCTGCTGGGAATCATAAACGACATTCTCGACATGAGCCGTATAGAATCTGGGCGGATGACAATTAAGAGCGAGGTCTTTTCTTTTGCACAGGCTATAGAACAAATCAGCACGATGATTGGCGGTCAATGCAGGGACAAGGGACTGAACTATGACTGCTGTATAAAGGGAAAAGTGAACGATTACTACATGGGCGACGTAATGAAGTTCAAGCAGGTGATGATTAACATCCTTGGCAATGCGGTTAAGTTCACCCCAAAAGGCGGAAGCGTTACTTTTGTTGTGGAAGAAGGCACAAAGATGAACGGACATGCCTCGCTCAAATTCACAGTCAGCGACACCGGCATCGGAATGAGCCAGGAGTTTTTACCGCACATTTTTGAAGCCTTTAGCCAGGAGGACTCTTCTTCAAAAAATGTTTTCGGCAGTACAGGACTGGGAATGCCTATTACAAAAAGCCTGATTGAGTTGATGAACGGAAACATAAGCGTAGAAAGTCAAAAAGGCAAAGGCACAAAATTCACCGTGCTGCTGACCTTTGGTCAGACTGAGCAGACGGAATTACCAGAAGAACAAAAAAGACCTGCAAAGCACTGTGCGGATTTAAAAGGCCGCAGGGTATTGATTGTAGAGGATTCTGACATAAATGCAGAGATTATGACTAAGATTCTTTCCAGCCGCGGTATAAAGACGGAGCTTGCCTGCAACGGTAAAATTGCGGTAGAGTCGTTTGACGAAAAAGGCGAAGGCAACAACAATGCGAATCTGATGGACAAACGCAAGCCGGTAATGGACCGCCTTGAGGACAACCGCGAAA
>CAZKPZ010000101.1:0-9091 GCA_964554745.1 uncultured Treponema sp. | reverse complement strand
CGTCTTTTTAATGTTGGCTTCCTTATTCTCTTCTTTGTACTTGAACATACAAATATGGCGTATCATTTTTCTTGCTCCTGAAATAAAAGGTAAATTATTATAGCATATTCTGCACTTTTGAGCCAACTGTAAAAATAAAAAAACATTGTTCATAAAAACACTTGACTATTTTTTTTTTTTTTGATAGGCTTTTTCGTCAAAGGCCTGTTTTGCAGGTCAAGCAATAGGAGTTTTATATGAAAAAGAACGTGTTTTTAATTCTTGCAATGTTTGCTGTAGTCTTTAGCACGGTAGAAGCAAAGGCTTCTAAAAAGAGGTCAAGGGCAGAGACCGATACCTATGAAAAGACTTTTGAGGTAGGTAAGATAGAGTCGAATTATGTTGTGATTGACATTGAGGATGTAAAGAGAGTTGAGATTTCATGTGATGTTCCAGGACGTGAAGCTCAGATGAAGTTTGACGTTCTTGATGATGTTGCGGAATTTGATAATTTGAAGGATGCATCCAGCGACGGTAACTACAAGCATATTATCGGCTGTGAATATTTGGGCAAAAACTATCACAAGATTTTGGACAAGAAGACTTTAAAGGACTATCAGCTTGAAGGTCAGGATGAGCTTTACCTTGTTTTCAAGAACAGAAACATCCTTAAGAATTCTAAAGTTAATGTTACTATAACATATACTTATTATAAGGACGGAGAAGCTCCTGTGCCGGAAGAGGACGAAGAGTAGAATTTTTTGAAGTCGGTCTGCCACTTTCTTTGTGCGGCAGACCGTTTTTCTGCTGTGCAATTGCTTCTCAGTTTCTTTGCATGGGCGATAGCTGGACTTGCGTAACTGCACGCACACTGCCGTATCTGTCAAGGAGACGTTTGTTTTTGTACGGCTGTTCCTTCTCAAAGAAGCGGATTTGTTTAGAAGCCTTTTGCCTGTAGGTCTTCTATGATTTTTTTGTTCATAACCTGCCCGGCTCGTTCCAAAAGTAAGTTTACTTCATTACAGAATTAAATTCCCTAGAAAACTCCGATTCAGACAAAACCTCATCAGTTTCATCATCAGTGACAATTTGCTCATCCCCATCTTTGTTGGAAAGTAGTTCCACAGGATTTTCTATAGGCATAACTGTGATTTCAATGTTTTCTGAAAACCAGACAGACCGTTCAAAGACAATTTTCTTCTTTTCAAGAAGAAAAACAATAGCCACATCGGTAATAAGTTTTGTCTGAGTTCCGTCTGGATTATCATCAATATACGTATCCGTTGCAATCTGAATGTCTGTGATTTTTTCTCCGACAGAAACTGTATCGAGAGGATAGGGCTGCTTGTGACAGGACGAAATGTTATAGTAGTATCATCGTCAAATATTACAATTTTTCCCATACCGTATTTTGTAGGAAGAGGCTTTGCTATATATCCCTGAGTAAGACTCTTGAAGAATTTCTTAGCCTCTTTATATGGACTGTTTTTACAAAAAATAGTCCTCGTTCTTTCTTTTTTAGCAGTCTTACTCTTTTCACCAAAATAACCGCCTTTAGTCATTTTATACTTTTTTGCAGTCTTTGTAAGGTTTTTGCTCAACGGCGGATTTGTGCAGAACCGTAAACGATTATTGTTTTTGGCTTCAGAAGCCATGATTGAATGAAGAGTATTTAAAATAAAAAAAGCATTTCAATGACATTTACATCACCAAAATGCTTTACGATAAAAAGCTATGCAAACATATAAGGAATTATTTTTTTCAATCTTTTGACTTTGTTTCTTCTCCCTTGTGGGGCTGGCTCATAAGCTGCTGGACTGCATCGTTCCAAATTTCTTGGTCCACATCTTTTAGAAAATCTTTAAGATTTGGATAGAAAGTTACAGTATCAAGATAAGAATTCACCAATGAAAAGCCGTTGTCTTCACCAATTGTCTTATCTTTCATAAAGTCTAGGAATTCTGCATATACGGCGGGGTCAGCAGAGCCGATATTTGTAAAAAGATAAGGATTCATTTCGCTCAGAAAATAAGCAAGATTTTCATCTTTACATTCTTCCCAGCGCTCTTCTAATAACAAAAAGATTAAACTAAAAAATTCAAAATTGTTCACTTTGTTTTTCCTCCTAGCGTCTTAATTTTTGGTTTGGCTTTCTTGCTGCCAGTTGTTGGTTTTGTCGGACTTTTTAAGCCTGTTTTTGAATTCCATGGTTGTGGAGTCCGATTATAACCACCATCCCAAATAATTCCATTTTTATTGACTTCAGCCCAATGCTCGCCGCCGTTTGCCAGTGATTCGATATACCATTTGTTTCCCCACTGGTCGGTTCCCTTGTAGCAAGAATCATCGTTTGCAATTCTCGAAATTGTATCACGATTTTTTTGAGTATCTGCCAAATGTCCTGGTCTAACTCCAAACATATGCTTGAGTTGAGAATCATTTGTCGTCAGCCTGTTAGGAAAAAGGCCACTGGAGTCTTTGCTCATAGGGCATCACCGGCGTAAGCCTTTTTTCTATTCCTTGCAGTCTGATAAGATTTTACCACAATTCCCTGATTTTGTAAGTCCTTAAAAAATGTATATTTTGCAGAACCGTAAACCAAAATAATTTTGGGCTTGAGTCTTTTTACCATCTCTTTTAAGTAATATTCATACTCTGCGAGATTTTCTCTTTTTTTTAATCCGCTTGCTACCACTCCAAGACAAATAACGCTGTTTTTAGGAATTCCACTAAAGCATATATTTAGTGAATCTGGACTCCAACGAACATTGTTTATAACATTTATTCCCTGTTCTGCACACCAATAGCCAAATGCACGCATCCTGTAAGTGTTCCAATTCTTTAGATGAACTGGGAAATCTGCATAAGTGCTGAAATCTGGGCTTATAATTCCGGCAAAATGTTTTAGAATTTCTATTGCCTTATTGTAGTTAAACCAAATACCGTTGATTCCATCAAATTTGTAGTCATCAATGTAAAAACAGACATAAGAATCAAACTTGAAATTCTTGTCTTCTTTTATCATCTTGTTATAAAGAGTTACAGCATCTCGCCAGTGTATCAAGTCTTTTGGAATTTCAATTTTATTTGTTGGACAAAATGGAATATCATTTTCCCATTTTATACAACTTTTTACCATAAAGGCATTCCACCAAATATCTCGCAAATCTTTACGATATCCATTATTCTTAACGCGTTTCATATCTGTTATTCTCCTATTAGAAAAATAATTCTATTTCAGGCTACCTCAAGACAGCCTCATAATCAGAAACTGCCTTGAGCCGATTTTTGACTTTGCCTAAGCGACAGTTACCGTTTCGCTGACTGCTTCCACAAGATACTTGCGCTCATAGCCAGACTTACCTGCATAGCGTGTGCGGACAACAATCTTATAGCTTCCTGACGCTAGCGAACTTGGAAGTGAAAACAAGAGCTTTGAAGGCAAGTTGTAGACCAGTGCGGATTCAACCTTTGTCCATTCGCTTTCTGCGTAAAACTCTCCATTTTCGCTTACCGGCGCAAACCAGATTCCCGAATCATCACCGCCGACCTCGGTACCGCCGTCAACACCGTTGTTGAAGATAGCGGATGTCAGATTGCCGTCGCTTTTTCCGCTCGCTACATCGGTAACGCTTGCAACCACTCCGCTTGGCGCGATGTATTCAGAAGAAGCAATTTCCACATTCTGCACAGCGTCTTTGAGCGTTTGTGTTGCCGAAAACTTCACAGTCAACTTGGGCTTGTCGTTTCCGCCTTCCACAGTTCCCTTGCCTGCAATGTAAAAAGTGCCCAGCTCTCCGAACTTGACCGCGTTCCCTGCCGCAAGCACTTTGAGAACGGTGTTTGCATAGGCATTCAGCACGCTTGCGACAGTTCCCAAGTCAACGAGCGGAACCGCATCCGCCATTGCGTCAAGAATGTTCTGCGTGCTGTAGGTGTAGCGTTCCACTTTGCCATAGTAGCTTTCCGTTCCGTCTTTGGCGAAATGGTTTTTTAGCAACTTAACGGACACCCTGCCGTTAGCCGATTCCTGTAACTTGATAAATGCGTTGTTAGCACCCGAATTCTGGCTCATTATCATAAGCTTTTTCCTTGGTCAAAAGACCGTTTTTCCACACTCCGCTGATTCTTGTTGCGCGCTGACAAAAAAACGATGAAATGTGATATAATGGAATGTCAGCAGACGAAAATATCCGCCGAAAACAAGCAAGATTTTTTCTTTCTTGTCTGATTCCATTTTACGAGAGCAAAAAATGGGCAATGGCGAATTAAGACGAGTTAGAACAGGCAAAATGGCGAGTTAGGACGAGTTAGAAGCAAAAATGGATATTTCTTATATTCTTGATGCGTTTGATACCATAAATTCTCATTTTGAGGACAGAGATATTTTCTTGACAAATCTTGTCTATCATTCATTAAAAGACGGCACAAACAATCCCCTAAAAGGCAAAGATCTAGGTAAAATTTTAAATGGGGAGCGCAATATTTCAAAAGATGACGCTTCGTTCATTCTTAATCCCGAAAATTTTGACGACAAAAATCTTGAGGCTTATATTGAAGGCGAACTAAAAACAGGGAATGAAAAATTCAACCGTGATAATTTGTATACTCAAATTGTGAGCAATTCTGGCGGTCTTTCGTTGGAAAGTATGACTAAAGATAACGTTGGCTTCTACTTAAAGCAACTTTGGATTATGTATCTAAAGAAGTGCGCTAATGCAAAGCAAAAACGCACTTCACATAAAAAAGTCGCAATCGACCCGCTTGAAATAACAGAGAGGTTTAGAAAGGTTGTTGAAGCCATAAAAGGAATTGATGACGAGAATTCTGGATTAACCGATCCAAAACCTGTGGAAGAGAAAATTGACAAAACAACAGAAAGACCTTTATTCAAGAAAGTTCAGAACAATGTTATGGACTATTTCAGTGAAATGAAAGATTTATTCGTGGAAGAGCAGGAAAGCAAAGATTTGATATATGAACAAGTTAGAAAGAAAATCAAATATCAATATAAGCATACGGCAGGAAAAACTCAGCATGAAGTTTTTGACAAACTTGTGACTTGGCTTATGGCTGAAGTTCAATCCAACGACAGGGAGGCTTGTGAAGCTGTTATTTCTTATTTTGTTCAAAATTGCGAGGTGTTTTCAAAATGATGTTGCCAAACAAAACAATAACCTATTCTGAATCGGTCATCGCAAAATTTCCACTTGTATTACACTTCTTGCAGAAAGAAAAATCTGCAAAAGCCGGTGTTTTATACTCAAATCTAAAAAACGAATTTTCAAGCATTCATGTTTTTGTTCAAACTCTTGACTGCTTATATGCCCTTGGAAAAATTACATTCGATGAAGAAACTTTGGAGATAGTCTTATGTTAAAAGAAATTTACTGTGAGAAATTTATCGAGAATGGAAAAGTCCGCCCCATAATTCAATTCCACAATGGGCTCAATACAATCGTTGGAGCAGGCTTGTCATTAAACACTGCGAAATCAGAAAACTCTGTTGGAAAATCCACCTTACTGATGATTATTGATTTTGCCTTTGGTGGAGAAGAATTCTTGAAGTCAAAAGCTGTTGAAATAGTAGGAGACCATACCATTTGCTTTGCGTTTGAATTTGACGGAAAGACTGAACACTTTATGCGCATTACAGACAAGAAGAACCATATCTACAAATGCGACGAGCATTATCAAAACCCTCAAAATTACTCTATTGAAGATTTTAAAGTATGGCTTAAAGAAAAGTATAAACTGCAAAATATAGAATTAGGTTTTAGAGATATAGTAGGAACCTATTTCCGCTTTTATGGAGAAAAGGATATTTCGCCGCGTGAGATTTTGAGGACATATAACGGTCAAAACGGAACTGAACAAATCCGTATTTTGGAAAAACTTTTTGAAAAATATTCTGTCATAAAAGATTTTGTAGAAACAATACAGACCTCTATCAATCGTGATAAAATAAAACAACAGGCAAGCAGACTGAAAGTAGAACTTGAAGATTTTAAGAAAATCGATATAGAAGAAACTCAAGAAAAAATTGAGGAACTCACAGCTAAGAAAGAAGAGCTTTTAAAGAAACAAAATGAACACATCCCCCAACTTGACGCTCAAAAAGCAAAAGAACTTGCACAGCTAAAAGCGAAACATAAGAGTCTTGCTTCAAAACGGTCAAGGCTTCTGACAAGAATAGAAAACATCCAAAACACGAGTTTTGAAACAGTAAAACCATCAAAAGCCTCTTATGATGCACTTTTAGAATTCTTCCCGAATGCCGACATAAAAAAGATAGAAGAAATTGACAGCTTCCATGAAAAGTTAAATTCTATTCTTTCACAGGAGCACGAGGAGGCTTTGGTAGAATATGAATCTGAAATTGAGAATCTGCAAAATGAAATAGAAATAATAGAAAATCAGATTGCCAATTTTGGAAACAAAGAAGATTTTACTACAGCATTCTTACTTGAATTTTCAAGGCTTCAAGAACAAATAGATGTTCTAAATGATTTGCTTAAAAAAGAAGCTGACAAGAAAAAAGCTGCGGAACAATTAAAGGTAGATAAAAGAAAACTGCAAGCAAGCGAAAAGGAAATCCTTTCACAGATTGAGTATTCTATAAATCAACAGCTTGCTCTTTACAGCAATGAAATCTTAGGTAAAGACTCACAAAGTATTGAGTTTCATTTTCCGACTAATGCAAGTTATTCACTCGGCTCATCTTTGGACGACGGAACAGGAACTGATTATACAAGCATGATTTTGTTTGATTTAGCAGTTTTAAGACTTACAAAACTTCCGTCATTGATTCATGATTCCTATTTGATTTCAAACATTCGTGGAACAAGACTGGAAAATCTTATAAAAGAATATTCAAAAGTTACCGACAAGCAGATTTTTCTTTCGATTGATGAAACTGAAAAACTTTCTAGTGATACTGCAAAACTTGTGAATAATGAAAATACCCAAGTGATAAAACTAACTAAAAATGGCGGTGAGCTGTATGGATATTACTGGGGTAAAAAAACTATTGACGAGAGGTAAATAGCCGATTTACCCACCGCCCGCTGTCGATTTACCTCTGGCAAACTGTCGATGTGCTCGTGGTAAACCGACAGTGCGATGCAAGTAAAATTACGGAACGCTCGATATAGCCGAATTGGTCTCAGCATTATTTATGATAATGCGTCTTACACTGAACCACATGGATTGTTTTGTCGTCATCAACCAGATAGACCAATCGGTCTGCACCAGAAACTTCACGACTGTAATAGTCGGAAAGTTCATGTTTTAATCGCTCCGGTTTTCCAATTCCTGTATCTGCACCATTTCGGTCAATGTCTTTAAGCAAGTCAATAATCTTCTTTATGAGTTTGTTTTCATGCTTTGACAAGAGTTCACAAAAATCTGACCACGCTACATCATCCCATAAAACTTTCATCAAAGCCCCTCAACTGTATGTTCTTTTGAAAGACCTGCCTTATCTCGTGCAATAGCTGCTTTTAGGACGGACATATTTTCTGCACTGTAAAAAGGGTCTTCGTTGGTTATTTCAAAGGGAATGCGGTGTTCTCTGACAACCTTTTTAGCAAACAGGTTAAAAGCCGCAGAAACTGAAAGCCCTACGTCATTGCAAAATGCGTCAAACTGATTTTTCGTTATATCGTCCATGCGTATGCTTACATTTGCCATAAAAACCACCTCTAATCATTAATAATAACTGCAATGTAGTTATTTGTCAATAAATATACATACAAGAAGTGAAAGTTACTCCTATCTGCTCTCCGCCCCCATGCGAAATCCCCACAAAAAGCCCTTTTTATGCTATAATATCCCAATCAGCTTAAGCGACAACACAAGAGGAATAGAAAATGCCCACATTGGAATGGATTGGAAAGAAAAAAGTCGTGAACCATCATCTGGATGTTCCCTACAGGATTCTGGAGAAAAAATATACATTTACCGCGCAAGGTGTCATTCTGAACGAACGTGAAGAATCTCCGTCACAAAGAGCTGTTTCGGCTGTGCCTCAACATGACAGCGAAAACAAAATCATCCACGGCGACAACCTTGAGGCCTTAAAAGCCCTTCTGCCTGAATACGAGGGCAAAATCGACTGCATCTACATAGACCCGCCCTACAACACCGGGAACGAGAACTGGGTCTACAACGACAACGTGAACGACCCCAAGATAAGGAAGTGGCTGGGCGAAGTCGTGGGCAAGGAGGGCGAGGACCTAAGCCGCCACGACAAATGGCTTTGCATGATGTACCCCCGCCTTAAGCTTTTGCAGAAACTTTTGAGCGGCAAGGGCGCGATTTTTATAAGCATAGACGACAACGAGCAGGCGAACCTTAAGCTCCTTTGCGACGAGATTTTCGGCGCGGGGAACTTTGTGAATAATATAATGAAGTAGTCAGCTTTCTTATTTCTCTATTTCCTTTATATAGCCAATAAACTTCTTTAGAGTCCAAATATCGCTTTGTTATTTCTGCGGATATGTTTTTATATATTGCTCTGGCACAACCAAAACAACTTTTTCACTTTTCATTTCCTCAAGTTGAGCGATAGAAATTCCCTGTTGCAATGTGCAAAGAAATTTATTCTGAGAACGCAATCTATCCGCTTCATTTAATACTTGTCGCCAACGGTCTTTGCAAGTTGTTTTTGCCGCAAGGGATGCGAGTTTTTCAACTGGAAACGAAGGTGTGTGATATGATTCTGCTGACGGAAAAATAAAATCAGGCTTTTTGTTTCCTTCTGTTACGGCTTGTGGAGTAAACTGAATATCATTGCCTGTAAACAATGCGGACAGATGATGCTCAAGACTTTTCCCTGCACGGCTTTTACGTCTGTTCAAAATTCTTCCTCCATTGCATCTTCGTCATTAACAAAACTGTTTTTTCTTCTCCACAGCAAACAGTTTTTACTTCATAATTTATATCAGGATAACCACACCCAGCATAATTTACAAATTCAACTTTTGCACTATGAACAGTTTCCTCAGCATCACAATACCAGAAAATTGTATCACCAACATTAAAACGTGTTTTCATAAAGTTCTCCTATAAAAAGTCAACAGGTGAGTTGACAATTTATCAAATTTTTAGG
>CAZKPZ010000100.1:7552-9250 GCA_964554745.1 uncultured Treponema sp. | reverse complement strand
TCACCTAAAACCTACAGCCCAAATCCGATTCCTTTAAACGCTTCTTCCAGCATCTTCTGGCTTGCCTTTTCGCGCTCCATAAGGGCTTTCATCTCTGTTTGAATCCGCGCCATTTCCTTATGGTAGTCGATTTGTAAATCGTGGTCGATGAACTCAATGTATTTTGACGGAACTAAAGTCCAGCCGTTTTCTTCTATTTCTTTTATGTTGACTGAGCGGTAGAGCTCCGGCACGGCATAATTCTTTCCGTCAGTTTCACCGGCTACAGACGCATTCTGCCATGTGTGGTATATGTCGGCGGCTTTTTGAATCTGTTCGGAAGAAAGCATCACTTTTTTCTTGCTCTCGTTTTTCACTGCGTTTTGCGTCCAAGTGCGCAAGTCCATAAAGAGGATTTCGCCCGTGCGCTTTCGCAGAGCGCGTCCGTGGTAGGAACCGCCCTTTTTGTTCTGGTTCAAAATCCAGAGCGTTACGCTGATGTCTGTTGTGATGAAAAGTTCGCGCGGCAAAACGATGATTGCTTCAACCTTGTCGTTTTGAATGAGTTTCCTGCGGATTTCAAGAGCGTCGCCGTCGCCCAATGCTCCGTTGGCAAGAAGAAAGCCCGCCACACCGTCTTCTTTTTTTAAGTGGCTGAGCATGTGCAAAATCCAGGCATAGTTTGCGTTGCTTTCGGGCGGAATTCCGTAGTCAGTCCAGCGGGAATCGTTGCGCAGATTTTCGTCCCACCAGCCTTTGAGGTTGAACGGCGGATTTGCCATGATGTAGTCAAAGTAAAGCCCCTTGTGCTGGTCATTCAAGAAAGTGGTGTCCGCAATTTCGCCCAAGTGGTGGCTGATTCCGCGAAGGGCAAGGTTCATTTTCGCAAGCCGCCAAGTGGCAGGTTCTTTTTCCTGACCAAAGACGTTTATCCGGCTGATGTCTCCCTGCTTTGACTTTACCAGTTCCGTACTCTGGATAAACATTCCTCCCGAACCACAGCAGGGGTCGTAGAGCGTGCCGTCAAAAGGCTCTATCATTGCGGCAATGAGCTGAACAACATCGTGCGGTGTGTAGAATTCTCCCTCTTCCTTTGTTGCGTTCACGGCAAATTCTTTGAGAAAATACTCGTAGACGCGACCAATCAAGTCTTTTTCCGTTCCAAAAGTCTTGTGGCTGATTTTGTTCACTTCGTCCACAATCTTCTTGATGTCGTTTGCGCCCAAATTGCGGCCGGTAAAAGTGCCTTCAACAAAACATCCCTTGAGCTGCTCGCTGTTTGCGGCGATTGCGTGCAGGGCAGTGTCAAGCGCAACGTTAAGTTTTGGCGCGGGAGTGTTTATGATTGTTGACCAGCGGGCTTCCGGCGGCAAGTCGTAAGTGCCGTCCGTAAAAGTTGCGTCCTCAAAAAATGCCTTTTGGATTTCCGGGTCGTCGGGATTCAAGCCCTGCGCCTTTATCTGCTCGCGGAGGCGTGCAACACCGTCCTCATATTTTTCACCGATAAAGCGCAGGAATATAAGGGTGAGCATCATGTCCCGCTTTTCAAAGAAAGAGCCGGAATTGCGAGCCTGACGGAGTATGTCGCGACACTTAAAAAGGATATTGTCAAGATTTAAGACTTCTTCTTGGCTTATTTTTTTAGGCATAACGATTCAGGCTCCTGTACGCTTGTTCATTCCGATAAAAATTATATCGTAAACAATAAGCAAATTCAAT
>CAZKPZ010000100.1:0-7452 GCA_964554745.1 uncultured Treponema sp. | reverse complement strand
AATAAAAGAGCCTGAACCGAACGCACAGCCTACTTGCGCTTTTCAAGGTTGAACATGCAGTAGACCGCCGGCATGGCAAAGAGCGTCATAAAGGTACCGAAGCCCAAACCTCCCAGAACGGTAAGGTTAATCGGCTGAATCAGCTCCGCACCCTCGCTGGGGAACAGTGCCATCGGGAAGAGCGAGATAAGCGTGGTGAGCGTGCTCATCAAGATTGGGCGCAGACGGCTCCGCGCGCTTTCAACACAAGCTTCTTCCACACTCATTCCGCCCCTGCGCAGGATGTTCGCGCTGTCCACCAGAACAATGCCATTGTTTACGATTACGCCCACAAGCATCAGCACGCCAAGAATGCTCAGCATGCTAAGGGACTGCCCGGTGAGCGCATAGATTGCCGCCACACCGATAAAACTCAGCGGAATCGTAAAGAAGATGATGAATGGGTCTTTAAAAGACTCGAACTGGCAGGCCATAACGGCAAAGACCAAAAGCATTGCCATGACGATAATCGTCACAAAGCCCTTGCCCATCTCCATCATGTCCGCCATGTCGCCAGACTCCACGAACGCAAGACTGTCGTTAGCAGGAATTTTTTCTGCAATCAGCTGCTTTACTGCGGCGGCAACTTCTGTCTGCGCGACGCCGCTCTTTGGAACAATGCTCACTTCGGCAACGCGTGTCTGGTCCTCGCGTGCGATGGAAGCGGGGGCTGTGGTGTCCTCATAGCGCGCCACGGCAGAAAGCGGAATGCGCTCCCCCTGATTGTTCGTGATAAAAATATTGTTCAGGTCGGAAAGCTCCGCCTTGTCTTTTTCCGCAAGGCACACAAGGATATCCGTCTCGCTGCCGTCCGCATTGATTGTTCCCGCCGTAATGCCGGACACACTGCCGCGCAGTTCACTGGCGATGCTGTCAACGGAAAGACCCAGGTCATAGATGTTCTCACGGTTCAGCTTGATGCGCACTTCGGGCATACCTTCGGTAATGGAACTGGACACTTCGGCAACCAAGTCCGCTGCTTCTGTTTCCACCAAGTCTTTGACCTGCTGTGCAGTAGAGCGCAGCAAGTTCAAGTCGTTGCTCTTCATCTTGAGCGTGTACTTGCCGGAGCCTCCGAGCGAAAAGCCCGTGCCGAATTCAAACTGCGCCCCGGGGAAGTTGTCAAAGTATTTGCGAAGCTTGTCCTTTGCGTTCTCATCAGGAGCGTTCAGCGTAAGGCTTAAGACCGCAGCATTCGTATTGGAAAGTGACGTGCCGCTTCCCACGGTAACGTTGCTGAACTTAATGCCGTCAATCTCTTCTTTTGCAACGCTTTCCATAGAGCGGATTACGCTTTCTGTCTCTTCGAGAGTTGTTCCCTTGGGCATGGTTAGATTAAGCGTAATCGTGTTGTCGGCGCTCTCCGGCATAAGGATAAAGCCGCGTGAGGGCAGCGATGCGATTGCGGCAACAAGGAGCACAACAAGCGAAAGCATAAAAAGCGCCTTGTGGTGCAGCACCCAGCGCACGCCACAAGCATAGATGCTGTCCATCGAATACTTGTGCAAGGCAGCGGCAAAGCGGTTCAGCTTTTCTTGTTCCAATTCCTGCTTGACGGCGGCAGGGCGTAGCTTTAGGTAGTGGGCGGAAAGCACCGGCACCAAAAAGATTGACGTAACAAGCGAGCAGACCAAAGCAACGGAAATCGTAAAGCCCAAGTCAATGAACGCCTCGCCGATGTAGCCGAGCAAAGAGTTAAAGGCAATCATCGGCAAGAAGATGCAGACGCTCGTAAGCGTGCTTGAAGTAACCGGCATGACCATCTCCCGCGCTCCGTTGATTGACGCGGTGAGCGGGTCTTCTCCCCGGCTTGCGTGTGTGTATATGTTTTCAAGCACAACGATTGAGTTGTCCACGAGCATACCGACTGCAATCAAGAGTCCCGCGAGCGAAAGCAAGTTCAGCGTCATGCCCTTAAAGTACATAAAGACAAGAGTAATGATAATCGATACTGGAATGGAAAAGCCGATGACGAGCGTACTCTTCAGGTTCTTAAAGAAGATGAGCAGCACAAGGATTGCAAGGGCAGCGCCCTGCACAACAGAGCTGATGACTTCGTGCAAGGTGCTTTCTATCTGATCTGTGTTGTTCGCCGTCTCGATGATTTTTACATCGCCTGGCAGACTGGCTTCTATCTTTGGAATTGACGCGCGGACTTTGTGAACCGCCTGAACGGAGTTCTTGCCGCTCTGCTTGTTGAGCTTTACCATAACGGATGGAACGCCGTCTAAGTATGCGAGCGAGGTTGTCTCCTTTACGTCCTCGTACACGTCCGCAACGTCGCGCAAAAGAATAGCCTGCTGCTTACCCGAAGGGAGCGGACGGTAGGCAATGACCGTATTCTTTATGTCGTTCAGCGAACTGTATGTTCCGTTTGAAGTCACCGTATAGTTCAGGTCGTTTGACTCGATGATTCCTGCGGAAGACTGCTGGTTCTGCTTGGAGAGCATGGAAGAAATCTGCGTAATCGTAAGACCGTACGCGTCAAGGTTGTCGCGGGAAATGCTCACGCGCACGCACTTTTCTCGACCGCCGATGATGTCCGCGCTGGCAATGCCGTCTATCTGCTCAAACGAAGGGGCAATCGTCTTGTCCGCATACTCGTACAGTTCTTCGGGTGTGCGGTTGCCCTGAATAACGAGCGTCATTACCGGCAGCAAGTCTGCGTTCAGCCGCGTGGTGGTCGGACTGGTTGCGCCAGCCGGCAGAGATGAGCGCACGTGGTCAATCTTGTCCCGGATGTCGTTGCTCGCCACGTCCAGGTCCGTGCCGGTCTCGAACTCAAGCGAAATCATCGCGTAGCCAGTTGAGGACGTGGACGAAATATGCTTCAATCCTGTTACGCCGGAAAGCCCCGTCTCCAGCACGCGGGTCAAGTTCTGCTCGACTTCTTCAGGAGCGGAGTTCCCCCAGCTGGAAGAAACTACAATCATGGGATAGCTCGTGTCCGGGTACATATCAATAGGAAGACTCTTGCCGCTGTAAATGCCGAGCAAGACAAGCAAGGTAAAAATAATGACGACAGAAACAGGTTTTCTGATTGCGCTTTCTGTTAACGACATCTGCCTTTCTCCTTACAATTTGATTGCACTCAAAAGCTGACCGTCTGAAATAGAGCCTTGCCCCTTTACGACCACTTCGTCTCCCTCGCGCAGACCGGACACGATTTCTGCCATGCCGTCTACGGTAAGCCCCACCTGCACGGCGGTCTTGTGCGCACGCGCCTGTCCGGCGACCTGCATCACCGTATAGACGAACGACTCTCCGTTTATCTGTACCAGAGCCTTGGAAGGAATCACGGCGGCGTTCTGCACCGTTCCTGTAATAAGCTTGATATGCGCGTACATACCGCTTTTTATCTTGTCGTTCTTCTCGTCAAAGCTCAGCTTGACTTCCATAGTGCGCGTAGTCGGATTGAGCACAGGCGAAACTTCGCTCACCGTGGCGGCAAAGCTTTCGCCCTCGTAGGCATCAAAAGTAATAATCGCCTTTTCTCCCAGACGTACGCGTGAAATAAAGCGGGCAGGAATATTAGAAAGCACTTCGAGCTTGTCCGTGCTGGCAATCTCGGCAACCGCCGTTGACGTAGAGACGGACGAACCGACGTTCTGTGGCAAAGACACTATTGTTCCTGCAATGGGAGACTTGACCGGACTTGACGCATAGGACGTTCCGGGCTTGCTTGCGTTCACCAAGGCAATCGTCTGGTTCTTGCTCACCTTGTCGCCGGCCTTTACGGTAAGCTGCACCACCTTGCCCGAAATATTCGGCAGCACCTGAATGGAGCTGGAACTTGTAACGTCACCGCCGAACTCAAGATAGTCATCCAGATTCTGCGCGTACACTTCCTGCGTATTCACCGCAATCTTAGCCTCAACTTTCTCTTCTTTTACCGTCTCTTTCTTCTGGCAGGAAAGAATGAACGCTCCCGCCGCCGCAATTGTCGCAATGATAAATACAAGCGAACCGATGACACTCTTTGCTTTCATTGTAATATCTCCCTAGAAATAAGCATACAAAGCGAACGTAAACTCTGGGTAAACAGCTTTTACAGAGAGCCGAACATATATTCCAAGTCGGCAAGCCCCGCCTGGAACGTATAGTAGTTAGACTGCTCGGCGAGCAACGCCTTGTTCAGCTCGTCCTGCGCGTCGCGCAAGGCCTGATAGTCCGTTCCGCCGTTAGAGTATGACTCGTAGGTAAGCTGGTAGGACTCACGCGCCAGTGCGATGTTCTCCTTGTTTGCATCCATAGAAGTCTTGGCGTTCCACATCTCGTCCAGAATCTTGGACACGTCCATATTGTTCTTTTCCTGTTGGTCCGCAATGGCAAGCTGCGTCTTTTCTTTCTGCCGCTTAAGCTTTTTGTTCGCAAGGCGGTTCTCAGAGAATGGCAGCATATTCGTGATGTCCCAGGTGAGCGTTGCGGAAACAGAGCCGGTGTCGCGCCAGGAATCGCTTTTGCCCATGTCGTAAAAGCCCGAGTTCATCGGCTTAAATCCATAGTTCAGCGACAGCGTAGGCGTAAAGGAACCAAGGTTGTTCGCCTTAATCTGCGCATTGTAGGCTTCAAGGTTCTTCTGCAGCAATGACACCTCGCTGCTTGTTCCGCTGATGAGCTTACGAATCTGCGCCTCGTTGATTTGCGTAATACGGTCGGTCATGCTGCCGTCAAGCACAATCTGCGTTCCCACGGGAATGCCCAGCAAGTAAGCGAACTGCTGGAACTGCTCGTTCAAGGCAAGCTCCGACTTCTGCAGTGCCACCTCCATGTTCTTGCATGACACCTGGCTCTGCAGCACTTCGACTTTAGGGGAAAGCCCGTTAAGGTAGTTGCGCTCAGCCTGTTTGCTGCGCTCCTTGGCGTTGGCGAGTGCCTGTCGGTCATTGTCTAGCGTAATCTGCTGCAAAAGCAGAGAATAGAATATCTTTGTGATGTCGCGCTTGTTCTGCTTTACGGTCTGCTCCCAGCTGATACGACCTGCCTCATATTCGGCCTGTGTCTGCTTCATCTGCTGAATAACCGAAAGATTCAGATTCATCGAAGCGGAAACCGTACCCATGAGCGACCAGTGGTCACGTTCCTTTACGTCATATCCAGGTACAGATGATGAGACTTTTGTCGTGCGGTTCAGGGTTGCCCCTGCCTTTACGTCCGGCAGCAGAAAGTTCAGCTTGTGTGCGGCCGCATCTTTTTTTGTCTCCAAATCAAGGCTTGCGCTCTTAAGGCTGCGGCTGTTCTGCAGGGAATAGGTGATTGCGTCTTCAAGCGTCAGGTGCATGGGCAAATTCGTCTTAGGCAAATTTGCCGTGGACGAATTCGCCGCGGAGCCTTCCGCCATAGCACAAAGCGGAAGCAGCGCAAGCAAAGACGCAAACAAATATACAGAAAATGATTTTTTCATGTGAACCCCCTTAGTACACTTGCAGTCTAAGGGGGCAAAGTAAACTCGAAGTAAACTCAGATTTAAAATGTAATTTTAAGCATGCACTGCAAGCCGCCAAAGTACCATTCGCGGCCAGAAGTCTTTAAGAGCGGTTCTTGTCTGACGGATTCGTGCGCAATGCTAAAGCTCCGCCTGCTCTGCAACGGCATGGAAAGCACAAGGGAACTTTTTTTGCCAATCTGGAATCCGGTGATTGCCGCAAAAGAGATTGACGGGAACGAAAGGTCAAAGTCTGAATAGCAGTCGTCTATATAGTCTTTTTTTAGATAGGCATTCATGTTGAACTGCAAACCGAGCAGATTAAGCCGGTACGGAAGCATACAGGCAAGAGTTGCGTCCAAGTCATACTTAAAGCCGTTCGTCTGGTGGTCTGCAAACATAGAGCGCCATAAATCCCCCTTACCAGCCCCTGTAAGCCCCACCCACGAAAGCCTTGCAGACGTAGAAAGAACAATGCGGGGAAAGTGTTCCGGCAATATAAGTGAAAAATCAAAGTCGAAGCCAGTCTTTATCCATGTACTATAAAAAAAATGCAATGCACCAGACATACTGCGGTAGTCACCAAGCCGGGCATCGTAAACGGCATTTTCGGTATCAAAGGCATCTATGCCGAGTGAGGGCATAATATTTGCCCCTGACGCAAAATTAAGAAGGGGAAAGTGTGGAATCGGGCGCGCCGTAACCGAAAGCCCCGTGTCCATAACGCCGAGAGTAGCATTAACAGCTAACATTGGCAACTGGGGAACATCTCCACAGATAATAGGCTTGCTGTAAGATAGTGAAATAAGCGGAGCAATGATAG
Source organism: uncultured Treponema sp. (assembly GCA_964554745.1). Taxonomy (GTDB): domain Bacteria; phylum Spirochaetota; class Spirochaetia; order Treponematales; family Treponemataceae; genus Treponema_D. The sequence continues at coordinate 1,165 of CAZKPZ010000100.1, read as the reverse complement.
GACTGGTGCTCCAATCATCCACACCAGAAAAATGACTGGCGCCCCGCTTTATATTCGGCGCAGGACGGTAGCTGAGCGCAGCGCTCAGAGAGAAAGAAAGCGTTCCTTTTTTGGAATCTACCTCTCCATCGGCAAAGCTTGGAATCGCAAACATTGCAGCGGCCACTGCAAAGGCATAGATAGAGTTTTTCATATATTAATCCTATGCCCCAAAGGTAAACTCAAAGTAAACAAAAAAAGCCTCTTGGACTTGAAACTTATTGAACTTTGCTATAATATAATGCTCATAATAATTATAAAAGTTTAGTTTACATATACAATCCTGCAGTTTTCTACTGAACCTTGTACATTACAACTAATCTCTTTACATAACTTGCCGATAAAGCTGTTACGTGGCGGTTGCTTTACGTTCGCCTCATCTTGACCCATATCCCCCTATACATACAAATACATTTGCATATACTACTATTTTTTACGGTATTTTACAGTTTTTGTACATCTAACTGAATTTTATCAATATTTATCAGTTTTTTACGAAGAATTCCCTTGATTGTTCCTATCCAATGCTATAGTATACGTTTACGCGTTTTAAAGTGCAAAACTTTAACCGCATTTATAAAAGTAGGTGATGTAATATGAAAAAGTTTTTGGTTGCAGTTGCATTCTGCGCACTTGTCTTCAGCTCATTTTCTTGTTCACAGTTGGCAGATGATTTTAGCGAAGAAGCGACCCCAAGTTATTCAAGCACAGGTAAAAGCGCAGCCGCAAACACACAAAGCAGCAACAGTACTGCTGACACAAAGAGTGAAAGCAAGAACGCGAGCGGCAGCACAGAAAGCGCCGACAGCGAAGCTCCGAGCAATAACGCAGCCGAAGAAGAAGTTACAGAAACAGAGCAGAACGCGAAGAACGCAGAAAACACTGTAAAAGAAGAAGAAAACAAGAACGCCTCAGATACAACACAGTCAGAAGAACAGCAGAAGGCTGCTGACAACACAGCAGAGGAAAAGACAGAGCAAGCAGAGCAGAAAGCGAATGGCGAGACCCCGAGCGACACAAGCAGCGGCTCAAAATCGCCTGCTAGCTCCGGTTCAACACCAAGGGAGAATCCTCAGCCAAAGCCGAGCTTTAACCCGCCAAAGAGCCAGACAAGCGGCGACAGCAC
>CAZKPZ010000099.1:3436-9282 GCA_964554745.1 uncultured Treponema sp. | reverse complement strand
GTCGATTTTCTTGTCGCTTTCAAACTGATGTCTTTTGATTGCGTCTATTTCGGTAAAAATTTGAGCATGTGAAGCGAGAAAATGGCGCATGGCAACAAATGCATTCATAATCTGAATGCTGACTTGCACCGCCGTATCACTGCGGAGAACGGCAGAAAGCATTGCGACACCTTGCTCGGTAAAGGCGTAGGGCGCAACAGAGGAATGTTTTAGCACATTGAACCGGTCACAATTTGTGACCAGTTCCCTTTTCTCATTTTCATCAAGTTGAAACATAAAATTCTCCGGAAAGCGCTCTATGTTTCTTTTTACAGCCTGATTCAGAACCTTTGTCTCAACCCCGTAGAGTTCCGCAAGGTCTCTGTCTATCATCACCTGCTGCGAACGGAACGTGAGAATCTTTTTCTGAATCACTTCAACATCAGACTTTATAATTTCATTCGCCATAAAATTTCTTCTCCCCAAGTTTCTTTATTTCCCAATCCACTTTCATTTTTTCTGTCCTGTCACAATTTTCACACAATTTACAGTTTATAATTTTCCCTTGACAAAAAAGGAATTCTGCCATATACTCAAATAAAGATGAGTCCTTGGTTGGTGAAAGTTGGCTCCATGCCACGCGTTCTGTATAGAACCTAGCCGCTGATAGGTCTCATTTTTTTTGCCCATTTTCCACCTCCATAAACAACTCTTTTACTTCTGCGATTTTATCATTCATATAATCAAAATAACGACGTTCTTTATGTTCATAAAGCCTGAACACAGTCCACAGCATATAATCAATTACCTGCAAAAGCATTTGATGAGAAGGCTGCTGGACATATATTTTTATCTGAGTCTGATTTTCTTCATTCTTATAAACAGTCTTTAACGCTGCGTCAACGGCTTCTGTCATTGTGGAAAGGCTTACGACATTATCCATACTTGCAAAATACATATCAATCTGACCGTTGCCCTTTATCTGATTTTTAATCAGCTCGGTCACAAGATATTTATAAAGCCGCTTTTTGTTCATGTTGAACTTTTCGCGAAATATCGCCTCGTCCTTACTCGCGACGATTACATGAGTTTCAAAATTCTCCGTCTTGAGCAATTTGAAAACTTCACGGCGTACTTCTGCACAGTCCTTGTTCGCATGGAATCCGTTTTCAAGGCTTTTGATTGAAGGCACGGCTTTTAAGGTTTCGTCCGCTTTTAATTCCGCAAGAAGATTCTGCAAATCTTTTGCAATTTTTTTTTGATTTTCCGTCTTTACGAATCCGACAGAAAATGTCTTGGACGCTATTCCTTCTTTGAGAAGATTTTTCCCATGATGACCTAGAATATTCGGGTCGCCTGATTCATCAAAAAAGAAATATTGTTTTGTAGTTTCCCAATCCGCTTTCATTTTTCCCCCGCGAGCGTTGTAGACGCAAATAAATCCGATGTCATTTTTTCTCATCAGACAAAACATTGGATTTGTGTCTGCCTACGGCATCCACTGCTTTATAATTTTTGAGTCTCACAAGTCTTTCCCATTTTAAAGATGCTCCTGCAAAATTAATCAAAAGACCGACTTCCTTTCCTGTTGCACAAAGATAATTAATCACTTGTGCTTTATGCGCATTTACCAAATTGGAAACAGACTTCAATTCTACTATGATTTTATCGAAACAAAGAAAGTCAGCATAATATTCCTTATTTAACTTATGTCCTTTATAGACAATTTCAAGTTTCTTTTCGCGTTCAAACGGAATGTTCTGAAGCCCAAATTCAATAGCCAAAGCCTCTTGATAAACAGGTTCCAGAAAACCATTTCCCAATTCATTGTGAACATTTATACAAGCATTGATAATCTTATCTGTCAAATCTTTGTACAATAATTCCATTTCTATTCTCCGTGAGCAGCGTAGCTGCGAACAAATCCGATGTTATTTTTCTCCCATCAGCCCTTTCAAAATCCCGCTGTTTTCCTCATTCAAGCTCATCATTTCCGCGATGATTTCTTTTGGCTCGCGGAGAGTTTTTTCTTCCTTCCTGTTGGGATTCTTTACGGACAAGTCCAGAGTTTCAGGATTCAGTGTCGATACGTCGAGGCTCCAGCTGTTGGGACTGTCGGCTTTTGTTTTCTGCAATGCGACAAAATCAGCAAGGTCTGCTTCGCTCAAGGGGTTTGTCTTTCCAAGGTTGCGGGAAAGCGCGAGCTGATAGTACCAGATTTTTTGCGTGGGTTTTCCTTTCTCAAAAAAGAGGACGACTGTTTTTACGCCCGCACCGGTAAAGACTCCGCTCGGCAAGTCCAGGACGGTGTGCAGGTCGCAGTCTTCCAGAAGCTGTTTTCTGAGTGCCACGCTTGCGTTGTCTGTGTTGCTGAGGAAGGTGTTTTTAATTACAATGCCCGCCCTGCCTCCTGCCTTGAGCATCCTGATAAAGTGCTCCATAAACAGGTATGCGGTTTCGCCGGTTTTTATGGGGAAGTTCTGCTGGATTTCCGCGCGCTCCTTGCCGCCGAAAGGGGGATTTGCAAGGATTATGTCCTTGCGGTCGCTTTGCTGAAGGAGCATGATGTTCTCGGCGAGGGTGTTTGTGTGCATGATGTTGGGGGCTTCAACGCCGTGGAAAATCATGTTCATAATCCCGATGATGTAGGCAAGCCCCTTCTTTTCTTTTCCGTAGAAAGTTGATTTTTGGAGTATCTGCTTTTCTTCTACCGTCTTTGCCTTTTCATTAAGGTAGTTGAAGGCCTCGCACAAAAAGCCCGCACTGCCGCACGCTCCGTCGTAAATGGTATCTCCGATTTTGGGATTTACGACCTTGACGATTGTGCGGATTAAAGGACGTGGCGTATAATATTCTCCGCCGTTACGGCCGGCGTTTCCCATCTTGTGGATTTTGCTTTCGTAAAGATGGCTCATTTCGTGCTTGTCGGAAGATGTCTGAAAATGAAGGGCATCCGCATAGTTCAAGATTTCCCGCATATTGTAGCCGGAAACAATCTTGTTCTTGAGTTCGGAAAAGATTTCGCCGATTTTGTATTCCAATGTATCCGGGGTTGCGGCTGTAGATTTGAAATTCTTAAGATAGGGGAAAAGCTTCAGGTTCACAAAGTCTGCAAGGTCATCACCGGTCAGGGCATTTTTATAGTCGATTTCGCCGCTTGAAGTTTTAGGACAGGCCCATGAGTTCCAGCGGAACTCAGATTTTAAGATTCGCTTGTATTCCTTTCCTTGAAGTTCCGCCTCATCTGAACGTGCGTCCTCCAAATCGTCAAGATATTTGAGGAAGAGAATCCAGCTCGTCTGCTCAACGTAGTCAAGCTCATTTGAGCAGCCGGCTTCCTTCCATAAGATGTCGTCTATGTTTTTGAAAATCTGTTCGTAATTCATGTGCGGAGTCTCCAAGGCTAAAGTTTAGCATATTTGCTTACTTCTTGCCAACAAGAGAGATTGCACTTATTTTCTAATTACAAAAACGGATTCCGTTTTTATAAAGCATTGAAGCGTCTGGACGCACTCCGTCTTTTACAATAGTGAACGAAAGAAAGCCGGATTCTGAATTATTTTTTGTTTCCGAAAGCGGCTTTTTATAGGTAAAGTACACAGTATGGCAGGTTGCATTATGCTGTTGGCTGCCGATTTCTTCAAAAGTTTCTGTCTGTAGCGTGGACGTACCCTTTACAATAGTATAGTTGCCTTTTGTCTCGCGGGAGACAATCTGTACAGCCGGCACAAAGCCGTCTAAAAGATAATATCTGAACTTATCTATCGTATCGTTCAGTTCCGCATGGAGCGCGTCACTCTTTACTGTAGAAGAAAACATTCCGTATGCATCTTCGTTAAAGCTGTTGCTCAGAGTGTGCGTCATGCCCTGAATGTAACTGCTCGGAAGCAGGTCTGCTTCTTTTACGATTCCCGGGCTTTTTGCCTGGCACTGGTAGAAAAATGCCTTGAATTCCTCATCGGCTCTATACGTGAACAAGTTCAAGATACCGCACGCATCTTCGCTAAAATTATTTTCTATTATGGTACAGTGTATAATGTAGGTTCCATTCCCGGTCTTTATTGTGGACTTTGGATAATAGCGGTAGCTATGCTTTCCGTGGTCAAAGCTCCCCTCGCTCGAAGTGACTTCTCCTTTTTCTATAGAAATAGCGGTTCCGCCGCAACGGCTGAGAAGGTAGGCAATGCCTGCATCCAGATCTTTTGCAGCGTTCTGGCTTTCTTTGCTGAACAGGGACTTTACGGCTTCTGAATTATTCTGTTCCAAGGCGTCAAAAAGACTGTCATACGCAGTTTGAGCGGCTTTGTCTTCTTTTTTTATAAGAACTTTCTCAAACAGATAATTGAGTACGGAATTCTTTATGCCGTTCAGTGAGATTGCACAAATAGTAGTCTGACAAAACAAAAAAAATGTTGCGGCACACAAAAAGCGGCGACAGCTCCGCAACTTGCTCATCATGACAGTACCTCTCATCGTAGAATAACATAATTATAATATATTGCGCTGAAAGTTTCAATCTGCACTAAGACGAATTCATTGACAGCAGCCCTTGAAAAATGTAAAATTTACCAGGTTTCAGGGGCGAATTTGTGCAAAGGCTGTTGCTGGAAGAACTTGTAAAGCAGGATTTTCCCCTTTACTGCGTCTGTGCAATTTTAGCAGCGCAACCATGGGATTGCCCCAAGCGGCAAAATGAGATACGATAGACAGATGAAGCATAATAGCGCCATATTGCTGGCAGCAGCCGTCATAGTCACGCTTGCGTTTTTCTCACTGTCAGGATGCAGCCGGAGGCAGATGCCGTCCGAAGCACATGACGAAAATCATAGCCAGGACGAGGACATTCTGCCAGTCACGGGCAGCACACTGCCAGAAAAGACCAGGTCCTGCGTAAAGAAAAGGTAGGCCTGAGCCACAGGCTCTATGTTCGTAATGCTCGCCGCAACGGAAAGAAGCAGCTTGTTGGGCTTTATCTCCTTGTCGCAGTTGCCGACCATCTCTGCCATAAGCACGAGAGCCTTGAGCAGCGTTGACTTGCCAGAGCCGTTAGCACCGTAGATTTCAACAGCCTTCAAATACTTTCTGCCGTCAAACGCCACAAGGTTCTCCTCAAACCACTTATCTGCCGTGGCAGACAGGTTCAAGGACACCTCATCCTTTACTGAGCGGAAATTCGCGCATTTAAATTCAAGTACCATATAAGCGCATAATACAGCCATATTGCAAAATTTAATAATTATTCGCATTAAAAGCTATTTTATCAGCGATTTTTACATTATTTATAAAAAGTAGCATCTTTCAAGCGCATCGAAAAGCTTCCTGCTTAAGGGAATCCTGTTCGTTTTTTCCCTCGTGCACTCCATCTGCACAGAGACAAGGCAAGTCACTGTTAGTTAGAGGGTAAGGCAGCGTTAGTTAGAGGGCAAGGCTGTGTTACTAAGAAGACAAGGCACTGTTACTAGGCTAACAGTGGCACATCCAGCCTAGTAACACAGGCTCATCTAGACTGGTGCAAGGTGAGTAGCCTATGCAACATCTCTCATGCTATAGTCAAAAAGCGGAATATCTGATACTATCCATAAATTATACAAGCTGTTCTTAGGAGAAGCACATGGAAAATGAAGTTAAAATTCGTAGTACAACTGTTATTGCCGTTAAAAGGAACGGCCAGGTTGCAATGGCCGGAGACGGCCAGGTGACGGCAGGAAACACCGTTGTAAAGGGAAACGCTCGCAAAGTAAGACGGATATATGACGGAAAGGTTCTTACAGGTTTTGCAGGTTCTGTTGCGGACGCGTTTACGCTCTTTGATAAATTTGAAGAAAAACTTAAGGAATATAACGGCGACTTGACACGCTCAGCGGTAG
>CAZKPZ010000099.1:0-3426 GCA_964554745.1 uncultured Treponema sp. | reverse complement strand
AAAGCTCTGGCGTACAGAGCGCTCAATGAGCAAACTTGAGGCCATGCTGCTCGTGGCGGACAAAAACAAAATTCTTCTTATTTCCGGCGACGGCAATGTGATAGAGCCTGAGAATGACATCATTGCCATAGGCTCAGGCGGCAACTATGCCTATTCTGCGGCCATGGCCTATATGGAAACCAGCGATTTGTCCGCCAAGGAAATAGCGCTGCGTTCATTGAAAATCGCCGGGAAAATCTGTATTTATACAAATGATAATATTACGGTAGAAGAACTATAAAAAAGGAATCAGGTAGCATTATTATGGAAGAGCAATTGACAGAGACAAAAATCCAGCCTGCGGGCATTCCCGACGGACTTACTCCCAAAGAAATCGTTCAGAGGCTGGACAACTACATAATCGGGCAGAACAAGGCGAAACGCTTTGTCGCCGTTGCCCTGCGCAACAGGCAGAGAAGAATCAAGCTGCCTGAAGAAATCCGCGAGGAAGTCGCCCCGAAGAATATACTTATGATAGGTCCTACGGGAGTCGGCAAGACAGAGATTGCACGCCGCCTTGCAAAGCTCTGCGGCGCGCCGTTCCTTAAAGTTGAGGCGACAAAGTATACCGAAGTCGGTTACGTCGGCCGCGATGTGGAGAGCATGGTGCGTGACCTTATGGCCGTAGGCGTTAATATGGTCAAGGCCGAGATGCAGGAAAAGCTTAAGGAAAAGGCAAAGCCGCTGGTAGAAGAACAGCTTCTTGATTTGCTTTTGCCGGGCAGTGTCTCAAAGAAAGACGAGCCGGCTGCTAACGGCAAGAAGCCTGCCGTGCATATTCTAGGTAATATTTTTGGCAATGACAGTCCTGTTCAGGCGGGTGTCATAAAGATTGACATGCCAAAAACCCCTGCTGATAACGGTGCGGCTTCCGTACAGGAGATTCAGGAGTCTAAAGCAGAAAACACAGCTCAGGAAGACGAAAAGAAATCTGGGGAGATGTCCTCTACTCGCGAAAAGTTCCGCCAGATGCTCCGCGAGGGCAAGCTTGAAGACCGCATGGTGGATGTCACGGTTCATCAGCAGGCGCACATCAGCGGAATGGAAATGTTCGGCAGCGGTTCACCCGAGGATTTGGAAGCCAGCATCAACGGATTGCAGGAAATGCTTTCCGGCGGCAGGAACAAGCGCAAGACAATGACAGTGCGCGAGGCCCGCATTGTTTTGATGGCAGAGACGCTTGACCGCCTTACAGACCGCGACAAGGTTGCGGACGAAGCAAAGCAGCGCGTGGAGCAGTCTGGAATCATATTTATAGATGAGATAGACAAGATTGCAACAAAGGGCGGCGAAGGCAACAGACAGGACGTCAGCCGCGAAGGTGTGCAGCGCGATATTCTGCCTATTGTAGAAGGCAGCGATGTCAATACAAAGTGGGGTGTAATAAATACAACGCATATACTCTTCATTGGTGCCGGAGCATTCAGCGTTTCCGCCCCGAGCGATTTGATTCCAGAATTACAGGGGCGCTTTCCTCTCCGTGTAGAACTTGACGCGCTTAAAAAGGAAGACTTCAAGCGCATCTTGACAGAGCCTAAGAATGCCCTTATAAAGCAGTACGCAGCCTTGATGGGAACAGAAGGTGTCACGCTGAAGTTTACGGACGAAGCAATAGACAGAATGGCTTTTATTGCGGAAGACGTAAACTCACGTGCAGAGAATATCGGTGCGCGCCGTCTGCATACAATCATGGAGACCGTTCTGGAAGACCTTAGCTTTGAGGCTGATCAGCACAAAGGCGAGACGATTTCTATAGATGAAGCCTTTGTGAATGACAAGCTCAAAGGCATTATGAAGAACCAGGATTTGGAACGATACATTCTCTAGTGAGAATGTTCCTTAAGTTTCATCTTGTCTATCAGCTGCATTACGATTTTTCCCGTGATGCGGCTGAACAGCCCGGCCTTTTCGGAGCTGCGGTCTGCCACCAGCGGAATGCTGTACAGTATGTTGCCGTCAAGTGTAAAGTTCAGCAGACCGTACGCAGAGCCGCATTCAATTTCACCATACAGCGCCGAAGGCAGCTCTGCCTGAAGCTGAACGGCTTCTGCAGCCTGTTCTGGAGTACGTTCTTCTGAGCCAGGAACAGTGAATGTTTCAGGCAGTGCCGGAACCAGACGCACAGCCTGCGCCCTGTTTCCGAGCAAGCCCACTGTGTATTCGTGCGCGTCCTTTTTATTCTTTGGCGGCTGATAGTCGGTAAAATTGGTAAAAGCATAGTCAAATAAATTCATGTTGTCCTGTACACGGTATTTGTTGCCTTCCGCGGTTCCGTTTCCCGGGCCGCGCATAGTGACCGAAAGAAACCTTGTTCCATTCCGGCGTGCTGTTACGCTTATGTTGTAGCCGCTTTCATCTATATAGCCGGTTTTAAGACCGTCACAGCCTTTAAGAATGCCCAGTAATTTGTTCGTGTTTGATTGTATTATAGTATAATTCTTGCCTGTAGCCTTTTGCTCATCGCTTAAGTTGCGGCGGAGCGGATAAGCAAGCTGCGCCTTTGAATGAAACTGACTGAGGGCAAAGGGATAGCGGTTTATATAAAAACAGGCGAACGTTGCAAAATCTCTTGCGGTCGTGATATTCTGCGCACTGTAGCCGCTTGACTCCACAAAGTGCGTATGCTTCAGCCCTGCCGCCGCAACAAGAGCATTCATCCTTGCTACAAAATCCTGCATGTTCCCGCAGATATAATAGGCACAAGCTATGGAAGCGTCGTTTCCACTTGCAATGGCTAAACCGAGCAGCAGCTCGCGGAGTGTAACATGCTCACCCTTGTTGATATTCATTCTAGATGCGTCTGACGGCAGGTTTTCTGCCCATGACTGCGGAGGCAGCGGAACTTCATCGTCCAAAGAGACTTCTCCTGCTTCTACAGCCTGAAAAATCACTGCCATCTCTATAATCTTTGTAAGACTTGCCGGAGGAATCGGCTCATCGGCGTTCTTTTCAAAGATAATGCTCCCTGTGGAAGTATCTATCAAAATTGCGCTTTCCGCATGTATGGCGTTCCCTGCCAAGGGGGAAACAAGTTCTCCGTAAGGCAGTGAGGTAAGTGTGACTTTCGTCCTCTCCGGAAATTTTTGATTCAGTACTTTGTCAAGATTCACCTGCTGCGATGCTGTTCTTACAGGTACGGCCTCCGGGTTCAGCACACGTCTTGTTTCGGTGTAGATATAAACTGCATAAAATGCTATTGAAAAAAACAGAATCGCCAGAAAAAAAGAGACAAATCCTCTGTTTTTTCCCTTTGGATTTTTTTTGTCTGTATTGTCAGTTTTAGCCATAGCCGAATTATAGCACCTAAGCCCCGATTGACGCAAGCAACAAGGCGAACTATCTATCAAGTCGCCTTGTTGCAACGGATTATTCGGCTTGAATACAGCT
>CAZKPZ010000098.1:0-9344 GCA_964554745.1 uncultured Treponema sp. | reverse complement strand
ATATATCGGCATATTTTTTGCTAAAAACACTGAATTTAAAAACTAGCTATTGACAGTGAATTTAACCATAGTTCAGAAACGGGTCTTAAGCCAGACTATCATCTCGCCTTCTCCCCTGTTCCCCCATGAGCCATAGGGGAATGCGGTAAGGCGTACGTCCTGCAGGACAGGCGGCTTGGCACAGAGTGAGACAGGGCTGTCCGTCTGCGGGACAAGGCGTTTGCCGTTAAAAACAAGGCTCATCTTACCGCCGAGGACATCGTTCCGCCAGACTTCCGTAAAGTCAACGTCGTTTTCAACTACGACTGCTCCCAGGTTGGCTCCGTTGTCACACTCTTCCAGGCAATATACTTCCGGTCCGCGCATAATGCAGGCCTTGCCGCAGTCCGCGCGGACAAGCGGATTTGAGAACACCAAGTGCGGCGTTATCTCAAAGTTGATTTCTATGCTGCACTCGTTCCAGCTGCGTTCCAGCACGGCATAGTGATTTTTTTCTGTAAAGTCAGCTCTCTCTCCGCCTATGGTAATCTGCCAGTCCGTAACAAAACCAGGCTTGCGTATATGCAGCTTGAACTTAGATTCAGCAGCCGCGATTCCGATACGAATCCTGCCGCTGCGCGGATAGTCGCTCTTGACCTCAAGCAGCACTTCCCGGCCGCCTACTTTGACAGAGGCTTTGTTCTGTATGAACATGTTTATATAAAGGGAGTTGTCTTCCAGCTGATATATGTAGTCGCCCAAGGAAGCGAAGGTGCGGGCGATGTTAGTGGGGCAGCAGGCTACGTCGAACCACTTTTGACGCACAGGCTTGACGTGGGCGCGCGAAGTATGCTCCATACAGGCCGCCGGCCACACTTCCATTGGGTTCACGTAAAAATAACGGTCTCCCTCTACGGAGATTCCTGCGCGGACGGTATTGTAAAGCGCCCGCTCGCAGATGTCCATATAGGACGCGTCGTGGGTAAGCTGCGTCATGCGGCGCGCAAAGAGCGCAAGGCCTATGCTGGCGCAGGTTTCGGAGTAATTGGAGTCATTGGGCAAATCGTAGTCTGTGGTGAAGCGCTCCAAAATGCCGGACGAGCCGATGCTGCCTGTAACGTACATTCTGCGGTCAACCATGTCCTGCCACAGCAGCTTGCACTGCTGTTCAAGCGCTTTGTCTTTGTACAAGCGGGCTATATCTGCCATGGCGCAGTACAGGTACACGGCGCGGACGGCGTGGCCTTCTGCGGTTGTCTGCTTGCGCACCGGCAGGTGTGACTGCGAATAAGAAGTGTCGTAGTCGCTAAGGTCGCCCCAAATCTGCACCCAGCCGGGTTGATTCCTCTCGCTGAGAAAATAGTTCGGCGTTCCGCCCCGCGTGTCTATAAAGTATTTTGCTGTTTCCAGGTAGCTTTTGTTGCCTGTCGCCCCGTACAGTTTTACAAGGGCAAGCTCCACCTCGGGATGTCCCGGATAGCCGTGCAGCTGGTCCTTGCCCGGTCCGAACGTCTTGACGATTAAGTCGGCCAGGCGGCAGATGCATTCAAGGAACTTAGGCTTGCCTGTCGCGTAAAAGTAGGCGACCGCGGCTTCCATAAAGTGCCCGGCGCAGTAAAGCTCGTGCCCTTCGCAGAGGTTCTTCCACTTGCCCTCCGGCTTGAGCAGGGCAAAATAGGTGTTCAGGTAGCCGTCCTGCTGCTGGGCGCGGCAAATCAAATCTATTACGCCGTCTGCCCGCCTCACAAGCTCCGGGTCAGGGTGGGTCTCAAGACTGTAAGACACGGCCTCAAGCCACTTTGCAACATCAGAGTCCTGAAAAACAGCGCCCCTGCGCTCACCCTTCATGTCACCGGCGGCGATTTTGAAGTTCTGCAGACAATAGCTCTTGGGAGCATCTGGAACACGGTCGTTCAGAATCTCCCACTGGTACGGCAGAACTTTTTTGGGAATAAGGCTTATATACTCATTCCAATATGAGTCATCGATATGTATGTTTCGTAACGGAATATAATCACTTTTCATTTACAGTGTCCTCTCCACGGTTGCAAGTCTTTTTTTGCAGAACTTGTAACTGCATAAAAAAAGGGTTCTCTCCGAAAACGGAAAAAACCCTTATCATAATCGTTTAGATACTTACTGACCAGTAAAAAAATTAGAACTGCCCGGCTTCGCGGCTGCGGTTGTAGCCGCCTTCGCGTCCGAATCCGCCGCGGCGCTCACCGTCTGCACGTGGTCTGCGTGCAGGTCTCGGCTTGTCTTCAGCTTCGTTCACTCTAACCTTGCGGCCGTCGATTTCCTTTCCATTAAGCTCGCCGATGGCTCTCGCAGCTGCATCGTCATCTGCCATTTCAATAAAACCGAAACCCTTAGACTGCTGTGTAAAGCGATCCTTAATGATTGCTACAGAAAGAACATCACCATAAGATGAAAACTGGTTCTTGAGTGTGTCCTCAGTAGTCTGATAATTGAGGTTTCCAACATAAATCTTTTTGGACATATAATAAATGATCCTTTGCCGTCTAACGGCGTGAAATTTCGCAGATGCCTGCTGCGGAAAATAAAACTTTTTCCAATATTAAGGTTACTATAACTTTTCTACGCTGTCAATAGACAAATTTTCATATTTGATAAAGTACCTCTTTTTTTTTCCAACAACATGTGGTATGATTAAATATATGGATAAAAAGGAATTTTATAATCTTTTAAAGTTTGTTCCTAAAGCAGAGCTGCACATCCATGAAGAAGCAGCTATACGACGGAGCACTATAAAGAAGCTCTACAAAGAGAACCTGCAGAAGATTATCAGTGCAAAAGACCTTGATGCCCTTTTTTCTTATAATGATTTGCCGGGTTTTCTGGACTCCTTTATTGAAGTGCAAAAGCTTTTTACAAAAGTAGAAAATCTGTATTACGTTACAGACGACTTGGAAAACTACCTAAAAGAAAATAATATTATATACTGTGAGACTTTCTTCAGCCCTACCTCTCACCTAAAGAAGGGATGGAAGTTTGACGAGATGTCGTCCATTCTGAAAGACGGGGCAGAAAAAATACTAAAGGAAACCGGCATTACGGTGCGCTATATTGTTGACGTAAGCCGGACTTTTGGCGTTGAGAACGCCCAGCAGAACCTTAATCACGTTATTGAAGAGAAGAATCCGTATATCATCGGCATAGGCTTGGGCGGAAACGAGGAAGGCGGCCCGGCGAAGGAATATCAGAGCGTGTTTGAAAACGCCATAAAAGCGGGTCTGCACGTAGTCGCACATGCCGGCGAAACGGTTGACAGCTGGTCAATGAAAGACACCATTCACTACCTGCATGCAGAAAGAATCGGGCACGGCATTACCGCCGCCTACGACGAAGAGTTCATGAAAGAACTTGCGGAACTGCGTTTACCGCTTGAAATATCGCCTACCAGCAACACGTTTATTGGTAAATACGTAAAAAACATAAAAGACCACCCTATCAAAAAGCTTTATGATGCAAACGTTAATGTCACGCTCAATACCGATGATCCGACATTCTTTAAAGTCTCTTTGATAGACGAGTACTGGAACATCTACCACAACCTGCACTTCTCCATGAACGATATAAAGCAGATTATACTGAACGGCTTTAACGCATCGTTTATGAGCGTAGCAGACAAGCAGAAGTGCTGTAACGAGGTAGAAAAAAAATGGTCCGAATGGTTCCAAGACCACCCGGACTCAAAAAGCGAATAAGCTTATCAGAAGCTTTGAACGTTCCACGAAACGGTGCGGAGTATATCGCCGAACACACCTGCTGCGGTGACTCCGGCTCCGGCTCCGTATCCGCGGATGGTAAGCGGAATCGGGGAATAGCGGGATGTATGGAATACAAACGCATTTTCACCGCCCTTTACCGCGTAAAGCGGATCTTCCGGCCCTACTTCGAGTATTCCGACGGAAACCATTCCGTCTTTGATACTTGCGCCCATTCTTAGGACTTTGTTATCTTTCTTTAGCTCTTCGATTTTCTTTGCAAAGTAAGAATCTATTTCGGGAAGTCTCTGCATGAATTCTTCTGTAGAGCCTTCCAAATCAAAGTCTTCTGGGAAGATGGAGTTCATCTGGATGTCTTTAAGCTCAATGTTCATTCCGGCTTCACGGGCAATAATCAAGGCCTTTCTTGCCACGTCCGTTCCCTTAAGGTCATCGCGCGGATCCGGCTCTGTAAAGCGCATTTCCTTTGCTTCGCGGACGGCACTGCTGAATGAGACGCCTTCGTCCAGACGACCGAAGATATAAGACAAGCTGCCGGACATAATGCCGTTGAACCCTGTAAGACGGTCTCCAGACTTAAAGAGGTTCTGCAAGGTGTCGATAATCGGAAGCCCTGCGCCGACGTTAGTTTCGTACAGGAAGCGGACGTGCATGGAATTGGCAGTTTTGCGAATTCGCTCGTAATACTCCATGTCCATGGAGTTTGCGCGCTTGTTCGGAGTTGCAATGCTCATGCCGGCTTTGAATATCTCAAGGTACTGTTCGGGCAAATCATAAGAAGCCGTACAGTCGACAAAAACCGGATTAAGCGGACGAGCATTGCGGACATACTCCAAAATCTCGTCCAAATCCGTCTGCTCCGCCTTTGTGTTTATGTCATCGCGCCATGTCCGCAAATCAATGCCGTCTGAATTAAATAGCATCTTCTGGGCTTTTGCAATGGCCATGACCTTGATGTCTATTCCCTGCTCGTACAGGACTTTTTGCTGGTCGGCAATCTGATCAATAAGTGTTCCGCCGATTGTGCCCGCACCGAACGCAAACACCTGAATTGACTGCCTTGTATTAAAGAAGAACTGATGAACAACGCGGACGGCGGTATCTCCGTCTGATGAATTAATTACCGCAGAAATGGAACGTTCGCTCGATCCCTGCGCAATAGCAAGGATATTTATGTCTTTGCTGGCAAGTGAGTCAAAGAACGTGCCCGCAACGCCGCGCTTTTCTTTCATTGCGTCACCGACTATGGAAACAATCGCACAATTGTCATGCACAATAATTTTATCCAAGACTTTTGTGGCGATTTCAAGAGAGAACTCAGCCTTCAGCACATCCTGAATCCGGTTGGCGTCAGCCTTGCGGACACAAAACGAAATAGTGTATTCAGATGATGACTGAGTAATAAGCAAGATGGAAATGCCGGCATTTCCTGCGGAAGCAAAAATACGTCCAGCCATGCCTTTTTTACCCTTCATGCCTGGGCCTGAGACAGAAACCATTGCGCAATCTTTTAGGCAGCTGATGCCGCGGACTGGACCGGCGTTCTTTTCACTCTCGAACGGTCCGCGCCCGATTCTGGTTCCGCGGGCTTCAGGCTTAAAGGAATCCAGACTCCAGGCCTCTATATTCTTGGCTGCAAGCGGAGCCAAGGTCTTTGGGTGCAGAACTTTGCTGCCAAAGAAAGAAAGCTCCATAGCCTCTTCATAGCTCATGTCCTTGACAAGAATGGCGTCTTTGACAATGCGCGGATCTGCAGTGTATATGCCGTCTACGTCTGTCCAGAATTCCACTTTCTTGGAACCAAGGCAGCTGCCGACAATTGCCGCGCTGAAGTCACTGCCGTTGCGTCCCAAAAGCCCCATCTGCGTCTTGCTGCCGGTGCCGCCAGTCCAGGAGCAGATAAAGCCAGGAAAAAGCAAAATCTGAGCCTTTGTACCTGCACCGTCACGATAAGACGCAAAGGCATCCGCACAACGCATGTAGTCCGGGTCACCTTCCTTTTGGTCACCAGTTGTATAGATAAAATTGCGTGAGTCAAGCAAAAGGACACTCTGCCCCATAGCCTTGAGCACTTCTTCCACAATCGGAGCACTCATCTGCTCGCCCATGCCCATAATGCGGCAATGGACACTAGCCGGGCACTCCCCAAAAGTGACCAAGCCGGACAAAAGCTTTTCGAGTTTGGCAAGACGTTTGTCTATCGCAGTCTTTACGCTTTCTGGATTAAAGGACGGCAGGCTTGACTTTATTTCGGAACAAATATCCGAATGAACCGTCCTGATATCTTCCACAAATTCCGAGGGTTCACCGCCGGAAACGCAAGAGTTAATAGCAGCCTGCAATTTATTAGATATGCCTGCTACTGCGCTGACCACAACAGAAATACGGTCAACTTTAGCCCGTGAAACCATAATCGCCGCACTGTCCATAATACGGCGGGCAGAACCCATGCTGGTTCCCCCGAATTTTAGTGTTAGCATAATGAGGGATTATACAATTTTTGCAGTTCTATTTCAACCTCAACAGTATAGCTCCATGAGAAGGAATATCAAGAGAAAGAATTGCATTTCCGGCAAGAGGGAACAGGTCTTTATTTGCCCAAAGATTCCGCACAGAATAGGTCTTATGACTGTCGATGCCAGAAATCTCTTCCAACAAAACAGAACATTCCCTGCTAGACTCAGAGAGATTAAAAAGAGCAACGTATATCTCCTGCCCCATCGCAGGACACCCTGAACCATAGCTTGCCCACACACAAGTCTCCTGATCACGGCGGACTTGATACGCACCATGCGCAAAACGCTGGACGGCAAGCACTTCACGATTAGTCAGAAGGAACTTTGTCCTCTCGTCAAGCTGGGTCAAGTCAGTTCCAATCATAAGCGGACTTCTAAAAATGCACCAGAGCGTCATCATAGTCATTTCCTCGTCCTGCGTAAAATTAGACGAGCGCTCCTTTCCCCAGCCCCAGCCCAGCTTGCCGAAGGGAAGCATATCGCAATCAGGCCAGTTACCGTCTCCGACATGCTTTTGCCACAGTTCGCAACGCTCAAACATTGCAAGAAGCAACTTCCAGTCATCCCAGAAATCATCGGTAATACGCCACATATTAGCATACTGCTCCAAGTGCCAGGCCTTCTCTATGACGGCAGTTCTTTCTCCGCAGAATAGGGGTTCAACGGATACATATTCGTATTGCAGATATCATCAACTTTTACAAAGTCAACTCCCCATGAGGCATACAGGGCAAATATACTGTCATAATATTCCTGCGCCCCTTCCCGGCTCATGTCAACGCCATACATATCGCCGTTCCAACGGCTTATGCTGAATGGATTTGCAATCTGGTCTGAAGTTTTATCAGTTCCCAAGATTTTTGAATGCTCGTGCGCACATATCCGGGGAATGCCTCTCATTATGTGGATGCCAAACTTCAGTCCCAGCGAGTGTATATAATCCGCCAAAGGCTTGAAGCCATTACCGTCAGCGCTTGACGGAAAGCGGTTTTGGGCTGGAATCTGACGAGAATACTCGTCAATGCAAAAGTGCGTGAACGGAACATATTGCACGTCTGGATTCAATGCACCGGCATTAGGATCAGACCACTGAATATCGATTACAACATATTCCCAGCCGTACTCCTTGAGATGAGCTGCCATATATTCAGCATTTGCACGAACCTGCTCCTCATTCACCATAGTGTTGTAATAATCATACGAATTCCAACCCATGGGAGGAAGCTTTGCTACATCATTTTTTGAATACATATTCTGATCTATTACTGTTTTTCCCCTTTGAGCCAGTTAAGAGTCGCCTTGTACGGAGTTCTCGCCCAGTCAGGAGCGAATTCAACCTGCAAAGGATTCTTGAGACCGACAGGATACATAAAAGTATAATTACGCTGCGTTGCATCACAGCGGAACTTTATCACTACTGACTGGCCGGCAAGACCGCCATCTCCCTGATTCTGCAGATTTACGCGGAAGTTTGTCACATTACTGTCATCAAAAGTATAGAGCACCTTTCCACTGCTATGCGACGAGAGAACGATTGTTCCATTGGAGCTGAATGTCCAATCCGCATCATAATTCTCATCGTACCAAGTACCACGTACAGTAGTTATGTCAAAGGCGAAAGCTCCGACTATGCTAATCAAAGCAACTGTAACAAGTGCAAAAAACTTTTTCATTCTATTCTCCTATGAGTAGTAATTATAACTCATATTCTCAATTTGTACAGTTTTTTTTAGGATTTTAGATTTTTACATCGAGCTTTTCGGCCAAATCTTCTGCCGTCGTAAATTGGAAAGACCGTATCCCCAATGTAGCGGCGGCATCGCAATTAACCTTTTTGTCATCAATAAAAACTGCTTCTGACGGCGTGGCATCCTCTGCTGTAAGAATTATACGCCAGAATTCGGGATCCGGCTTGGAAACGCCCATCAAAAACGAAGCATAGGTTTGATCAAAACAGGTATAATCACCTCGCTCCACATGGTTCATATAATGGCTTTGGATTGTATTGGTACCGCATACAACCCGGTGACCGTCTTTACGCAACTGCCGTATAACTGCAACAGTCTTTTCGTTCAAGACAGGATGGAATAACCAATGCCACCAGTCTGTTTTTACCGTAATGCCTGACCGCTGTGAAAACAATTGCCAAAACTGCCGTGAATCTATAATACCATCGCTTGCCATACTCAGCAGGTCAAGGGAAGTCGTGTCATTCTCCGAATTCAGACAACCGCAATAACGTATAAAGTCCTGCTCGGTGATATTCAATATCGACAAGATTTTTTGTAAAACATCGGCGTTATTCGTAACGACACCGCCCATATCAAAAATATACAGCATACTGCTCCTTATTCCATTACATCAAATACATCAGAAAAACTATCCAGTTTTGCTATATACGAATCAGCTTGCCCAAATCCGTAAGAAGCCCAAATAAAAGGAATCCCCGCATTCTTGCAGGAATCGCAGTCACCTTGGGTGTCCCCTATGTAGACAGGCTTCTTTAGCTCATTCCTGGAAACCAGAAGCAGCAAATTATCCTTCTTTCCCTTGCCAGTACGGCCGTAACACTCAAAATCTTTTACGTATGGTGTCAATCCAGTTTTTTTGAGTGTTAATTCAATATAACCGCTCTGACAATTACTGACAACATAAATGCCAAAAGAGGATGATAATTTTTTTACGGATTCAACGACACCAGAATATGTTATGTCACAAGTATTTTCGTTCAAGGCTATCTGTTCCTGCCGGCAGCATAAATCCATCAACTGCTTTTTCTGCTGCGCATCTAAAGAAGGCCATAAATCATCGGCAATGACGTTCATTGTTTTTCCGAATTCCTTTTGAAGAAGCTCCGGACGAACTGGCGGCAGATTAAAGCCAGCCAACTGTATGGCTTTGTTCCATGCCAAAGATACAATCGGTGTTGTGTTCCAGATAGTTCCGTCAATATCTAAAATAATAGAATCAAATGATTTATTCTTGCACATACGAAATATTACCGTTTTATTCAAAAGAAGGCCATAGGCGGGCACGCCTCCCGCGCGACTTTAAAAAGAAAAAGCCGGCGGCCACCTACTTTCCCCCTCGCGGAGTATCA
>CAZKPZ010000097.1:0-9781 GCA_964554745.1 uncultured Treponema sp. | reverse complement strand
TCGCCGTCTTTGAGTTGCGGTGTATGGTACGTTACAATGCCGCATTAACGTACGTTGTAATGCCTCTTTAACGTACGTTGCAAAGCCTCGTTAACGTAGCTTACGGTGACGTGTTAACGACAGAACGCGCGATATTTACTAAAGAATCAAGTTTATGCTATAATCCCCTCAATTTTATTTTTCATAGGAGAATTTCATGAAAAAACTTAACGGCACAGTCTTGACCGCACTTGCTATGTGCGCCATCGTTGCCTTTTCAGGATGTTCTAAGAAAGACACATCCGGAACTTCCGCAAACGCTGCTTCAAGCGCGGAAAAATCACTCAACATTGCCATCGTAACTTCACCTTCCGGTGTTGATGACGGAAACTTCAACGAAAACAACTACAACGGCATTCTTGACTTTATCAAAGAGCACCCGACTTCAAAAGTAAAGGCCATCCGCGAAGAGACTGGTGACACCGCCGCCTGTGCACAGGTTGTGCAGGACATAGTGGCCGACTATGACGTAATCGTAGCCTGCGGCTTCCAGTTCGCAGGAATCAGCTCCATCGCACAGGACAACCCGTCAAAGGACTTTATCCTTGTAGACACTTATCCGTCAGACGCAGAGGGAAACACAATTGTTGTTGACAACATCTATGCAATGCAGTTCAAGGAGCAGGAAAGCGCATTCTGCACAGGTCTCGCGGCCGCCCTTGAGTCCGCCACAAAGAAAGTCGCCGTTGTAAACGGCATCGCCTATCCGTCAAACGTAAACTACCAGTGGGGCTTTGAGAGCGGCGTCAACTACGCGAACAAGAAGTACGGAACAAACGTTCAGATTGTAGAGCTTGCTTCTTACGCCGGTGTTGACGTTACCGGTGCAAATGTAGGCGGTAACTACATCGGCACATTCGCAGACCCGGCAAAGGGAAAGGTTGTTGGACAGGCCTTGATTGACAAGGGCGTAGATATGATTCTTGTTGCCGCAGGCGGCAGCGGAGCCGGTGTTTTCACAGCTGCAAAAGAGGCAAAGAACGTCAAGGTGTTCGGCTGCGACGCAGACCAGTTTGCAGACGGCGCGAACGGCGACACTAACATCTGTCTTTCTTCTGCCCTTAAGATTATGGGTCTAAACGTACACCGCCAGCTTAACAAGGTATTGGACGGCAGCTTTAAGGGCGAGAACGCCTTGCTCGGCGCAGACAGCGGCTC
The DNA here is from genome assembly GCA_964554745.1 of uncultured Treponema sp. GTDB lineage: Bacteria > Spirochaetota > Spirochaetia > Treponematales > Treponemataceae > Treponema_D. Next base: position 8,584 of record CAZKPZ010000097.1, on the reverse strand, counting down.
AACAGGCTATGTCTCAAGCGCAGAGCACTGTTTGCTCAAAGCTGACACAGTAAGCAAGGTTAACGAGGCATACGAGCTATTGAAGAACGGAACAATCGTTCCTGCAGCAAACTTCAACGGACTCAAGCCGGAAAGCTTTACAGGACTGTAATATATAAAACGGAGCAGTCGCATAAGTGCGGCTGCCCCAACTTACCGGGCTATTGTCCAAAATTTCATAATCTTTTATCATATATCGCATAATGCGAAACTCAAAAGAACCATTCACAATAGATACGTATAAAAAAGACAACCTGCATGCCATTGACGCAAAGGTTGAGGCACAAAAGATAGCCTTTGCACCGCTTTCCTTTCAGGCAGTCCGCGCTTTGCTGGACTTTGGTGTCTTGGAACATATAGAAGCTTCCGGCGACAAGGGACTGACGACGGCAGAAATCGCACAAAAAGCGGGAATAAGCGCATACGGTGCGACCGTGCTGTGCGAAATGGCGCTGGGCATGGGTGTGCTCAGGCTTTCGGCGGACTCTACAGACAACGGCAACGAACACTACACCTTGGGCAAGACTGGCTGGTTCTTGCTAAACGACAATCTGACCAAGGCGAATTTTAACTTTGTCAACGACATCTGCTACAAGGGTGCTTTTGCCTTGGAAGACTCGGTAAAGAACGGCAAACCGGAAGGGCTTAAAGTGTTCGGAGACAAGTGGGTGACTATTTACGAAGCCTTGTCTTCACTGCCTGCAAAAGAAAAGAAGAGCTGGTTCGACTTTGATCATTTTTATTCGGATGTAGCCTTTCCAGAGGCGCTGCCCCTTGTGTTTAAGTCAAAGCCAAAGCACATTGTAGACATAGGCGGCAACACGGCAAAGTGGGCAATCGCATGTTGCAGCTATGACCCGGACGTTCACGTCACCATAGTAGACCTGCCGGGGCAGACTGCCGTCGCTCGACAGAATGCAGCAGCGCATGGCTATGAGCAGAGAATCGGCACGGTGGAGGGCAACATCCTAGCCCCGGAGACTAAACTGCCAGACGCGCCGGACGCATTCTGGATGAGTCAGTTCCTGGACTGCTTTTCGCTGCACCAGGTCACTAAAATCTTGAGCAAGATACATGAATATGCAAATGAAAGTACAGACGTGTACGTGCTTGAACCGCTGTGGGACAAGCAGAAATTTGAGGGCGAAGCGTATGCCCTGCAGGCAACGTCGCTTTACTTTACCTGCATGGCAAACGGAAACAGCAAGATGTACCGCTGCCAGGAATTGACAGATGCAATCGAAAGCGCGGGCTTCGCGCTCAGGACGGCATACCACAATCTGGGCAGCAACGCTTATTCACTTTTGGTATTCCGCAAGAAGTAAGGTGCGACAGGCTACTCCACAAGCTTCTTTTTGCCCCAGGCCTGTATAAGACGCGCGGGGTCTTTTGCAGTAAGGACTTTTGCAAAGAGTTCCCAGGTCTGGGCAAACACCTGCGACAGGCTTATCTGCTCGTCTGAGCTGAAGGAGCCGAGTACGTAGTCTGCAACATTACCGTTGGCAGGCTTGCCCACTCCAAAACGCAAGCGCCAGAAATCCGCCGTGCCAAGAACAGCCTTGGCGGAACGCAAGCCGTTGTGTCCGCCCAAGCCGCCGGCCCACTTAAGGCTCACCGTTCCAAGCGGAAGTTCTATCTCGTCATGCACAACTAGAATATCAGACGCAGGAATCTTAAAGAAGCGGGCCGCCTCGCCGATTGCGTCGCCCGAAAGGTTCATGTAGGTAAGAGGCTTCATAAAATAAAGTTTTTTTGGCGCATCGGCAGGAAGCGGCAGACTGCCGTCATCCCGGGCTTTTATCAGTTTTGCGTCCTGCAGCCAGCAAGCAAACTGCTCATAATCCACCGCACAGAAGTCGCTCTTGTATTTATTTGCCCAAGAAAGCTTGGCGGCGAAGGGCAGACTTTCTTGAAAAAGCCAGGCCGTATTGTGCCGGGTACGGGCATACTCGTGACCATAATTTCCCAAAAAGGCAATCAGCTGTATCATACCGTCTCCGCCTATCTGCGCCCGAATGTCGCAAGGTTAGCCAAGCCGCGCTTGAACTGCGGGATTCGTGCACAGGCAGTAGTATTGAGCGGAGAACGCTCGCCCTGCTTTAAGAAATGATATGCGACGCCGGCAATCATGGCGCCGTTGTCTCCGCACAACTTGAGCGGAGGGAATATGCAGTTCAGCTCCGTATGCTCGGCAAGCATGGCGCGCAGACGGGAATTCGCAGCAACGCCGCCTCCGGCAACCACCGTAGTAAGGCCGGTATCCTCCACCGCACGCAGTAAGCGTGAGACCAGAGTCTTGCACGCCGTTTCCTGGAACGAAGCCGCAATGTTCTCTATGCACTTTTCGTGCCCCGCGTTCAAAAAAGAATCCGCCTGGTGAATCACAGCCGTCTTAAGACCAGAAAAAGACATGTCGTAGCGGTGGTTCATCTGCCCCGGGCCTTCCTTGTCTATCTTTGGCATAGGAAAGGAATAAGCCTTGGGGTCACCGTTCTTTGCAAGCTTGTCTATGATTACACCGCCCGGGTAGCCCAAGTCGTAGTATTTTGCAACCTTGTCGAATGCTTCCCCCACACTGTCGTCAATGGTGGTGCCCAGAATGTCAAGCTGCCCCACGCCATTTACGCGGGCAATAATGCTGTGGCCGCCGCTCACCAGCAAGCCAAGATACGGATAGGGAATGTCATTCACCAAGTGCGCAGCGTACATGTGCCCCAGCATGTGGTTCACCGCATAAAACGGCTTGCCTGTCGCCCAGGCCAGAGCCTTGCCGAACGTAAGCCCCACCAAGAGTGCGCCCATAAGACCGGGGCGGTTAGTTGAAGCAATCGCGTCAACATCATCAAGCGTAAGATGCGCTTCTGCCAAGGCCTGGCGCACCACCGGCAGAATCCATTCGGCGTGCTTGCGGCTTGCAATCTCCGGCACAACGCCTTTATAAATCTGATGAAACGGAATCTGTGTCGCAACGACGTTACTCAAAATCGTCCTGCCGTTTTCAACAACGGCACAGGCTGTTTCATCGCAAGAACTTTCAATACCCAATACTCTCATATATTCTTCCTAATTCCCTAGTAACTGTGACGGTGTAACAAACCGGTATCCGGCTTCAACAAGATACGGATACAACTCTGCAAGCAGTTCCGGCAGAATAGTGACGGACTTGTCAACGTGCCCAATCATTATAGCTTTTCCCGTTTTATTTGCAATAGACAGCCCCTCATAAATTTGCCTAAGCATAGCTGCATTGTCCGTTACATTATCAATAAAGACATCGCGGCTGAGTATGCTCATACCGCGCACACTGGCGGCCTGGGGCGCTTTTGTAAGAGACGTGGTGCGCGAGTCCAAAAAAAACACGCCGTAGTCACTCGCTACGTCAAGCACTGCCCCGATACGCACCTCGTCTTCTGTAATAAGGGAGCCTTCATGGTTATTCAAGCCCCTTACCCCGCGCCCCAGTTCGTTAAGATTCTTCTCAACGGTGCGCTTCACTTCGGAAAGCTCCATGTCAGGCGTAATAGAGCCGGGACCTGCCCATAGGTTCAGATTCTTGGCCTGCATCGGCTGGTGCAGCATAAGCTCCTTGCCAGACGCAATAACCAAGGCAGCGCAGTCTTTTGTCTCCGCCAGGCACGGCATTACCGCTATGGCAAGCGGAAAAGGCAGCGACGTATACGAGCGCAGGCGCTCAACATCCTGCCCCGCATCATCAATGACAAAGGCAAGGCGGGCATTCTCCAGTGCAGCCGGAACTTTGTACTTTGACTCTTTCTTTTGCTTGGAAGCCGGCTTTTTTGTGCGCTTCGCCACCGCTTGCTCTGCCTGCGGCAAAGAACCAGCCAGCTTGCTTGTCTGAGCCGAATTTTGCGGCAAAGCGGGCGTTGCCTTTTTTGTGGCTGATACTTGAGCATCCGCAGGTACCATGGTATCCGCAGGGGGCTTTGTATCAGTTGCCTTTGCCGCCTGTTCCGGGTACGGCAACTGACCTGGCTCAGCCTGTGTAAGCTCAGCGGCAGGGGCAGCGTCATACAGCGTTCCGGCCGTGCCGAACAAGGCAGCCGCAAAGAGCAGGAACACACAGCCTGCGGCGATAGAGGCCGCCGCTATAAAGACCTTTCGGGTGTCACGCTTACGCTTGGGAGACATTCGCCTGTTTTTTTTAGTTTTGCGCTTTTGTACCATCAGAATTACGACAGTCTAGCACAAATCGGATTATTTGTCAGTCTTAAAATATTTTTCCTCAAAGGCGGCGCAGGGAATCGGCTTAGAAAAATAATATCCCTGGAAAATGTCACAGCCTGTCTCGAGCAGGAATTTCAGCTGCTCTTCAGTCTCGACTCCCTCAATAACGACCGTCATTCCCAGTTCACGCGCCAGAACTACAACCTGCTTTATGATGATGCGGCTGCGCTCAACGTCCTTTGCCTTATACAAGAACAGCATATCGATTTTCAGGACATCAACACGTATGTCCTTGAGCATATTCAGCGAAGAATAGCCGGAGCCAAAGTCATCCATCTCAACCTGGAATCCCGCGGCATGCAGGCGGTCAATCAGCACAAAGCGCCGCTCGGAATCCGTAATCATGGCGGTTTCCGTCAGCTCAAGCTTAAGGCATGCAGGATTGATGTCATACTGTTTCACCAAGTCAACAAAGGTCTTGTAGACATCAACATAGTAAAAATCACGGGGAGAGATATTCACCGAGATATACAAGTCATCAAGCCCCATGCGCTTCCAGCGCTGCAAGGTCTTGCAAGCTTCCTGCCAGATAAAGTAATCAATCTTGATTATAAGACCGTCATTCTCAAATGTTTCTATAAACCATGCCGGCGGCAAAAGACCTTCCGTGGGGTGATTCCACCTGATAAGGGCTTCCGCGCCGCAGAGCTTTAAGTCACGGTCAGTCTGGGGCTGCAGGTACATTTCAAACTGGCCGGAAGCAAGCGCCCCGTCAAGTTCCCCGATAATCTTATTCTCCCAAAGGCGCTTGTCCCGCAAGGACTCGTCATAGGTTGCAATAAAGACTTCATAGCTGTCTTTTACTGTACCCAGTGCCAGCAAGGCACGGTCAACCATGCTCATTACAGACATAGCAGGGTTAGTCACCGGATAGATGCCGGCATGAATCACTATAGGGAAGTTGGAATTCCTAATCAAGGCGCCGAGTTCCGGACCGATATTCGAAAACGTCTTTTTTGCTTCCTCAACATTCTTAGTAAAAATGGCAAAGCGGTCATTCGCAACACGGCCGTATACATTGTTAGGAGCAGACGAACGCCTGAGCAAGTCCGCATAGTAGACAAGCACCTTGTCGCCAGTCTGTTTACCGAACAAGTCATTGATGAACTTAAAGCCCTTTATGTCTGTAACAATCACATACCAACCGGACGGATCCATCTTGAGCACCCCCGAGACCGTTTCCGAAAAGTATTCCAAATTGTACATTCCGGTCAGTGAATCGTGAGCAGCCTTGTAATACGCCTCGTTGTACGAATTGACTTCTTTTGTACAGTCACGGATATGAAAGAACGAGCCTTCCACTACACCGTGGTCATAGAGCGTATGGTAGGTAAATTCAAAATGGTAGGTCTTGCCGTTTATAACCTTAGAGCACATGGCAGAAAAACTGGGCGTATCAGCCTCAAAGCCCTTATCCGCCAGCCAGTCGGACACAACATTCTGGAACTCGTCCAAGTTCGTGACCCTGTAGCCGAACGAACGCAGTGCGCTGGTATTGGCATAGATACACTTGCCGTCAATATCAAAGAACACCAGCATGTCTTCGCTGTTGTCTTCTATGTGCCCCAATATCTTGTTAATCAGATAATTGGGCTTATAAATCATCGTAAAGTACAGTATGGCCACCGCCGCAACCGCGTAGCCGATAATAGAAAAATCTACAGGATGCCTGTTGAGCACAAAGAACGCATCCCACCCGATTGTTATCAAAAAACACACAAGGACCGTCAGGTAGCGGCTCCAGTATACAGGCGGACAGCGCACAATCTTAAACACAAGAACAAAGAAAATAGCAGCTGCAAGCAAATAGGAGCAGGCAATGTGGAAGTGAAAGTAAAAGCACTTTTCGGTAATAAAATACTCGTGCCAGTCCTTCCAGAGAATTGCCTTGCAGGTAAAGGCAGCAGACGTAAAATAATTACTGAGCAGCACAAGAGAATCCAGTGCCGCCAACAGCACTCCAAGCCTGGGAAGAACCTTGTAGTCTTTATTTAAATGGCGGGACAGTCCTGTATAAGAGATGCAAAAGCGCAGGAGAGCCAGGAGAATCCAGTTTATGCAGCTGTAAAAAACAGAATATGCAAGCGTTGCGACGACAATGTTCTGTGTTATTGCAATAAAAACATGGCTGAACGCGGCAACAAAGGCCATCCAAAACGCAGTGTGAAGCATGGAGGTCAAATTCTTTTTATCAGTCTTCTTCGTTGTGTATATGCAAAAAAGCAGGAGCAATGCCACAAAGAAGAAAATTGCCGCATACAACTTTTTCATTTACTCTATATTATAGAAGTTTTTTGCCATATTTCAATCATTTTGATATCTTGATTAAGACTTGTTATAGTCTAGTCAGTTAGTGACAGAAAATTCTTCCAACGGCCCTATGGCAGCAAGAGCTGAAATCACTTCACTATAACTGTCTTTGTCAGGTGCTTTTACTGTATAGCGCAGGATAAGCCGGCGGCTCGCCATGATACAGCTGATATTCAAGTCAGTCACCTTAAAGCCGCAGTTTTGTATCGTCTGCTTTACCGCCGTCAAGTCCAAATTGTCCTCGCCAAAGACCAGCTGCAGAGTCTTGTTCCTGCTTGCCGGAAAAAGGCGCTCTTCCACGCGCTCCAGTACAATAAGCAAAAAGAGAGCCACGCAGAGCACCGTAAAGGCAGGAAAGTACAGCCCGGCTCCTATAGCAAGCCCCAGGGCGGAAGCCGTCCATACTATTGCGGCGGAAGTCAGCCCCTTTATATTCATTCCCTGATGGATTATCGCGCCGCCGCCTAAAAAACCGATGCCGCTCACCACCCCGGCAATGATTCGCGTAGGGTCCCCGCCGTAAAAGTTCTTTGCGGCCTGAATTTCTGTAAGCGAATACGACAACATAGAAAGCAAGGCCGATGAAACGCTGATAAGTATCAGCGTGCGCATTCCGACCACCTGAAAGCGGTGCTTGCGCTCAAGGCCAAGCAAAGCTCCGCAAACAGCGCTTGCCCCTATCTTTAAAAGACAGCTCCAAAGAAAATCCATACCGCCGAACATTCTGCCCCCTACCGCTCCCTTTTCTTTCTGCCGAACAACGAGAAGCCGCCGGAACCGTAACGGGTGCCGGCCTTGACCCACTCACAGGAAGTCTTGGCATCCATCTTTGCGCCGGTCGCTTCAAAGTCATCCAAGTAAGAAGCAAGCCATTTGCCGAATTCCACATCGCTTGAAGACGTTTCGTTGCCGTCTCCGCCGCGGGCTAAAATGATATTTACAAAGGAATTATTGCCATATTGCGCCGCGATATTCTCTGCGAATATCACAAAGGCGGAAGCCGCCGCCGCGACAACAGGAGACGCGATTGCCTCTGAACCGCTGCGCAGTGCGGGGGTGCGCAGGGTGTCAACCAAATCGGGGGCTTCCTTGAACAAGAACACAAGAACGCCTGGCGTGCCTGAAGAATTCTTTGTCTCAAAGCGGGACAGAACCTCGCGCGTAAGGCACTGGAACGGCAGAATCAGCTCGTCACATCCGCGGCTGCACTCATTGCTGGAAAATCTCCCCTCGTGCGAGGCAAACCATTCCTCATCAAAATACAGAACGGCCTCGTCCATCTTGCCGAATACACTTTCTGTACCAAGAATCACCGTCCGTGACGAAATAGGAGAGGACTTATGCCACTCCACCAGAGAAATGCCCGCCGCTTCGGTAATCTGCGCGCTGCGCTCTTCATCGTCTTTTTTTTCTTGTAATTCGTTGGTTGTAATAGAAATGCTTCGTTTTGACAATGCCATCCCGTCCGCAAATTTGCTTCCGGCAGGCATTTCTTTGCCAGCAATAAGTACCGTCTTAGCCATAGGGATTCAGTATAGCATAACAGTGCATAAAATGCAAAGACGTACGTTAAACGTCCTTTATAACGTACGTTAAACGCCCTTTGCAACGTACGTTAATGCGCCTTTACAACGTACGTTAACACGACGTTGAAAGCTACGTTAACCGTTCCGTGAAAGGCAAAAAAAAGGCCGCCATTTTCTGGCGGCTTGTCTCACCTGAGTCTCAATACTCCAGGTTGAAGAATGGTTCCAGCGCTCTGCTGGCAGTTAAAAAGTCACCCCCGTAAGGGTCACCATCTTTGTCGGAATCTGCATTTGCACCTCCAATCTGATGGCGGTTAGTAACAGCTCCTTAACCTGTTTCCTTACCATCTATATTTAGTATAGCATACATCTAAAATAATGCAAGCTTTTTTTTCAAAAAAAGGCTGCCCGGTAACTTGTAAATAATAATTCCCCACTTTTCTGTCATAAATTACAACATTTTT
>CAZKPZ010000096.1:0-9874 GCA_964554745.1 uncultured Treponema sp. | reverse complement strand
CTGTTCTGCCTTGCAAGGGTCGCGCTTGTCTGCACGGTCGGCATAAAGACATTCCAAGAATACTTTGCAGTGCGCTTCTTGATTTCCAAGTCTATGTCAGAACTTTTCAGCGTTTTGCTGTTCTTGCGCGCATAGGCTACGGCTTCGTCAACCGTAAAAGAAACAGTTTCCTGAGCCGTAGCAAGCAACGGAAAGAGGTTTAACGCACATACAGCCAGCAAAACTTTCCAGCATTCATTTTTAATTTTATTCATAGTATTTCTCATACGCATCCGTTCCTCCTATCTTTATTTTAATCCATACGCAAGATGTAAATAAGTTTCTTGCACAGCCTGCACCATCAATTTCTCTGAAAAACCATGAAAAGTACAATGCATATAAAGCATGGCTGGCAGTGAAAAAAGCCACGAAACAAGCATTTCGCTGTTCAAGTTTGGCAAGCCGACATCCGGCACCGCAAGAACAAGCTCCTTAGAAAACAGCTCTTCCAATGACCTGTCTTTATTTCCACAGTTCGTGTTGTGCTCAAGGTCACTTTTTACCTCTTCTTTCAGCGCCACACCGGAAAAAAACAAGCGCTGCAAAACCGTAATCACCTGCGGACGGGAAATAAAATAGCGGATTTCGGTACAGAACATTGCGTAGATTTTTTCACTAACGGATTCAAAAAGCCTAACGTTCCTCAAGACCGAAAGGTACAACTGCCCGACCTCTGTCTGTATAAGATTGCGCAGCATGTCTTCTTTGTTCTTATACGAAGAATATAAGCTGCTCTTAGCGAGTCCCAGTTCCCCGGCAATTGCTTCTACAGTGACATTCTGTACGCCTTTCTGCTCAATGACAGAGGCAAGCGCCAAAAACGTGCGGCTTATAGGCGGAAGTTGCCCTAAAACCTCATTGCAACGCAAGTCGATATTCGCCAGTTGCTCTGCATTAGTAATCGGAGTCAAAGAGTCCAGTCCGTTTTCTATAAAAAAATTGAATTTTGAAATAAACTGCTCTTTATTCTGCTCTGTCACAAAGCCGGCATCTTCCGCGTCAAACCAAAAAAGCAGGAAGCAGATAAAAGTCGCACTTTCAAATATCGTAAGAAAATACGACTGCGTATTCAGAACGGAACCATCTTCCGCAAAAATGCTGTTAAAAAGATTCACTCCACGCCGGCGCAATTCCAGAAAGATAGAGTCTTCTGTTATAAGAGGCGTTGTAGAAAGCAAGTAAAATGCATATTCCCTGTGGCTGGCAAGAAAATCAATGATAAGCGAAAGCGCGCTTGCATGCTTAGACTCTTTAAAAAGACTGTCCATCTGCTCCATCACGAATGAAATCTCCGAAAACACACGGTCATCCATTGCCTGGCGCAAAGCTTCCTTATTCTTAAAATGCTTGAAAATAGCAGGCTTTGTAATGCCCACCTTTGCGGCAATCTGCGACAAAGATATATTGTCAAAGACTATATCCCTGTAAAAGGAAAAGGCAGCTTCAAGAATCCGTTCTTTTGTCGTCATTTCCAAAATAAAGTTCCTCCCAGTCCCACCCGAAAGAAAAATTACCTTAGTTACCGTCTGTTCGGTAACTAAACACAATATAGCAATGCTATGAGAATATGTCAAGAGAATTTCATTATTATTTGCCGGAAAACAAAAGCTCTACATATCTTGAACTTTTCCTGCAAATATAGTATAACTATTACATTATTTGCCGTGCTGGTGGAATTGGTAGACACAAGGGACTTAAAATCCCTCGGCTGGCAACAGCTGTGCCGGTTCAAGTCCGGTGCTCGGCAAGTATTCCACACTTCTTATCGCATATCACAATCCGCAAGCAACACATACATATTACCTCATTTTGAATCATCTGTTTTGTAGATTATGTTGTACTTATTTCTGTACCTTAATCGTCTTTTGTAAGCTACGTTACACTCGCATCGAAACGTAGCTTGTAAAGGAAGTGGAACGTACGTTAACACGACATTGTAAGCTACGTTAATCGTCCTTTGATACGTACGTTAATCGAGAGATGTAAGGAGCGTTACTGCATAAAAAAAGCCGAACTGCGGTTAAACAGTCCGGCTCACAATTATTGCGGCATTTTGCGGTTATTTATGCCATTGCTTCTTCTACAAAGGATTTTATTCTCTGCACTAATTCTTCGTCTGGAATAAACCTGCACACAGAAGCGATTTTTGCGCTCACCATAAGCTTGCGCGCGTCTTTTTCGCTGATTCCCCTGCTCTGCATATAGAACAGGATATCGCTGCCAAGCCGCCCGACAGAGGCTCCATGCCGGCCGTCCACGGCTTCTTCATCACAAAGGATGACCGGCAATGATTTATTGACCACTTCAGGACTCAGCAGCAAAACGTTTTCCTGCTCGTCCCCTTTGGACTCCGCGGCACCTTTTACAAAATCAATGGTACCGCGCCAGGTCTTAGTTGCCTTATCCGCAACAACTCCGTCTACCATCATGCGGCTGTCCGTATCGCGCCCCAGATGACGGGCGACATAGTTCACATCAAGAAAATGGTCATCTTTTGCAATGTAGCCAAGCTGACCGGTAAATGCAGCGGCATGCCCCTGCAAACACGCATAGTCACCAGAATAAGTCTTTTTCCCGCCCAGCTCAAGTTCCGTCACCGTAAGCTGCGCATTGTCACTCAGAGAACTTCCTATGGAACTAAAAAACAGGACGCTGCTCCCTGTCAGGTTGACAAGCACTACATGAACTCTCGCGTTTTCGGCTGCAACGACCTTTATACGGCAGCCAAGCGCACTGTCGCTCTTTGTGCTGCCGGAACACTCAAAAATAAACACTGAGTCACTGCCCTCTTCTGCAACAATAAGATTGTCCGCAATAAGAGAGGCATTGTCTTTTGCCTCGTACTTAAGGTGAACAGGCTCGGCGACCTTTTTGTTCTTTTCCGCAGTGAATACGCGCGGCAATATTCCAACAGTGCTCAGGGCTTCGTCATAGCGGCTGTCAAAGGCTTTACCCAAACCTGTCTCAATATGCTCTCCGTCTCCGGATTGCTCTCTTTTTACAGAGATTCCGTCAGGCAACGCTGTCTCAAGCGGCTCTGCCTCGCCAGTCACAATAGTTTCCAAACGAGTCTTGTTTATGTTCAGATGGTTATATGTAAGAGACGGAAACTGGTTTACTTCCGTATTAATCTTTATCTCTGCCATTCTCTGCTTTCTCCTTACAGACCGCCCTTCATCTCAAGGCGGATAAGGTTGTTCATCTCTACCGCATACTCAAGCGGCAATTCCTTGCTGACCGGGTTTGCAAAGCCAGAGACAATCATGGCTCTTGCTTCTTCTTCGCTGATACCGCGGCTCATAAGGTAGAAGATTGCTTTGTTGGAAATACGGCCAATCTTTGCTTCGTGCCCGACATCACAGTCATCGGTCATGATGTTCATTGCAGGAATCGTATCAGAGCGGCTTTCATCATCAAGCATAAGGCTCTGGCAGTCCACGCTGGCCTTTGAGTGCTTGGCCTCTTTATTCACCACGATAGAAGAGCGGTATGTAGAGATGCCCCCGGACTTACTGATAGACTTGGTGTTTATTACGCTTGACGTGTATTTTCCCAAGTGAACCATCCTTGCACCGGTATCAAGATTCTGCCCCTTGCCGGCAAAGGTGATTCCTGTGAACTCACAGCGAGAATGGTCACCCTTTAAGATGGTCGTAGGGTACAAATATGACACATGGCTTCCAAATGAACCGGAAACCCATTCCATTGTGCCGCCCTCTTCAACCAAAGCACGCTTGGTGTTCAAGTTGTACATGTTCTTTGACCAGTTTTCAATGGTGCTGTAGCGAAGATGTGCGCCTTTCTTTACGTACAATTCCACACAGCCGGCATGCAGGTTTGCCACGTTATATTTAGGTGCGGAACAGCCTTCTATAAAATGCAAGTCCGCTCCCTCATCGACAATAATCAGTGTATGCTCAAACTGACCGGCACCGGCGGCATTCAGGCGGAAGTATGACTGTAGCGGAATCTTTACTTTTACACCTTTCGGAACATATACAAAGCTTCCGCCGCTCCACAGCGCTCCGTGCAATGCGGCAAACTTATGGTCTGACGGCGGAACGAGATGCATAAAATATTCCTGCACCATGTCTGCATACTTGCCCTTAAGGGCGCTCTCAAAGTCTGTATATACAACGCCCTGCTCTGAAACTTCATCTTTGACATTGTGATACACAAGTTCGCTGTCGTACTGCGCTCCAACGCCGGCAAGGCTCATTCTTTCGGCTTCTGGAATACCGAGCTTCTCAAATGTATTCTTTATATCACTCGGAACGTCTTCCCACTTGGCAGCCATCTCTGTCTTGGGTTTTACATACGTCACGATTTTCTGTATATCCAAATCGTGTATATCAGGCCCCCAGTCCGGTTCGTTCATGTTGTTATAAAGCTTTAAACACTTCAAGCGCCAGTCGCGCATCCACTGAGGGTCATTCTTTTCATCGCTGATTCTCTTCACGATGGACTCATCAAGTCCTGCTCGGATTTTGTAAAAGTCCTTGTCACTCTCGTCATAACGGAAATCATAAATAGAGTGGTCAATGTCCGCGATTTGAATTTTAGACTTTTCTTCGCTTGCCATCAGCTCAAGCCTCCATTGGCCGCATTTGCCTTTACTGCGTCCATAGCAGCCTTTGCGGCAGCGGCAAGTCTTTCTCGCCGCTCAGCATCTTTTATTTCCTGCGGTATAAATTCTTCAAAGCCGCGCTCATTTATCTGCTGAACAAGAGATCCGTCTCCTGTGTGTACGATACGTCCCTTTACCATGATGTGAGTGTAGTCCACATGCAGACTTTCCAAGATTCTTGTTGAATGTGTGATGATAAGCAAAGCTCCGCCCACGTTCTTCTGGTATTCTTCAATACCTTTGCTCACCGTACGGACGGCATCAACGTCAAGACCAGAATCAGTTTCGTCCAAGATTGCGAACTTTGGTTTTAACATTAACAGCTGAAGTATCTCAGACTTCTTTTTCTCGCCGCCAGAAAATCCTACATTAAGATCACGCTCTGCATACGCATGATCCATGTGCAAAATATCCATGGCGCTTTCAAGAGACTTTTTAAAAGACATGAGCTTGACTTTCTGCCCTGTCACTTGCTGCAAACTAGAGCGGATAAATGCTTCCAATGAGATTCCCGGAACTTCGAGAGGATCTTGAAAACTCAAGAACATTCCTTCCTTAGCACGCTTGTCTGCACTCACGGAAGTAATGTCTTTGTCATTAAACAAAATCTTTCCGTTGGAAACCATATAGTCAGGATTTCCCATCAGAGTGTATCCGAGTGTTGACTTTCCGGCACCATTTGGTCCCATCAGAACATGGGTCTCACCAGAATTAATCTGCAAAGAAATGTCATGAAGTATCGACTTCTCACCTATATTAACGTTTACATTTTGAATATCAAGTAACGAACTAGCCATAATCCACCCCTATGGTAAAAACTGTAATTTTCTATTATATCACTAGGTAAATATACTCTTTTTTAGGTCTTTATACAAGCATGCCGAAAGCTAAGGAGAACTTATAGGTAAAACTATTCGCTTTTTACAGCGAGGGCTTTCTTGAATTCGTCAGAAGCGATAGAAAATAAATCTTCGTAATGCTCATCCGGATTTTCTGTCATCGAGACTTTGCCGTCAAAGTCAACATTATCAGCTATACGGAGACTTGCAGTCTTTATGTCACCCTTTAAAGTACTTCCCCTGCAAAGTTCAACACTCTTCTGTCCGTCTATATCTCCAGTCACTGTTCCATAAACAACAACGGAATTTGCGGAAATCTTATCTACGGTACAAGAACTAGTTTTGCTTATTTCCAAATCGCCAGAAGCTTCTATTGTTCCTGAAAATTTTCCACTAATAATGAGATGATCAGTAAAAGAAAGCGTTCCTTCAAAAACGGTACCTTCTCCAAATTCTGTGACGTTGCGATTATCCTTAGCCATAATTGCTTTATTCTACCGTATTTAGGACTTGATTTTCAATAGCTACTTTTAGTATTTGTGTTTGGTATTTTTACTAAAGAGAATCGCTTTCGTCTTCGTCATCTGATTCTTTTACGGAATCACTGACAGGAAGCTGCCAAAGAGCTTTTTTTAATTCCTGCCCAGAACGAAATGCAGCAACATAATGAGGAGCAACGGAAAGCTGTTCACCAGTTTTGGGATTACGTGCTTTTTGACGTCCACGTCTCAGCCTCGGTTCAAAAGTTCCAAAACCTCGCAACTCTATCGTATCGCCATTTTCCAATGATTTTTTTATTTCAAAAAAAAGATTCTCTATGATATCTTGAGCCAATTTTCTTTCACACAAGGTTTTTTGATACACAGCTTCTACCAAGTCAAACTTCGTAATCTTATTGCCGGCCATATACTAAACCTCGAAGGAAACAAAATTGATAAGAAATTACGGCAACTTTTTTTGTAATGAAGAAAAAGTTAATAAACAAAAGAAAGCTGCCGTGCAGGTTATTTAGTTAGCTGCAGTCTGAGCATCGAAATTCTTGTGGAAGAACTTCATCATTCTGCTCTTCTTTCTGGCAACAGCATTGCGCTTCTTAACACCCTTCTTATAGGCAACATCAAGCTCTGACTGGAGAACCTTATACTTCTCCTCTGCAAGAGCCTTATCCTTCTTCTGAACGGCCTCAACAAACTTTCTTTCAGCAGTGTGGCAACGAGACTTCACAGCCTTATTGCGCATTCTGCGTACTTCACTCTGCTCATGTCTTTTTTCTGCAGACGTCTTTTTTACTGACAAAGGATTACCCCCAAACTAAAATCTAAAAAAAAATAAAAAGGAACAAATCCTACGAGACTATTATTTAAAGTCCTTAGGTCTGCGTTCCTGCTTCTTGCACTTCTGGCATTCTGCGACATTGCGGATTCTGCCGTTTTCCATAATTGTCTTCATTACAATTTCGCCGCCGCATCCCTCATGGATAAACTTCTGCGTCGCAACAGTAGTACGAGAGTTCTTACTGGCTCCAGCCATAGCCCTTCCTCCTAAAATGATATCGTGATTAAAGATTATACTTGATTTAATTAAAAATTGTCAAGTACTCGCCAAGCCTCAAGCTGTTTTTCTATCAAATCCCGCGACTCAGCAAGGATTCGTTTTTCGTCATCTTTACTCTGCGGAGCATCGTAGAGTTTCAATACACGGACTCTGTATGCACCTTTCTTAAAACCGCTGAGTATCCTTGTTAAATTAGAAAGCTTCCATCCGCCATCCAAGGCGCACACAGCAACAGGAAGTTTTACCGTCTCTTCCAGCATTCTAAAACCCGCTGCATAGAATTTGCCGACAGTACCGTCTTTACTTCGCGTACCCTCTGGAAAAATAAGAGGAAGTATCTTATCGGAAGACTTCACATGCTCACCGAATTTCTTCAAGAGTTCCATTGCCTGAGACGGACTTCCTTTTCGGGGAATCATGCAGTGCTGCTGGCTCTTAAGCATTTTGCCAACCATAGGAACTTTTGAAAGCGCGTCTTTCGCAACAAAACGCACTTCCTTACCAGCAAAATAAACCAAATAGACAACTATATCCAACAGACTCTGATGGTTTGAAAGAATAAGAAACTGTTTCGGTAAATTTTGCTTACTTGCATTGTCTGCATCAAAACGAAATCCACGATATATTTTTAATATCGCAAAAAAACGTCTGGCACAAACAGTTGTTATATAATCAGACCACCACACAGCTGCTTTATGACCGAACGGATACGTAATCGTTATCATAAGCGTAGGTACTGCGAGCATACTGAAAAGAAGTATAAGACAGAAAACACTTACCATATCAAGAAGGCGCTCCCGGATTCATTGCATTTAGGAAAGCAGCGTTATCCTTGGTCTTGCGCATCTTATCCATAACGAACTCAAGCATAACATCATCTTCCATATCATTAAGAGCCTTGCGCAGAATCCACATTCTCTGCAATTCTCCGTCAGACAACAAAAGCTCTTCTTTACGCGTACCGGATTTCTTGATATTGATTGCAGGATACAGGCGCTTTTCAGCAAGCTTTCTGTCCAAATCAATTTCGCTGTTACCGGTACCTTTGAATTCCTCAAAGATAACCTCGTCCATGCGGCTTCCAGTCTCAATCAACGACGTTGAAATTATAGTCAGGGATCCTCCCTCCTCAACATTTCTTGCAGCTCCGAAGAAACGCTTCGGTTTATGCAAGGCATTTGAATCAACACCGCCAGAAAGAACCTTTCCTGACGTCGGCACGGTCTGGTTATACGCGCGGGCAAGGCGGGTTATGGAATCCAGGAAGATAACGACATCCCGCTTGTGCTCAACAAGACGCTTTGCCTTTTCCAAAACCATCTCCGCGACCTGCACATGCCGTGTCGCCTGCTCGTCAAACGTAGAAGAAATGACTTCCGCATCAATGGATCTCTCCATCTCAGTGACTTCCTCAGGACGCTCATCAATAAGGAGAACGATTATATACACTTCTGGATTATTCTTCTTTATGGCGTTAGCTACCTTCTGCATTATAGTAGTCTTTCCTGCTTTTGGCGGAGCTACAATCAAAAGGCGCTGACCCTTTCCTATTGGAACGAACAGGTCAATAATACGAGTGGAAAGTTCCGTAGAAATAGTCTCCAAATGAAATTTCTCTGTCGGATACAGAGGCGTAAGGTTCTCAAACGGAATACGAGTCTGTGCTACGCGGGGGTCATCAAAGTTCACTGTCTCCACACGGAGCAAGGCAAAAAAGCGCTCACCCTCTTTAGGACTGCGTATCTGCCCATAAACAGTATCACCCGTCTTTAAATTGAAAAGTCTTATTTGGCTCGGTGAAATATAAATGTCATCAGGACCAGGCAAGTAAGAATTCTGAGGGCTTCTCAAGAAACCATAGCCGTCAGGAAGGATTTCAAGCGCTCCGCTTGCAAAAATAATTCCGCCGTGATCCGTATGCGCCTTCAGCACGGCAAATATCAAATCCTGTTTCTTCATAGGAGCAAGGTCGTCGGCTGTAAAGCCGTATTGCGCAGCCTTTTCACGCAACTCGCCCATTCCCATCTTTGTAAGATCATTTATCTGCAGTCTAGGCTTTGACTCATATTCTTCTGGATTCTCTATTCTCTGAGCCTCCAACGCAGCCTCTAGCCTCTGTTGGTTCCTCTCGAAGTTATTATAGCGGTTGTTCCTGTACCCGCTTGAATTTCCATTGCTGTTATAGCGGCTTCCTCGATAATTACCAGAATTGCCGTTATTACCGAAACGACGATTGCCATTATCCCAACGCCTGCCAGGGTAGCGACTGCCAGAAGCAGAAAAAGCCCTTGCATCATGCTGCCCAGACTCAGCTGATGCTCCTGCTGAAGAATCAGCATTCTCGTCAGCGGTATTTTCGTCGCTGGTATCTACCCGAGACTCGCTTTCCGCCGCCACTGTTGATTCACAGGAAGACAATGTATCTCCCTCTACATTATTCTCGCTGCCAAAAAGCGACTGCTGACCAGAAATATCTCCGGATTCATTTTGCCGCACATTCTCAGCCCCTGTCTCTGACTGCTCTTGCAACACATCAGTCTTCACTGACTCAGCAGATGAAAGCGCCTTTCTTACAGTCCTGCGCCGTCTTGGCTTTGGAGCCGCCTCGCTCTCAAGATTCTCGTTCCCTGTCTGTTCTGAATTTGTATCCAACTTATTCTCCATGTTACCGGCAAGATTTTCATCAACACCATCTTCAGCCCGGTTTCTAGTAAATGCCATAGAATTTCTCCGTCAAAAAGTGAAAAGATTGATTATAACTCATATAAAAAAACATCATCAGCACACACTGACAAAATTAATAAAATACCGTAAT
>CAZKPZ010000095.1:0-9948 GCA_964554745.1 uncultured Treponema sp. | reverse complement strand
CATCCGGAGTGGGTACAGCATATTCTTTCCGGCGAATACATGAACTGGATAGAAAAAAACTACGGCGACCGGTAAAAAAACAAAAGCCTGGACTGCGCTATTACACACAGCCCGGGCTAAAAAACTCAACAATTATTCTTTAATAGCAGATAGCAATTCCATGCAATAAATAACGATTGTTACTCTGTGCGTCAATTTGAATATGCACAACTTCCTGAGTACGAGGATATTTTTTCTGAGCTTCCTTAAGGAAATCTGCATATGAATAAGTATTCTTTTTTTTCATCTCCACATGAACAGGTCCTAACACCGTTGCATTTGCAGGTATATCATAGGCCTCAAGCCTTTCGGATTTCTGTGTTACACAACCGGATAAAACTGAAACCGCAAGAATGCAGGACAAAACGGCCAGCAGACGCATTTTTTTCATAGAAATTACCTCTTTAAAACGAAATTTTAACTATAATGCAAGCAACAAAACGTCCGCCTCTGCGATGACCATCGCAGAGGCGGGGGTAGTTGCCATAGTCAACTACCCCCAGTATACTGGGGGTAAATTTCTTGCCTCGTATTACAAGGCATAAATAATTATGCCTGTGAGTTTTTTTACTTATTGCAATTATATACAATTTTTGATAGACTTTTTGCAATATTTTTCATAGAAACTGAAATAAAAGGTATAAATTATGGTATACACAGACACAAGGGACAAAAGCGTAAAGGCTGATTTCAGAACAGCAGTTCTCAGCGGCATGAATGCACAGACTGGCGGGTTGTACATTCCTACATCATTTCCAAAGATAGACAAGTCTTATCTGGAAAAGACCCCCGAGCCGTCTTTCAGGGAAGTCGCCTTTGAAATGGCAAAACCTGACGTTGAAGGCGAGATTCCTGATGCAGACTTGGATTCTATAATCCAGGACGCATATCCTTTTATGCCGCAGGTTGTTCCGATTGATAAAGTGACCTACGTCCTTGAGCTGTTCCACGGGCCTACATGTGCCTTCAAAGACTTCGGCGCACGCTTTATGGCACGCGTAATGTCATATTTTAACAGAGGAGAAAAAGACAATCTGCATATTCTGGTGGCCACAAGCGGTGACACAGGTTCCGCAGTCGGCAGTGCGTTCCATAACGTGCCGGGAATCGATGTAACGATTCTCTATCCGGACGGAAAAATCTCACCTTTGCAGGAAAAGCAGCTTTCTACGTTTGATGGCAATGTACGCGCCCTTAAGGTCAAAGGCAACTTTGACGACTGCCAGAAGCTTGTAAAAACAGCATTCACCGACGTTGACTTGCGCAAAAAGTTCCGCCTGTCATCAGCAAACTCAATCAACATTTCACGTCTGCTTCCGCAAAGCTTCTATTATATGTACTCTTCTCTCGTGGTGAAGAACCGTATCCCCCACGACAGCAAGATTGACGATGCAAGCATTATCTGCATAGTTCCAAGTGGAAACTTCGGAAATCTTACAAGCGGACTCATTGCCCGCGAGATGGGAGCACCAATCAAGGGGTTTGTAGCTGCAACTAATGCAAATCACACTATTCCAGATTGGATTGCCACTGGTGAATACAAGGCCCGCGATTCCCAGGCGACGCTTTCAAATGCAATGGACGTAGGCGCACCTAGCAACTACGAACGCATTGCAAATATGTATTCTCTGGAGCAGGTGCGCCATCTGTTCGCCTCTTATTGGACAGACGATAATGGCACAATTGACGCTATTAAGATGTGCAATGAGAATACAGGCTATATCATTGACCCACACGGCGCGGTAGGCTGGAAGGCTTGGAACGACATGAGAAAGGGCGAAATGGAAAAAATCGTTGGCGGATTCAAGGGCGACATCAATAAGCCTGGACTTACGGCTAACATCCCGGACTGGGCAAATGAGGTTGTTAACGGAAAGGCTGTCGGTATTGTGCTTGAGACAGCCCACCCGGCGAAGTTCGGCGCGACAGTACAGAACGCAATCGGCAGAAGTCCGAGCATGCCGGACAGACTTGAAAAAGTCATGCAACTTAAGGACAACGCAATTCCTATGAACAAGGATTACGATTCATTTAAGGACTGGCTTGTTGCAAACCTGTAGGAAAAAGCTATGGCAGAAAGTAGCTACGTGCGCCCAACTTGGGATGAGTATTTTATGGAAGTATGCCGTACTATTGCCAAGCGCGCCACGTGCGACCGGGGCAGGAGCGGCTGTGTTATCGCAAAAGACAACCAGATTCTCGTAACGGGCTACGTGGGCAGTCCGGCCGGACTGCCGCACTGCGATGACGTAGGGCATCTTATGCGCAAGATGATTCACACGGATGGGTCAATAACGCAGCACTGCGTCCGCACTGTTCACGCAGAACAGAACGCCATCTGCCAGGCCGCAAAGCGCGGTATTCCAATCGACGGCGCCACTGTCTACTGCAAGATGACTCCCTGCCGCACTTGTGCCATGCTTATAATCAATTGCGGCATAAAGCGTGTTGTCTGCGAAAAGCACTACCATGACGAAGATGATTCTCTGGCAATGTTCAAGGAAGCAGGTATAAGGATAGAACACTTGGAAGACGCCGTACAGACATACGAAAACATGTAGCACGACTCTTAAGTTTATTATAATAACTCCATTTACTCAAGATAATTCATTATTATACAAAGAATTATTCGATTTCTCTTGAATAAATTATAAACGCAGTTTATAATAAAAATATAGAGATTTTTTTGGAGTGTATTAA
Organism: uncultured Treponema sp.; assembly: GCA_964554745.1. Taxonomy (GTDB): domain Bacteria; phylum Spirochaetota; class Spirochaetia; order Treponematales; family Treponemataceae; genus Treponema_D. Next base: position 7,209 of record CAZKPZ010000095.1, on the reverse strand, counting down.
CATGCAGAAGAAAATATATGTTACAGGATTGGATGACGATGCAATTGCCGCGAAGGTCGACAGCGCAGTAAAGGCAGTTGCCGGTGTAACGAACTGTGTTTCTACAGTTGCAAAGTGTCAAGTCTGTGTAGACTTTGAAGGTGCCTCAGAGGACGCTATCAATTCCGCAATCGCATCTGCAGGCGTAACAGTTCTCTAAGAGCAGGTCTACCGATGAATATTGTCGTTCTGGACGGAAACGCACTTAATCCGGGGGACTTATCATGGAACCCCTTGGAACAGTTCGGACGTCTTACCGTTTATCCTCGGACGACGCCAGAAGACGTAGTGTCCAGAATTGCAGACAATGATGCAGTCTTATTAAATAAAGTCACAATCACAGAAGAGATACTGCAACAGTGCCCTTCTGTAAAATATATAGGTGTGCAGGCCACAGGTTACAACGTCATTGACTTGGAAGCCTGCCGCCGCCACTCTGTTACAGTTACAAATGTTCCATCATACAGTACAGCCGGAGTTGCCCAGCTTGTTTTTTCGTATATCAGCGAATGGGCATGTCATGTGCAGCATCATTCCGATTCAGTCATGACAGGAGATTGGACACGCTCCCTTGATTTTTGCTATTGGAAAGCACCTCTGTTTGAAATAGAGGGGAAAATCCTTGGTGTTTTTGGATATGGACACATAGGCAGCCGTGTCGCAAGAATTGCGAAAGCCTATGGCATGAAAGTCATAGTCTGTACACGGACTCCAAAAACTGAAATTGAAAATCCGGTTACATTCGATGAATTACTTGAAAAGTCAGATTTTATAACGCTGCATGCTCCTCTTACAGACAAAACGAAAGAACTCATCAATAAAGCATCGCTTACGAAGATGAAAAAATCCGCATACTTGATTAACACAGCACGAGGAGGACTCATAAATGAAGTCGATGTGAGAGACGCTCTTGACAGGCATTTAATTGCTGGCTATGCGGCAGATGTAGTAAGTGAAGAACCAATGAAAAAAGACAATCCGCTCCTAGGCGCACGAAACTGCCTTTTAACACCTCATATCGCATGGGCTTCAGTTGAAACACGGCAAAGGCTTCTTGGTATTGTAGCGGCAAACCTCAAAGCCTTTATTGACGGAAAAGCTCAAAATACAGTAAGCTGAGCGTTTGAAAAACGAGCGTTTGAAAAACGCGTTGCTCCTTGCCGCACAATTTTTATATGACCTTCCTCAACAGAGACTATCGTAGACGGTAAGGCATTTTTTTGAGTTGCTCCGCCGTCTACAATCAAATCAACTTCATTGCCAAATTCTGCAGAAATAGCCGGAATTGCGTCCAAAACAGGCCTGCCGCTACGGTTCACGCTTGTTGAATATATCGGAGCGCCGACTATATCAATGATATTACGTAGCCATGCATCCCCAGGACACCTGAACGCGACAGTCTTTAGGTTCGTATCCAGAGGACAGTCATCTTTTAGAGTCACTATCACAGTAAGAGGCCCAGGCCATTTGCTTAGAAGTTCGGCCGGTATTCTATCTGCCGTGTATTTTTGTATATCTTCAGGCCGTGCAATCAGTTCAATAAAAGGCTTTGTCTCCGCTCTGCCTTTTATAGCGCGTATTCTGGCATCGGTCTCCTTTTTAGCCATATTCTTTAAGTCTACAACAGCACTAAAGCCGTACACTGTATCTGTGGGTAAAACCGCTATTCCGCCGTTTTTTAAGCAATCTGCAACTTTTACCACAGATTCTCTGTCAGTTTTTTTTATAATCATCATACTACAGGCTGCCCTTGCAACTGATTAATAGAAGAGCTTCTCATCTTAAAATGAACAATGCCTCTGCCCGCGTCAAATAAAAGAAGCAGAAAATATACAGCAGAAAAAACGACCATACCTACACCTTTACAAAACCATTCTGGAAAATATTTAGGCTCCTCGTGCAAGAGAATTGTTCCTGTATCATAAAGTGCTGTATCCTCCGAGGTAAGACCTGAAATTTTCACAAGCTTCTCACCCTCGTGGATATAAGAAAGCTTTCTGGCATAGGCGGCAATTACGTCCATATCCTTTTCCAAAGCGACTTTTTCTAGTTTCAATTCACCGTTTATTTTTTCTATATCAGCTGCACGCATACTCAAGATTCTTTTTTGCTCGACAAGCTGGTTTTCTGCCCAAATACTATTGCGACCACAGCATATAGAAGTTAAAACATAAAAAAATGTGCCAACAAATATGGCAATTAGGAGTCTATACTTAATCATTATTCTTTTTTTCGGCATTTGCGCAAAACACAATGAGAGATGTTAAAAAGATATTTTTTTTCAGATTGCCTAAAACATATTTATGGTTTACAATATAACAATAAGAATTGTGAATTTTAATGGATTTCTGCCGATAAAATAAGGGTATAACTCTATTTTTACGGCTGAGTAAAATTTTCATTGTAGTTATTAATATTTAATTAAGGGGAAATATATGAGCGATTCTTCGGAAACAGAAAAAGAATTGGACCAGTATGGCGTTTGGGTCAAAAAAGAGCCTACAGAGTCCGAACATACTTCTCTGGAAAAATCAGTTTCTGGCGAAGCTGACGAAGACACCCCCTCGAAAGTCAACGAAGTCTCTGAAACAGTTTCGAATACTCCCATAACAGATGAAAATGAAAGTGTCTCTGATACAGACTTTTCATTCCTCGATGACTTGCCGGAAGATACAGGAACAGAAGAGCACGCAGACGATGTAGATATCACAGAGACTATAGAAGATAATTCAACGGATAATAATACAACAGAATCTTCAGTAGAAGAAACCGTGATTCCTGACAGTGTAGCAGCACAAGGAGTCACCGCCGATACAGAAAGTCAGGAAACAACGGCTTCTGACGAAACAGAGGAAGTTTCGCTAGATGATTTCTTTGACGATTCAGCGACACCATCTGATGCAGAAAGAACTGTTTCTGAATCAAACAGTACAGATGCAGGTTCAGGAGATTCATTTGACGCTTTCAACGCTGAAGATGGGGAGATTTCACTGGATTCATTCTTTGATGAAGGTGAAAGCTTTAGCGATAACAAAGGTGGCGATGTAAAAGCTGATGAGGCGGAACTAGAAGACGAAGAGCCGTTGGACATTGATTTGGACTTTGATGATAATGTAGATGTCCAAATGGAAGACAATACGGAAAGCGACGATTTCTCTCTTGATGACATAGAAGATGAAGGAGTCTCTACAGCCACTGATAGTTCTGGCGAAACAGAAAGCGTAAACTTCTCAGACTTCTTTGATGACAATAGCAATGACAAGGCAGCTGCAGAACTAGCAAACACAACAGAAAGCGTTGATGTAAGCGCAGATAACTTTGATGATATCTTCAACCAGCTGGAAGATGAAGGCAAATCAGAAACAGCCGACAGTTCAGCAGGAGAAACACCTCTTAAGACTTCAGACAGCAATGAGGAAGACATAAAATCTAATTTCGACATATCTGTATCTTCTGATGATGACATAGGCAACAACAGCTCCGAGACAAACGCATCTGACGTTACCAGTGAAAATGTTTCCATAGAAATAGACAACAGGTCAGACGCGGATGCTGAAAAAATAAGCGAAAGCCCTGCATCAAACTCTGGAGCAAGCGATGAATTTGACGCAGATTCGCTCTTGAATTCAATAGAAGATGAAAACGGCGAAACAGTTTCGATTTCTGATGCAAATACACAAATTGCACCAGAAAATGAAGCAAAAGAACAAGAGATTACAGAAAGCAAAATATCTGAAGAAAATTCAAATGATGAAGGCGAGGACGAAAATATGGAAAAGACAAACGAGCTTTTAAAGCAGATTGCTGATGAAATACTTGGTATTAAGAAAGAAATAAATGGACTTAGAGAAGAAGTTGACAACATCAAAAAGTCCTCAAACGCAAAAGAAGAAGTTGAAAATCCGCAGCCGTTGGTAGAAGACAGCACCATTGAGAATCCGACATCAGATTCTTCCGACGAAGAAATTACAGATCTTCTCCCGAAGACAACAGATGCGGAAACAGAAAAGAACAATTTCTTCACTACAGAAGATAATATGGATGATGTTGCCCTTGATAGCAAGGAACTCGGCAATATTCTTAATACGGCAGAGTTGTCAAGCGAAGAACCTGCAGCAACTCCAAGCTCAGAGGGAGAAGAGCCGGCAAAAGAAGAAACTCAAGAGAAAGTAGATATTGATGAAGTTATTAGTACCCCACTTCCTCCACCTGAAGATGACGGAAACAATGAAGTTCTAAAGGATGATGTAGCTCTTTCAACGGATGAGCTGGGAGGAATATTCAATACTGCTGACGTTACCGATGATGCAACAGCAGCCGACAATGCAAAAAGCACAGAAGAGATAGAGACTCGTGAAATTCCAGAGACCGAAGAACCACAGGAAGCAGTAGAAACACCTGTAACAGAAAATGCCGTTGATATGCCGGCCGAAGATGAGGTTCCTGAGCTTGAACTTGAAGATGAGTCATCTGTAGAAGAAAGTACAGATGAAGCTTCCGTTGAAGAAGAAACCCCTGCAGCAGAAAACACTCCAGAAGAAGAAGTCTCTGTTCCTGTAACAGAAGAGCCTAACGAACAGGAAGAACCTGCGATAGGAGAACTGGAGCTTGAAGAAGAAAACGAAGCAGAAGAGGAAGAAGAGCCGTCCGTAGCTGAAGAACTTCCAACAATGGAAGATGATCTTCCTTCAGACGAGGAAGTTGCAGAAACAGTCAATACCGAAGAAGAACTCCCTGTTCTTGATGAGCCAGTAGACTTGTTCAAAGAAGATGAGGAATCTCCGCTTTCAGAAGAGAATATCAATTACCTTGAAAGCGAAGAGAATACACAGACAGAAAATAGTAATGAACCAGTAACAGTAACAGAAGAAACAACAGAAGAGTCTGTTGCAAAGGAGACAAACGAAGAAGAAATCACACCTCTTGAAGAGAGTGAAATAGAAGACGAAGAAACTCTTGAAAAAGGCATCAGCGAGGAGCCTGTTGAGGAAGTTTTCAATGACTGGGGTGAAGGAGCAGACAATTCAGCTGTTCCGGAAGAAGCTGAACCAGAAGAAGAAATATCTGACACCGCAGAAGCGACTGTATTCGGTACAACTGTCGATGAAGAATCTGTTGCAGAAGCAGAAGTTACTGAAGAGCCGACGGAAGATGTAGAACCCGAAGTTGCAGAGGAACCTGTAGAAGACGAGGCCTCTGTTGATGACGCAGAAGTAGGAAGTGTCGAAGAAGCAAACAATGCCGAAGACAATAAAGAAGGTTCAATCCCTGAAAACATGAAAGAAGAAATTAAGTCTGTTCTTTCTTACATGGATCAGCTTCTGGAAAGTCTTCCTGAAGATAAGATTGCAGAATTTGCAAAATCTGAAGAGTTCAACACATACAAGAAACTCTTCAAGGAACTCGGCTTGGCTTAATGAATGTAGTTTTTACGAAATCCGCAAATGGAGAAGCAACTTGTAACTACAATTCCATAAGGCTTCATTCAGCATACAACCCTGGACAAGAAGCCTTGCGGTTCGTACAAAGCGTTAAATGCAACTTTAAGCCCAATTATATCATAGTAACTGGTCCTGCGCTTTCTTATACTGCGGTATATCTAAAGAAAGAATTTCCTTATGCTAAGGTTATTGGTATTCATTATTGTGATGATTTTAAAATGACAGATAAGCTTTGGGATAATACTTTTTATTATTCCAAAAGCTCTGCTGTAACACTTTCTGAACAGCTGTTCTCCTATCTTGGAGAAGACGGCATAGTAAGCAGTCTTTTTATTTCATGGAAACCATCCGAAAAAGCATTTCCTGATGAATATAAGAACGTCTGGCTTGAAATACGTTCTGCAATAATAAAAAGTCGAAATGTTCTTGCCACAAGAAGTTTTTTTGCAAAACGATGGGTAAAAAACACAATTAGATTCAGTCTTTTTGTAAACGAAACATGTTATTTTCAAAAAGGAACAACTCCCATTCTGGTATGTGCAAGCGGACCAAGCCTTAAGACTTCACTTCCCTACATAAAAACGTACCGGGAAAAATTCTTTTTAATCGCAGTATCGTCAGCGATGTCACCACTCCTTTATAATGGGATTATACCGGATTTATGTGTTTCTTGCGACGGAGGTTTCTGGGCAAAAAAACACATTTCATACACCCTCAAAGCACATCCTGAAATTCCATTGGCACTTTCACCGGAATCTGCAGTTTTTCAAAGCATATTAAAGCACTCCTCAATAGTACCATTAAGTTATGGAGACGGCATATCCGAAGACTTTTTCAAAGAATTCCAAATCTCTGGCACCCGAGCATATAGAAACGGAACTGTCAGTGGGACGGCTGCGCAACTGGCGCTCTCTCTGACAAACGGAAACGTTTATTTCTGCGGTCTAGACTTGGCTTCATCAAAGGGTTATGCACACACACAACCCAATGAGCTTGAAAAAACAAACGAACTTTATGACTGCAGGTTAGTTACCAAAGAAACACGACTAACACCATCCACATTCAAATCGCCATCACTTGTTATCTACCAGAATTGGTTTGCTTCAAGTAGCTTTGGAAATAGACTTTTTAGATTGAGCGACCACTTTCTGTTTTCCAATAAATTAGGAGAAGTAAAAGATGTTGACTGGGAATACTTTTGCAAGACTGAAACAAATGAAAAAACAATTAAGCCAATGAAATTCTCTTCCACCAGAAAAATCTCATACGAAAAACGAAGAGAAAAAATAAACAAACTCATAGAAGAAAAAATAAATACCCCTTCATGGATCAGCGAGGCGGTTCCGGCAGATTACATAGTCTACCAGCGCAGCATTGGCATGGACAGTGAAGTAACAGTCCTTAAGAAATTACAAGCCGATATCGCAGCATTCAAAAAAGACATCCTACGCTCTTTCTAAGCTACAAAGTCTCAAAACTTAAAAAGAAAGATTTTATTATCGGAAAAAGCAGATGAAATTCTGTATGGAAATGCCGAAAATTTAATAGAAAACAGAAATTCGTTTGTGGTGGGAATATGAAAAACAAAAAATGGTCTTTAGTGGCACGACTTGTAATCATTGCATACATAATTACAGTCGCAGTCTTTGCCGCATCTTTGGTCAAAGAAACAATCGCAGGACGAAAACTTGCTCAAGAACGCTTTAACCGGCTGACTAGGGATACAACA
>CAZKPZ010000094.1:0-10094 GCA_964554745.1 uncultured Treponema sp. | reverse complement strand
TAATTATGGCAGGCGGCAAGGGCAGCCGCATACAGAGCGTGGAAAGTTCTGTTCCAAAGCCGATGATACGCATCAACGGCAAGCCGATTCTGCAGCAGCAGATTGAAGGCCTAAAGAACAGCGGCATTACGGACATCACGCTGGTGACTGGATACCTTGGGCATTTTATAAACGAATACTTCGGCAACGGCAGCGCCTTTGGCGTGCATATAAGCTACTACAACGAGACCGTGCCGCTGGGCACCGCCGGAGCGCTCTTTAAGATTCCCGGTCTGACACAAGACTTTCTGCTCCTGTGCGGAGACACTATATTTGACATTGACTTCAAGCGCTTTATCGCATTCCACAAGGCGCACGGCGGTCTTGCCACGCTGATGTCCCACCCGAACAGCCACCCCTACGACTCGTCTCTTTTGGTAACGCAGACGGTCTACCCGGACTTGACTCTGCCGCAAGGCGAGCGCACTGGAGAAATGCCGGTGAACACCTGCCGCGTAGTCAAGTGGCTTAACAAAGAGGACGAGCGGCTGTGGTATGCAAACCGCGTAAACGCCGGCATAGAGATTATTTCGCCGGAACTGCTCGCGCTTTCTAAAGGCAACGGACACCCGACGGACGACGGCAGCGGAACAAAGTACGACCTTGACCGCGACATATTAAAGCCGGCCGTCGCAAGCGGCAGAATCTTTGCCTACGACACTACGGAATACATAAAGGACATGGGAACGCCCGACCGCTACTACCAGGTGGAAAAAGACCTGCAGAACGGACTTGTCGCCTCGCGCAACTTGGCAAGAAAGCAAAAGGCGGTCTTCTTGGACAGGGACGGCACTATAAACAAAAGCGCGGGCTTCCTTACGGACATAGACGACATGGAGCTGCTACCGGGCGCGGCAAAGGCAATACAGCTGATAAACAATTCGGGCTATCTTGCCGTTCTGGTGACCAACCAGCCGCAGATAGCGCGCGGCGAGCTGACCTTTGAGGAACTGGACGAAATCCACAAGAAGCTTGAGACTCTGCTGGGGCGCGAGGGCGCATACTTGGACGCGCTCTACTTTTGCCCCCACCACCCGGACAAGGGCTTTGCAGGCGAGCGCGGCGAATACAAGACGGAGTGCTCATGCCGCAAGCCCGCTCCCGGCATGCTTTTAAAAGCGGCAGAAGACTACAACATAGATTTGGCCGCGTCTTATATGATTGGCGACAGCGCGCGCGACGAGCAGGCGGGAATAAAGGCCGGCTGCAAAAAGAGCGTTCGGCTTGCGGACGGCAAAAGCCTGTACGACACAGTCTGCAAGCTACTTAAGGAGCAATGAAGCGTATGAGCGATGAAGTGAACATTACGGAACTGCAGGGCAAATACCCGGACGGAATAGTGCTGAGCATTGTTGTGCCCTGCTTTAACGAAGAAGAAGTGCTCAACATCTTTTATGAAGAGACAGGCAAAGTGCTGCATCAGCTGGGACTGCAGGACGAGCAGCGCGCGGAATTCATCTTTGTTGACGACGGCTCTTGTGACAAAACACTGCAAGTAATAAAGCAGCTCCGCAGCAAAGACAAGCGCGTGCACTACGTGAGCTTCTCGCGGAACTTCGGAAAGGAAGCCGCACTGTACGCAGGGCTTTGCAATGCCCGCGGATTCTACACGGCGGTGATGGACGCGGACTTGCAGGACCCTCCGGCGCTGCTGCCGCAAATGCTGCACGCCCTGATTAACGAAGGCTACGACTGTGCCGCAAGCAAGCGTTCCACCAGAAAGAACGAGCCGGTAATCCGCTCTTTCTTTGCGCGCAAGTTCTATAAGACAATGCAGGGCTTGTCCGACGTTCCAGTTGTTGACGGAGCGCGAGACTTTAGGCTGATGAACAAAAAATACCGCGAGTCCGTCATCGCCCTAAAAGAAAAGAACCGCTTTACCAAAGGCATTTTCCCCTGGGTAGGCTTCAACACAAAGTGGTTCTCTTACGAGAACATCGAGCGCGCCGCCGGCAAGACGCACTGGTCTTTCTGGAAGCTTTTTCTCTATGCGATTGACGGCATCGTTGGCTTTTCAACAAAACCTCTGGCCTCAGCAGCCATTCTGGGCTTTTGTGGCACGTTCATTTCGCTGCTCTTTATTATATTCATCGTCATAAGAAGGATTGTCTTCGGCGACCCGGTGCAGGGCTGGGCAAGCCTTGTCTGCATCGTAATATTCCTTGGCTCCATGCAGCTGTTCTGCATGGGCATACTGGGAGTATATATCGCAAAGATATATATCGAAGTTAAAAACCGCCCCATATACATTGCAAAGGAGCAGGAATAGGGCAGACTCTACCGCTTAATTGTGTATTTCATGCCGGAAGTCTTTGAAGCGGACGTAATAGCTTGAGTCCGCGCCGTAGATTGTCTGGTAGGCGCTGTCGCTCAGCACGGGAACGTCCTCGCCACGCTCTTTTGCCCGGCCGCCTTTGCGTTCCGCAAGCTGGACAAAATCATATTGCTGCAGGATAAACGAAGCGCCCCAGCGGTCAAGGCAGGTATCCACAAGCTCGTAGGCAACAGGATAGTCCTTTGCCAGATTCCGGGCAACCGGCGCAAGACCTATGCCGTTCTCAAACACGAGAGTCACGTCTTTTTCCCGGGCGGGAATCACTTTGGCAAGTTCCTGCAAAAGCATGTTTGTTCTGAACGAAGTGTATTCTTTTTGCGCGGCAAGAGCATTGCCGTAAGCAAAAGCGAACACTGTAGTGCAGTAGGCAAGCGCAAACACGCAGACCTTTGAAAGCGCAATAAAAAGCCGCTTTGAAGCAAAAACGCCGTCACCAAAGCAGGACGCAACATAGATTGCCAAGAGCGACACGAACACGCCGCTTGCAAACAGCGCGCGCGGCGAAAAGAGCGGAACAGCCAGCGCAAGATATGAGCCGTACGAAAAGACAGCCGCGAACAAGACAAAAAAGAGTGACAGGCAGAGAGAAGCAATCTTGTTGCGGGCAGAACGCAATACGGTGCAGAGCACAAAAAGTACGGATACCAGCAAAGAGAAAAACCGCAATGAAGTAAACCCCAGACCGGAATTCACACGCAAAAGATACTTGCGCGCATTGCCAACGACTGAGGCAAGGCTGAACGACTTGTCCACGTAGGAGCCGCCCTCCGGCGGAACATTGAATACAGAAAAAAAGAACAGCAGCGTCAGCGCATAACATGCAACTGAGCGCAACACGAACAAGGCGATTTCCCCGGTGCTCTTTTTTGCAGACAAAAAGTTTTTTAAAACCCAGAAGGCAGTAAGCACAATATAAATGCCGGAAGCGCCCTGGTACGACAGACACATAAGGAACAAGCCCGCAACAGAAAAGACCGAATGAGAGACGGCATTCTCCGTAAACATAAAGGGCAGTACGCTGAAAAGCACCGCAAGAGCCATATACGGCGCATCGTAGCGGTAAGACAGATTCTGAAGAAAGAAGGGAAAGAGACAGAAGGGCACGGACGCGACACATGTCCAGACTGAAAGTCTGCCGTCGCTCAAGAAAAGAGCCGCCATTACCGCCGCGACCGCCATCACCGCGAGTGCTACAATCTGCGGCAGAGGAGCAATGTCATAGGCATGGGGAGAGGTGTGCACGAACACAGAAAGGAATTCCGAGACATAGCGGTAAAAGTTCCGCCAGCCGCGGGAGCCAGAAAGAGCGCGGTACAAGTCGTCCGCAGGACCGTAATAAAAGTCCGCGCGGATTATGGCAGCAAAGCCGAATACAAAGAGCGCGAACACAATAAGAATATATTTTTTGTGCGCAAGCACTAGCTTGGACTTGGCACACAAATCTTCTTTAGCCTGGCAAAAAACGGCGCTTCCCGCATTTGTGGCTACAACAGCCCACAGGCACACAACGGCGCAGAACGAAACCGCCGCGAGCGCAAAAAGCTGCTGCTTCCAATACGTATAGTTGAGCGTGCGGTGCATGACATTCTTGCAAGCGTAGTCTATTATCGCAACTCTGACGGCAGGCACAAAGACACATGCGCAGCAGAATGCAAAAAAAGCCATGACCAGCGTGAACGCGATTCTATTTTTCTTCATCTGACAATCCTGTTTCGCCAAGAAATTTCTTTTCTATAATGCTCCAGTCTCTGCCGGTCAAATCAAAATCATATTTTTTGTACTGCTCGGCGGCGGCCTGTTTTACTTGTGCAATAAACTCATCGTAACTGTACACGACAGGAACGCCGGCCTCCTTGAGCTTGGGCGTGTCTGAGTAAGCGACGATAGGCTTGTGCGCCGCCATAGCCTGATAGTACTTTGCCGTAATGCCCAGAGGGCGGTCCTTGTAGAAGTCCGTCACATACGGAACCATCACGACAGTGCAGTTAGTAATCCACGCGGGAACCTCATCGCTGTGTATTCCCGGAACATAAGTCAGGTTAGGTATCTTTTCCACACGGCGGAGAACCGCTTCCTTGGGGTAATTCGGGCAGACCACAACATAGTCAAGCTCCGGGGTCTCTCCGGCCGCCTTGTACAAAAGCTCCCACTCAACACCCCATGCGCCGACATACAGAACAGTCTTTTTGTCTTTAAGCGTCTGCGGCACAGGATAGCGCTTCATGTACGGCGTTAAATCAACACCGTTGGTCAGCACGCAGTAGTTTACGCGCGCGTCAAAGTCAGGGATTTCCCTGCGGTAGGCTTCAAGCCCCTCGTTGTTCACAAGCACGGCCTTGTCCGCCTTAAAGAGCATGTTGCGCTCCAAGAGCTTTGTGCGCTCAGGAACAGAGCCGTACACCATCGGGTCGGAAGGGCGGTAAATCATCCTTGCATCGGGATAGAGCTTCTTGAGCTTGTCCACAAACGCAACGCCCTCGCAGGACTCGAACACAAAGCAGTCAGTCCCGTCAAGAAAGCGCCTTGCAAACGAAGCGAACGGCACAAGCGAATGCGTCAAAAGAAAGTTCATCAGTGCGGCCGGCAAAAAGCGTCCTGCGGCATCGGGCAGACGGAATGTAGGAAAGGTGACGTTAAGTATTTTTTTGCCGTCGGCAATCTCATACTCCGCACCTGCCGTAAGTTTTTTTATCACTTCCTTGTTAATCTGCTCCCGCTTCATGAGCAGACCATAGTACGGACGCGGAAAGCTGAAGAACACAGTCTCATACCCTGCCAGACATGCGGCGCGCGCAAACTTGTGAAAGCCGCCGAGACGCTTTGTGTCCCAGTTGTGCCCCGTAATGAATACAATCTTTGCTGCCATACGAACCTCACTCGTCTAAAACGCTTTTTAACACCGCGCGCAAATTCTCAGTGAAAGACTGCATTGAAAAATCTTGCGCTCGCCTTCGTGCGGCTTGCGACATTGCGCTAAGCTCCTTATGGTCAGAGGCAAGGCGCTCCGTATACGCCACAAGCTCCTGCGGAGTCTCCCACTTAAAGCCGCAGCCCTGCGCCACAATCTCGCACTGCCCGCCCCTGTTTATCACAACGGGAACACAGCCCGCACTCATCGCTTCTACCGTAGTCATGCCGAAATGCTCCATCTTGTAGGGGTCGCTCTCGCCGTAACCCTTGCAGTGCCAGAAGATTTCCGCGCGGTTGTAGAGCGAGACTATTTTGCTCCACGGCGCGTTCTGCACAAGCTCCACGCCGGAACCTGCAACGTACTTCTTGAGTTCTGCATTGTACTCGCCGTTGTCCATGTCAACGTTGCCGGCAATCACAAAACGGTAGTGCCCGCGCAAAAGCTCAGATGATTTGTAGGCATCAATCAGCATCTCCAGATGTTTGCTCGGCTCAATACGGCTGCAGGCAAGTATTATATGCTCCTTTGCCTCGCCGGTTGCAGGAACAGGGGCTACAGGGTGATACACAGTAACAATCTTTCCGCTTGGAACTGACGGCCAGTACTGCCGCATATACTTTTCCGTAAAGAAGGAATTCGGCAAGTACACGTCATAGGACTTTGCAAAGCGCGCGTTCCGCAACCTGCCCCTAAGGCGCGAAAGAGGATTCCTGCTGCGCTCACATTCCGCAGGATTCATGGGGAAATGAATTATCGCAACATTTTTTTTCGCCTTAAAAGCCAAGCTTCCCTTTGAGCAATACACAAACAAATCAAACTGCTTGGACTCGGAAACAATGCGTCTCGAAATAAAATAAGAATTGAACTTTCCGTCTCTTTTGCAGTTCACCGCAATAAGGCGGCAACGCCCTTGGTCTATGGAGACCCCAAACCTGCGATTCACCATGCTGACAAAATCAGCATCGGATTTTTTATCACAAGCAGCATAACATTCGGAAACAAAACAGACTTCCGCTTCAGGGAACAATGTCTGCAATGCAGAGGCAAACTTTGCGGAACAGGATTCCGTTCCGCCAACGTTATACAGGATTTCCTTTATATACAAGCCTATTTTCTTTACTGCCATAACCGTTCCTATTATATTGAATCAAGTGGAATTTTCAATAGAGCGGTCGTCCACTCGTCCGCATAGTAATTAGAAGAAAAATAAACATACAGAAAATCATCTCTGACAAATCCCGACGAACGGTAACAGTTCCTAATCAGCGGGCGCGGATTCACATTCCACGTGTACAAATCATTGGACTTTGCCACATACAAATTGTACTCGCCGCTTTTGCCGGAGGTCTTTTTTACAGAAGAAAAGAACATCAGCATGGACTCATCTGCGTCAGCACAATGGATTACGTCAACATGCCAAGGCCAGACTTCCGGCGGCAGACCGTTCACCTGTACCGGAGCCGGATGTGAAAAATCAAGGGAATCCACACTACCGCCGGACACAACACAAAGCCGGTGCCCCTCCGCATAGTTTCTGTTCACATAATAGCAGTAACATTTTGCACCGTGGTACAACACGGACGGAGAGAGCATAAAGCGTTCCCCGCCGCCGTCAAAAGGTTCCGTGTGCAGGATGCGCTTTGCCCAGCTCAGGCGGTCGCGGCTCTGCAAGGCCACAAGATTCTGCCGTTCAGGGCGCAGAGTCTCAAGGTAGAGCAAGGTATATGTTCCGCCGCGCAGAGAAATATCCGGGTCATCATTGTGGTCCTTTTGGGGAGCAGGAACAAGAGGATTGATTCCCGCCCGCTCCTCGTAAAAACGGATTCCGTCATCAGAGAGCGCAATGCAGGGATTTTCAAACTTGTCATTGGTGTGCGGATAAGGAGTGTAGGCCATGACAAAGCGCTGAATCGACTCGTCAAAGAAAATATCCGGGTGCACGGACTGCCCCGAGCCGTCATAGGTAGGCAAGCTTATGCGGTATTTCTTGTTGCAGTCCAGCTGCACAAGGCTCTTGCCGCCGGTCGGCGCGAACTCCCACAGATACACAAGATGCGCAAGCGCACGCTTTATCTTTGTCTTTATTCCAAACATACAATCCCCTGCATAATGACGTCAGCAATAGTCCGCCAGGCTAATGCCAAAGTGTTTTTCCAAGCCGGCAATATAAGTGTCGTTGGCATTGTCGGTCACGTTAGAATCCATTAGCGCCTGTTTTCTTTCAGCCTTTATGCGTATTTCATCGGGCATACCCCTGTGCCGCCCCGTCCACACGACAGGAATGCCGGCCTTAATCAAGGCGAACTTAATCCACACGTCATCAGCGTTCAGGCACAGCTCTGCGGCGGAAGCAGGGTCAAGGAACTGCGGCGGCAGACAGTGCGGAGCAAACAGAGAGCCTGCGCCGTTAGTTGAAAACAAGGCGAAAGACGGCGTTCTTACACTGCCGCACTCGCGCTCCCAGTCGTTATAGGCAAGCAGCCTGCCTTCCGCAGCCTTCATAAGGTGCACGCGGCGCGCGGGCAGGGCTGCCGGATACTGCAGATGCGTGCGCCACAAGTCTGCTATCATGCCGCGAGAATAAAGCAGGTCGTCGTCAACAGTTACGATGTAGTCCTGGGGGTACTCCTTCATGGCGAACATATATTTTTTATGCGGCCGCAGATTCGGGTAGCCGCGCTTTATGGTAAGACCGCGCTTTTCAAGCGCAAGCAGAGCCGCCGGCAGGGTAACGCCGTCGCAGTCAGTGCCAAGGTAGAGCACGATTCTGTCGGGCTTGAGCGACTGCACCATGAGCGACTTTATGCACAGGTGCAGCGTAGACAGCCGCGCCTGAAAACTCGTGAGCGACACCGTTATGCTAAAGTCCCGCTTTGTGTGATTCAAGGCGGAGCGCACCGGCAGCAGAGAAAAATAAACAAACTGAACTCTATATTTTACGCGGACAAAGACTGCATACAGGACGTGACTAATAAAGCTCAATGGCGCACCACCCTCAGAAGTTTAGCTATCGCCTTGCGCGTATAGTCCGGCAGGGCAGCCCACAAAGAACGGTAGCGCTCAACATTATAGCAGACAGATTCCCTGCTCGCGAACTTCTGCTTGTACACCTGCTGGCCGCCGCCGCACATCAGCGTGCGCTTGTGCTTTTCCACCAGGCGCTCAACAGTCTTGCCGTAGAGCAGAAAGCCCGGGGATTCCTTTTCGTATTCGGGATTATAGGTAAGGTTTTCAAGATACACGTCATCGCCCTGCTCGCAGGTGAGCACGATGGAAACAAGAGCACCGTTCGCCGTCCACGTATAGGCATTCGTAACATGGTAGCGTCCCAGATACTCTGCCGCCGTCATATTGTACTCGCGAGCCATCAGCTTTCTCTTGTAGTCAAAAAAAGTATCGACAAGGCTGCTGCTGATATTTTCTCTTCCACTGTATTCCTTGAATTCCAAAGCGTCAACGCCGAGCAATTTCTGCAAGTTCCTCTCCTTGCGCCTCAGCGTCTGCTTTGACTTTGAAGACATTCGTTCCCACAGCTCGTCTTTTGTCTGCGGCAGATAAAGTGTCCAATGGTTCGTGAGGTGGTTGCGGCAGATGCCGGACGCAGGGGCAAGAGAGTATTCCCAGGAGATTTTGCTGACGCGGAACTGCCTGAACACAAAGTCGCACAGTTCGCAGCTCTCCGCCGTGCTTATCTGAACAAGATACAGGCCCAGAACGGCATGCCTGCCGCTGACGTGCAGGGGAACGTATACTTTTGTATTATCTGACCTTTCAAGCAGCAGCATCGTATAGCTGCCGTACAGAGCGCCAAACCTGTTATATACCACATCGGGAGACGTCAAGCCGTCTTCCGCAAGCCCGGCGCTGCGCCTAAAAATCGTAACCATAATCACCGGGAATTATAGACTAAAAGAAAGCGCTAGGCAACCTCTACCAGCTCCCTAACCACCTCGCCGGCAATGAGCAGTCCTGCCACAGACGGAACAAAGGCCACGCTGCCGGGCGACCGCTTGCCGGGGCGGGATTCAGTGCCGGAGACAACATTAAGCGGCGACTCGTCAGAAAACACAACCTTAAGGCGCTCTACGCCGCGCTTTTTCATCTCCTGGCGCATAACGCGCGCAAGCGGACACACAGAAGTCTGGTAGATGTCCGCCACCCTAAAGCGGCTGCCGTCAAGCTTGTTGCCCGCCCCCATGGAGCAGATAATCGGCACGCCCTTCTCGCGGCAGGCCATCACAAGGGCAACCTTGGCAGCAACAGTGTCTACCGCGTCAACCACGTAGTCATAGTCCGCAAAGTCAAATTCCGCGGCAGTCTCCGGCAAAAAGAAGCAGCGGCGCACATTCACCCCGGCGGCAGGGTTTATGTCAAGAATACGGGAGCGCATCACGTCAACCTTGTACTGCCCCACAGTGCTGTGAGTGGCGATAATCTGTCGGTTCAAGTTCGTAATGTCAACAGTGTCGCTGTCAATAAGGTCAAAGCGCCCCACGCCGCTGCGCGCAAGCGCCTCGCACACATAGCCGCCCACGCCGCCTATTCCAAAGACGGCCACCCGAGACAAAGCAAGACGTTCAACGGCGGCATCGCCCAAAAGCAGCCGCGTACGAGCAAACTGATCAGCCATGGCGCAATTATAACAGCTAGGCAGAAGCAACACAAGACACTGTTACTAGGCTGGATGTGCCTCTCTCTCTTAGTAACAGTGCCTTGTCTTCTTAGAGGGCAAGGCAGGTTCAGCCTAGTAACAGTGGGGCTGTCCAAAAAGAAATGGGCAGCTCTAATTTTTTTTAAATTTACAAGTGA
>CAZKPZ010000093.1:0-10303 GCA_964554745.1 uncultured Treponema sp. | reverse complement strand
GGGCAATTCTGGAGAGGGGTAGGCTTGTTTCGCCTTGCAGATTCTGCTGACGGAAAACACCAGATTGTTGTTTGATGTGAAGAAATTAGATTTGCATAAAAAAAAGCTCTCCAAAACAGAGAGCTTTTGTGAGCCATTGCAGACTCGAACTGCAGACAGCCGCCTTAAAAGGGCGGTGCTCTACCACCTGAGCTAATGGCCCCTACGTGCTGAATATCTTATTATAAAATATTTTCTTTGTCAACTGCTTTTATAGGCAAATGTCTTATTTTTCTTGTTTTTTTCAGGGAATCTTCATAAAGTATGAGTGACAATATTTCAATCTCTCATTGAATTTTACTCTGCGTTTTATTATATTATAGTTAGTCTAAACTAACAGGAGTTTTTTATGGATCTAGCTGATATTGATGAAAAAGGAAGGGGGCTGCTTTTTTATGGCAAGGGAGATGTTCTTTCTTGCACCCTTGTGGACGGACAGCCTAATGTGTATCTCTTGGAAACCAAGATTCAGCTGGAGCGAGATAGTCAAAAAAAGCCGCTGCCGGGTCAGTTTTATATGCTCAAGGCTGTGCCTTCTGCCGTAACGTATTTCCGCCCGATTTCTGTCTATCATTCGGAGTTAATAGATGGCGATGAGCGGCAGGTAAAAATCCAATTTATGATTTTAAAGAAGGGGACTGGAACAGACGAACTTTGCAGCCAGAGGGCAGGGGACAAGATGGAGCTGATCGGACCTTTGGGGAATCTGTTTGAGCTGCCTGACGGAGAGTCTGCAAAAGAGCTTGCCGAGGCAAATGGCGGTGCTCCTGCGGTATGTGTCGTCGGCGGGGGGATAGGCGTGGCACCTGTAGCGAACTTTGCTTCTTCCCTGCCGGATGCTTCGTATGATTTCTTTGCTTCTTTTAAGAGCGGTTCTTACGGCCTAGGGAACGTGCATGCAAAGAATCTTACGATTACAACCGATGACGGTTCTGTTGGTGTTCACGGGATGCTCCCGGTTGCACTTACAAAAGAAGTGATTGCTAAATATAAATATCTGTTCGCCTGCGGTCCGATTCCTATGCTGGCGTATATCCAGCAAACGTGCGCAGAACTTGGCGTAAAGTGCTTTCTTTCTATGGAGCACAGGATGCTTTGTGGAGTCGGGGCCTGCTTGGGCTGCACCATAAAAACTTCCCAGGGACTCAAGCGTGTTTGCAAGGACGGTCCTGTGTTCCCCGGTGAGATTCTGCAGTTTGAAAAGTGCCGCAAGCGCAGACAGTCGCTGCCGGAAGGCGTAGAGCCTGATTTGTCTTTTGATTTTAAAGGCGTTCATTTTAAGAATCCTGTTATCGCTTCAAGCGGAACTTTCGGGTTCGGTCAGAATTACAGGGGGCTTTTTGACGTTTCTCTCTTGGGAGGAATTTCTTCTAAGGGCTGTACGCTTGAACCCCGCGTCGGAAATCCTGGCGAGCGCAGCATAGAGGTCGTTGGCGGAAACATGAATTCAATCGGTTTGCAGAATCCGGGCATTCCGCACTATATTGAGCATGAGCTGCCGGAACTTATGAAGCTTGGTCCGACAATTATGGTGAACTTGGCTGGCTCCGACTTGTATTCGTATGTTGAGGCTGCAAAGATGCTTGAAAAAACAGACGTTCCGATGATGGAACTGAATATATCTTGCCCGAACATCAAGGGGAACGGGGCTGCTTGGGGGCTTAAGGCTGATACTGCGTTTGAGGTAGTCTCCGCTGTCCGTCAGGTTTTTACCAGACCGATTACGGTAAAGCTGGGGCCTGATGCCGCGGATATAAAAAGCGTCGCAATTGCATGTATTGCCGCCGGTGCGGACGGACTTTCTCTTATCAACATGTATCATGCGGTTGCCATTGATATTGAGAACGAGGCTCCGTTCTTTAAGAATATACATGCGGGCTTTGCCGGCCCTGCCATAAAGCCGCTTGCCTTACGTATTGTGTACGATGTCTATGATGAGCTGCTGAAGATGCCTGAAGAAAAGCGCATTCCGATTTTTGCAATCGGCGGCATTGCTTGTTGGCAGGATGCTGTTGAATACATCATGGCCGGTGCTTCTGCGGTTGAAGTCGGTGCCGCAAAGTTTGCAAATCCTAATGTTATGATAGAGGTAATTGACGGATTGCGGAACTTTATGAAGACCCACGGCTATCACAATCTTGCGGAGATGCGTGGAAAGGCTCATGTCTTTATGCCGCAGCACATGATGAATGAAGAGTAATTCTTGATATTAGGCGTATCACAAAAAGCTCCTCTCGGTATCAAGAGAGGGGCTTTTTTATAAGAAATCAAGTTGTGAACCGTGTTTCTGCGATGCTTTTTAGCTTTGAGATGTCTGCTGAGATAAAATCATATATTTGCGGATAGTCAGATTGCAGGGATTCGATTTTTTTTAGCCATGTATAAAAAATAGGCTGATTCTTTTTGCTCGCAAGTTTCTTAAGCGTATGAGGTATGGCTTTGAGTATGTGTTTATTTTTAAGTCCTGTTTTCTTTGCAATGTCTATAAGTTCCTTCAGTTCTTCCTCTTTGCTTTGGCATGTGCACGCTGACAAAACTGAATACAGGCGGTCAGCTTGTCTTTGGCTCAGCTTGCCTGCCTCTGCCGGCTCTGTAAGGGTAAAGTAGTTGTCTGTCGTGATGCAAAGCTCTTTTGAGCCGAGCTTGACTGTAACCGTGTTGTTGTGAAGCGTAAGTCCGTTCTTTTTTAGTTTTGCCTTGCAGTATTTTTGCTTAAAGAGCAGCGAAAGTTTTTTGCGCAGGAAAATTGACTGAATCTCTTTTTCTGACTGTTTATTGGATTTCTTTGCCGTGTCAATGCAGAGAATGAACTCTATGTCTGCGTTCTGCCGGTTGTTGCTTTGCTTGCCGCCGCGGTATGTCGTGTATTCGTTTGTGACGATTGAGACAAGTCCTTTTGACATGCAGATTCTGCACATATTCTCAAAAGGAATGATTCCGTCCGTAGAGTAGCTGATTAGGATGTAGCGTGCGTCAAGATTCTGAATCAGTTCCCTGAAATATGTTTCTGCCTTTTCTTTGTAGCAATAGGGGGACTTTGTGTTTACCCAGTCATGGCGGATTCCGGCTTTTTCCTTGAGTATGCCTTTTGCGTTAAGGTTGAGGGGGATGGCTACACCGTCCCAGCGGGCAATCGTGTTGAGCATAAAATAATTGCTGCCGTACTGGTGCTGGTTGTACGGCGGGTCAAGGTAGGCAACGTCAAAGCCTTTTAGTTCTTTTACAAGTTCATTTGTGTCTTGGTGAAAAACATGGCAGGGGTAGTCAGAGTCAATCAGAACCGGCTCGTGCAGTTCAATCGGTGCGGTAATTCGCTTTAGGGCGTCTTTGCCGTGGCCGCCGAATTCTTTGTGAAAGGCCTTGAACACGCCGGATGTGTTATTGTGCGTCGCGGCTTCGTAGACAACCATAGCCGTTAAAAGAGAGCGGGCTTTCTGCTTGTTCTTGCCCCGGGAGCTTTCAGGAAAGTTTTCCTCTATATAGTTGCGGATTTTGTCAATCGCAAGCGCGTTCTGCCTTGTGAAAAAAAGCCGCTCCGTCCTGTAGTCCACGGAATCTATGTCGTCTTCCTTGGGCGCATAATACTGAGCTATGAACTGTTCGCTTTTTTTAGGCGGCGGCAGACTGTTTATTTTAGCAAGAAGTGCAAGGAATGCCTTTTCTGAGCCGAAGATTTTCTTTATGTCTTTTTTATCAACAGAAAGATATGCCGTATTGATGACTTTTGAGTAATATTCCCAGTCATTTGCATAGACTTCAAAATTGAGCGATTTAGCAAATCTCGCAACCACGCCGCTGCCTGAAAACGCGTCAAAGAACTTGAGACCGGGTTTGATTTCTATGTCGAGTTTAACCATTGCCTCGTAAATCAGGTTCAGAAGTTTGCGCTTGTTGCCAATATATGCAATAATCTGTTCCGTCAGGTACGGCGTGTTGAAGTCCATTGCGAATAACAGTATCACAAAATCAAACTTTAGTTTAGTCCTATATTATGATGAATGGCTTTCGCTTGTATAAAAAGCCGCTTTTAACTATAATATGCCAATTAGATTTTCTTTTTGAGGTGCAATACACTATGGCAGATGAAGTTAGGGTGCGCTACGCCCCGTCCCCGACAGGGATGCAGCATATAGGCGGTGTGAGAACTGCCCTTTTCAACTATCTTTTTGCCCGCAGCAAGGGCGGCAAGTTCATACTGCGTCTTGAGGACACGGACAGAACCCGCTATGACGAAAAATACGTAAAGAACTTATATGACACAATGGCCTGGCTCGGCTTGGACTGGGACGAAGGCGGTGACAAGGGCGGAGAGTACGGTCCTTATGTCCAGAGCGAACGTTTTGACCTGTACAAGAAGTATGCTGATGAGCTGGTCGCAAAGGGAGAGGCCTACTACTGCTTCTGCGATGCTGAGCGCCTGGAGCGCATCCGCAAGATTCAGACTGAAAACAAGATGGCTCCGGGCTATGACCGCCACTGCCGTCTGCTTACAGAAGAAGAGGTGAAGGAAAACTTGGCGAAGGGCTTGCCGTACGTTATCCGTCTTAAAGTTCCGCTTGAGGGCGAGACGAAATTCCACGACCACCTTCTGGGCGATATTATATGGAAGAACGAGGACATTTCTCCCGATCCAATCCTGCTCAAGAGCGACGGATTCCCGACCTACCACCTTGCGAACATCGTGGACGACCACATGATGCACATCACGCACGTCATGCGCGCGCAGGAGTGGATTCCTTCAACACCGCTGCACGTTCAGATGTACCGCTCATTCGGTTGGGAGCACCCGGAGTTCTGCCACTTGCCTATGGTAAATGGCGCTGACGGCAAAAAGCTTTCCAAGCGCCACGGCTCAACCAGTCTTAACGAATTCCGTGCCCGCGGCTACCTGCCTATGGCGATTGTCAACTACGTGGCTTTGCTGGGCTGCTCTTATGAGGACGGCAAGGACATTTACTCGCTCGAAGAGCTTGCAAAGAACTTTAAGCTTGAGCACCTGAACAAGGCTCCTGCTGTATTTGATTATAAGAAGCTTGAGTGGTATAACGGTCAGTATATCCGTATGCTGTCTGACGAAGACTTGTACAAGTGGACTTTGCCGTTTATCACCGGTACCGGCGACGGCGCGCTTCCTATTCCTGAAGGCAGCTCACAGCCTGCCCCGAAGGTCGGCCCTGAGTATTCCGGTGTCGCACTCGGAGATGACGGCGCGCCTGTTTGCGTGGACAAGTCAATGAACATGTCTTCTGCCGACGTAAAGGCGGCTTTGCTTAAGCTTATGCCGTTGATTAAGGAGCGCCTGCACTTCCTGACAGATGCAGCCGAAATGGTGCACTTCCTCTTTACGGAGCCGGCCGTTCCGCCAAAGAGCGAGATTATCCCAAAGAAGCTTGATGAGGAAAAGACCAAGATTGTGCTTGAGAATGCAGTTGATTTTGTAAAGAAACTTCCGTCTCTTGACCATGAGGCCGCCGAAAGTCTTGCCCGCGAGACTGCGGACAAACTTGGCGTTAAGTTGGGCGACTTTATGATGCCTATCCGCATGGCTGTTACCGGCAGCCGCGTTTCACCGCCTCTAATCGGGTCTATCTTGATTCTTGGTGTTGACAAGGCAGTTGCCAGAATCGAAAAGACGCTTAAAGAGTTCTAAGGACTTCTGGTTCGCATAAAAGGGCAGGAGCTGCAAAACATGCGCTTCTGCCCTTTTTTGCTTTAAAGGGCGGATAAAAGAGAGTTGCTTTTTGCATATGATTGCATGCTCGTTACAAAATACTATACAAAAACACTCTTATGCTGTATAATTGGTGCAGTTTTTTTAGTAAAAATTAACCTTTTATGAGCAAGGGGAAGTAAATGAACAAGATTCTGGAAAAAAGGCAGCTTTCTGATGTAGTTTACTACATGAAATTCGAGGCTCCCGACATTGCAAAGAACCGTAAGGCCGGTCAGTTTCTCATTGTGCAGGTGGATCAGGATTTGAGTGAGCGCATTCCGCTTACCATTGCTGACGCAAACGCCGAAGAGGGCTGGGTCGCCATTGCGTTTCAACCGGTAGGAGCTTCTACATACAAGCTTTCTCAGCTGAAAGAGGGTGATTATCTGGGCGGAGTTTTAGGTCCGCTGGGAACTCCTTCTAACATCCGCAAGTACGACAGACCTGTTGTATGTGTAGGCGGCGGATTCGGTACGGCTCCCCTTTACCCGATTGTTCAAGCGCTTAAGGCCGCGGGCAACAAGGTTATTCTTATTGAAGGCGCGCGCACAAAGGACTTGCTCATTTTTGTTGATGAAATGAAAGCCGTATGCGACGAGGTTGTTATTACTACTGACGACGGCTCTGCCGGCGAGAAGGGCGTTACGACGATTCCGCTTGAGCGCCTTTGCCAGTCTGATGTTCCCCCGGCGGAAGTCATTGCGATTGGACCGCCAATCATGATGAAGTTCTGCTGTCAGTGCACTAAAAAATACAATGTTCCTACAACGGTTTCACTGAATACTATTATGATTGACGGAACCGGTATGTGCGGCGGTTGCCGTGTGAGCGTAGGCGGCGAAACCAAGTTCGTTTGTGTAGACGGCCCTGACTTTGACGGTCACTTGGTGGATTGGGACAACATGATGCTCAGAATGAAGTCTTTCAAGCCGCAGGAGACGGAAGCTTTCCATAAGTGCAAAATCGGTCTTAACTAATACGAGGTACAAGATGGCAGAACATATCAGTGCAGAAGAACTCGCAAAAAGAGGCGAGGAAGAATATAAGAAAATAGAAAGCAAGATAAAGGACGGCTCTCTCAAGAATAACGAGCGCATGGCGATTCCGCTGCAGCTCATGCCCTCGCAGGAGCCGAAGGTTCGCGCGCGCAATATGAGCGAAGTCGCCTTGGGCTACACTCGCGAGCAGGCCGTCGTTGAGGCTAACCGCTGTCTGCAGTGCAAGAACCAGCCGTGCGTAACGGGCTGCCCGGTAAACGTCCACATTCCAGAATTCATTGCGGAAGTCGCAAAGGGCGAGTTTGCAAAGGCCGCTGATATCATCAAGCAGACAAACCTTCTGCCTTCTATCTGCGGACGCGTATGCCCGCAGGAAACACAGTGCCAGGGTCAGTGCACCGTCGGTAAGGTTCACAAGAGCGTGGACGAAGCCGTAAGTATCGGACGTCTGGAACGCTTTGTTGCCGACTGGGAGCGCAACAACAATGCCGTAACAAAGATTCAGGTTCCTGCCGCGACAGGAAAGAAAGTCGCTGTTATAGGTTCTGGTCCTGCAGGACTTACCGTTGCCGCTGACTGCCGCCGCGCAGGTCACGATGTTACCGTGTTCGAGGCTTTCCACAAGGCCGGCGGTGTTATGGTGTACGGAATCCCGGAATTCCGTCTGCCGAAGGAGATTGTCGCAAAAGAAGTTCAGTCCCTCAAGGACATCGGCGTTAAGTTTGAGATGAACACTCTGGTAGGCCGTACTACCAGCATACAGCAGATTCTTACGGAAAAGGGCTTTGACGCCGCATTCGTAGGAACAGGAGCCGGTCTGCCAAAGTTCTTTGGAATTCCCGGTGAGAACTACATCGGCGTATTTAGCGCCAACGAATATTTGACACGTGCCAACTTGATGAAGGCGTACGAGAAAGGCATCGCCGACACCCCGTATTACGAGGCCAAGAATGTGGTTGTCTGCGGCGGCGGTAACGTTGCCATGGACGCAGCCCGTATGGCCTTGCGACTGGGTGCGGAGACAGTCACCGTTCTGTACCGCAGAACCAGAAGCGAGATGCCTGCCCGTAAGGAAGAGGTTGCCCACGCAGAGGAAGAGGGAGTTGTATTCCGCTTCCTGGAAAACCCGGTGGAAGTCCTGGGTGACAAGGAGACCGGCAAGGTCGTCGGTGTAACTGCCTTGAGCTACGAGCTTGGAGAGCCTGATGCTTCCGGCCGCCGCCGCCCGGTTGAGATTAAGGGCAGTGAGCACCGCATTGACTGCGATGCCGTCATTGTCGCGCTCGGCAATAACTCCAACCCGCTGATTCACAAGACCACGCCGGAAATCAACACTGATCCGCGCGGACACATTACCGTTGACGAGAACCAGAAGACCAGCATGACAAAGGTGTGGGCAGGCGGAGACATCGTTCTTGGTGCCGCCACGGTCATTCTCGCTATGGGAGAAGGTAGAAAAGCTGCAGCCAGCATTAACGCATACTTGGCTCAGTAGGCTAGTTTGCGCAGCAAACTAGTCAGGGCGCCTCGCGGCTGACTTACAGTAAGGGGCGACATACTCACCTTATATGGGTGGGTATGTCGCTTTTTTTTGTGCCGTACTGCCCGGGCACTCATTCTCAGGACTCTCTTGAACTAATGGGCAAAATGCACTATTCTATCTAAATTATGGCAGTTGATGAAAAATTGCAGACTGTACGCCACAGCCTGTCTCACGTAATGGCGGAAGCTGTTCTTCGCCTTTTCCCGGGCACCAAAATAGCGATTGGGCCTTCTATTGATAACGGTTTTTATTATGATTTTGACTTTCCTGCAGATCACAAGGCGAGTGAATCTGATTTTCCTGCAATAGAAAAGGAAATGCGCAAAATCCTTGCTTCTAACTCAGACTTCACCCGTAAAGAAGTAACCAAAGCCGAAGCTTTGGACTTGTTTAAGGATCAGCCTTACAAAGTGGAGCTTATAAAGGATTTGCCTGACGGCGAGACCATAACCACATACACACAGGACGGCTTCACCGATCTCTGCCGCGGACCTCACGTTGCTAACACAAAGGAGATTAACGCCCAGTCTTTCAAGCTCATGAATATGGCCGGAGCATACTGGCGCGGAGATTCTTCCCGCCCTATGCTCTCTCGCATTTATGCTGTCGCGTTCTACAAGCCAAATGACCTCAAGGCTCATCTCGATATGCTCGCAGAGGCAGACAAGCGCGACCACCGCAAGCTCGGCGTGCAGATGGATCTCTTCCACCTTGACCCGGAAGACCCGGGACAGGTTTTCTGGCATCCGAACGGCTGGACAATGTACGTCACCTTGCAGGACTACATGCGCCGCAAGGTCATTCAGGACGGCTACGTAGAGGTGAATACTCCTGCAATCATGCCGCGTTCACTCTGGGAACGCAGCGGACACTGGGGACACTATCAGCAGAACATGTTCGTCACTGAAAGCGAAAAGCGCATTTTTGCCGTAAAGCCGATGAACTGCCCCGGTGCGCTTGAGATTTTCAAGAGCCGCACCAGAAGCTACAAGGACTTGCCGCTGCGCATGGCTGAATTCGGTCACTGTGTACGCAATGAGCCGAGCGGAACCTTGCACGGAATCATGCGCGTGCGCGGCTTTGTGCAGGACGATGCGCACATCCTTTGTACAGAAGACCAGATTGAGGCTGAAGTCAAGAAGTTCTGCCACCTGCTGGTTGATGTATACAAGGATTTCGGTTTTGACAAGAACTTGCTCGTAAAGCTTTCCACTATGCCTGATGACCACGTTGGTGACGAGGCGACTTGGAAGCATGCGGAAGAGGCTCTTGCAAATGCCTGCGACGCTGCGGGACTCAAGTATGAACTGCAGCCAAAGGAAGGAGCGTTCTACGGTCCTAAGCTTGAGTTCACTCTTATAGACGCGCTCGGCCGCCAGTGGCAGTGCGGAACAATCCAGCTCGACTATCAGTTGCCGTCAGCAGAGCGTCTTGACGCAACCTACATCGGTGCTGACAACCAGAAGCACCATCCGGTTATGCTCCACCGTGCCGTCCTTGGTTCGCTCGAGCGTTTCCTGGGTATTTTGATAGAGAACTACGCCGGTTCTTTCCCGACTTGGCTGCACTTTGAGCAGGTTGCGGTCGTTCCGGTCGGTAAGGACTTCAATGACTATGCCGAGAAGGTCGCTTCATTCTTGCGCGAGGAGAATGTTCGTGCCAACGCCTATGTAGACGACAGCAACATGAAGAGCAAGATTAAGACCCTCACCGCCGAGCACAAGACACCATATATTCTGGTAGTCGGAGCAAAGGAGCAGCAGGAAGGTACTGTAACCGTGCGCTTCCGCGCTTCAAGCGGTCTGGAGCAGAAGTCATTTAAGCTTGAGGAATTCCGTGCCTACGTGCTGGACAAAGTCCGCACCCACTACAACGGAATCTAAGCAAAAGCTGGATAGAACAAACAATAAAGGGGATGTGCTCTTGCTGGGGGCGCATCCCCTTATTTCGTTATATTATTTAGCCCAAATTTCGAGTTTTAGATAAATTTACAAAAAAAGCGTAATCCAT
>CAZKPZ010000092.1:2048-10442 GCA_964554745.1 uncultured Treponema sp. | reverse complement strand
GTGGTAAAGATAAATATGCTATAGAAACGGAATGCAATAATTTCTATTATGATGAATGGAGAGGAGAGGGGTATTTTATTGTGTACAGAGATGGTTGCCCTTATGGAATAAGGGATACGTATGCCACGTTGCTATATTGTATATATTATGACATGGAAGAATTGCAGAATAAGGAATTCTTGAATCTGGATACCCTTGCAGACTATTCAGATGCTTCAATCGCTGAAGTTTTCTATGATATGCATTGTCGGGAGAAACATCGAAAGGATATAAAGGATTATGAAAAACTGGAACATCTTATAAGAAACCAAAGGATAGATTGGCCTAATCCAGAATGCGCATTCGATGACGGTTCGTTTGTCCTGCAACTTCGGGAACATGACTACGTAAGGCTTATCGGCTTTCAGACTGATGGGCACTACAATTTGCGGAATATTCATTCCGTAAAAATTAGCGAGGAATATTATCAAAGTGTAATTGCCGGTGCAAAAAGAGTTCTGGATGACTTCAAGAAGAAAAAATAGCTGGAGATACAGTTCAATAGTAAGCGTCAATAAATTCCCGCCTACAATCATAGACCTACAGACTGCAGTTTGTCATGGTAAACATAGCCATCAATTAGTTTGTGTTTTATCCTGAAATTTAACTTCTACGAATTTATTTGGAAAATCCTCTGTAGCTGGAATCTCCACCAAATACCCGTACGCTCCAAGTTTATTCAAAGTAGTATCATAAATAACCGGTTCGATTTTTATATCGTTCAGATACAGTTCAAATTCGTATGTTGTACTTCCTGTCTTTTGAACTGCTTTTACCGTAATTTTATTCTGCACTCCGTAACCAGTTTTAAGATAGTTACATGTTTTCCAGCCCGTTATTTCAGAAAAATTTCCTGCATAATTCCTTATAACCTTGTACTGCTTATTAGTGTTTATCAACACTGCTAAAAAATAAACTTTATTTGAACTAGTTCGAGCGGCAAATATCAACCCGTATCCTGCAGTTCTACTTCCTTGCTGTTTAGAAGTCTGCACAGTAATAATTTCGGGATAAGGTTTAGTAGGTATCAGTTTATGTACAAAGTTTTCATTCTCGTTATAAGATGAATCATTTGTCTTAAATACAACCTCTGTATCGCCAGAAGCTGTCTGCTCGTTTTCAAAAAGAACAGTTTCTATAAGAGGTGGCGCACTTACTGCTTGTACATGATGTGCGAATTCGGTTTGACCGTCCGTTCTATCGTACCACTCTTTGTCCTGCGGAACTTCACAGGAGACAAGAATAAAAGAAAATGTAATTACAGATGCGATTATCAAAGCTGAAGTAAATTTCATTCGTATATTTCCTCTTTCACTGATATTGTGTATTCAAGGACTGTAGCACCGGGATTTCCTGCGAAAATACGCTGGATGTTTGGCATAATCTTAAAGTAAATATTCTTTGCAGTAAAAGAATCATTCCTTATGCAGAATTTTTCGTTGTGCTTGAGTACGACAGCAGATTCTCCTTGCTGTGTAAACATAAAATCAGTCTCTGCTAAATCTATTTTCTGGCCAGACTGTTCAAACAGAATCTTGACGGTTGACCTGGGCTTAAGAGATACATAATACCAGTCTTCATCCCTAAAAGACCTTCCGCCTATGTCAAACAAGCAGCACGGCATTGTTGCTTTTATAACGCGTTCCAGCTCAACAGCCTTATCGGCAGTGTCGTTTGGCTCATACATATCTTTTAAAGTTTCCGATGCAACAGCGCACGCACAGTCCGTACCGTTGAAACGCATTTTGCCTCGGATTTTATCAAGGCGGTACAAGAAACGCTTGTTGTCGCAATCTGCGGAAAAAACATCTTCATAAGAGTTTGCCTTGCCGGAATAAACTTCAGTAAAATTCATGGTGCCGTCATCTTCTGCACGCATCAGAATGAACTTGTCGGCACAGCTGTCTGGGTCCCAGGCAATATTTACAGAAAGTTCCTTTGTGTATAATTCAGCCCTTGGGGTATCATCAGAAGGGTCATCATAACTTCTGAGCAATTCATCGGTGTTCCCGTTTACACATGATAGAAAAGCCATTGCTATGGCACCACAAGCCAGAATTTTGAGAGTATTTTGTAAGTTTTTCATTTTTATAATCCTATTGAAATTCCCGCAGTTGGAACGATTACGTTTAAGAGGTCTCCAGAGAAAAAGTAACTGTATTCAACTTCGCAAAAAAGTGACAGTCTGCCTTCTGTTTTAAAGTTATATCCTGCAGTGAATGAGACAGCGGTTCCTCGCTTGGTTACTGACTTCCGGCTGTCATGTTTAGGTGTGAACTGATAGAATTCCGCAGCCCATGCGGGACTGATTCCAAAATATATGCCATGTTTGCTTGTAATGTTGAGGCGCAGAAAAAGGCCTGCCTGAATACCGACTCCGTTATATTTTGCACCGTATGTGTTTGGGTCTCCTGCTCCTATACGCCAGTTGAGAAGCACCCGACCGAATGGACGGACGATGCCCTGTTCCGGCCTGGAGTCTTTTTTGTGCGGATAAAGCTCTATTCCGGCACGGACACCGGCAATACCAGATAAAGAACCTCTCCACTCTTCCTCCGCTGGTGTCCAGTATGAAATTCCAAGGGGAATACGAACGGAAACGGCAGAAGGGGATGATTGATTTTTAGTCTGAATTTCGAGTTTTGAAATAAATTTACAAAAAAAGGCGCAACAGAGCAATTCCAGCTTCTCAAAAGCAGTTTATACGTATGACCTCAGATTTCTATACGTATGAAAAAGCTGACTTTTGAGTTAAATCATGTTCGGCAGATTGACTTTTGTTCTCTTTATATAGAGATACTTGAACGGGTGCAAGTCCATCGCGTTGGTCTGCCAGCCGCCGATTTCGTCTGTGTTGATTATGTGCAGACTGATTGGATGGTAAATCGGAATAACCACACTGTCGTCCAAGAGCAGGCTCTCCGCTTTTGAAAGCAGTTCGTTGTGCGTTTCCTGGTCAGCAACAGAGGCCTGGTGCAAAAGACTGTCGAATTCCGCGCTTTTGTATTGAGCCACATTCAGCGATGAGTCGCTTCTGAACAGTTCCAGGAATGCCAGCGGGTCTGCAAAGTCTCCTATCCATGAATAGGAGTACAAATCCGCGTCCCAAGTCGGAATTGCGCTGTTGTATCCTTCGGACGGCTTTATTTCGGTAATCAAGTTCACGCCGAGCGGTTCCCATGCTTTTTTGAGAATCTCGGCGAATTTCTTCATGAAGTCGCTGTCCGTAATGCCGAACTTCACCGTAATCTTCTCTTTTGCCGGAATGCCGGCCTTTTCCCGGGCTTTCTTCATAAGGAGCACGGCATCGTCGCCGTCATAGTCATCAAGCCCTGAAACTTCCGGGTAACCGGAAAGCGGGTAGACAAGTGTTGTTGCCGGCATGGAAATGCCTTCGCGCAGCTTGTCGTACGGAATAGCCTCAAGCAGCGCCTCGCGGACTTCCTTTACGTTCCATTTCTTGCCGTTCAGCTTAAAGAAGATATAGTAAGTGCCGAATTCCGCGGCAACCTTAATCGCGTCGCGGTCTATCACTTTTGCCGCGTTCACGTTCCCTTCGGGAATCCAGTCAATCTTGCCGGTGTTAAACAGATAGGCGTTTTCGTCCAGGTCATCGCTCTGGTAAATGGTGACTCCGGGAATCTGGATGGATTCTGCCTCGCGGTAGTTCTTGTTTTTTTCAAGCTCCATTATGCCGTCTTTGTATGACTTTAGTGCAAATGCTCCGCTGTAGGCATTGCCCTTTTTGCTGACGGCGCAGAACGCATGGTGGCAGAGTATCTTGCTGAGGTGTTCCGCCGGTTCTTCCAGATGAACTACCAGAGTTTTGTCATCGCGGGCCGTTATGCCGACTTCATCACGCTTGCCTTTGCCGGTGCGGTAGGCATGTGCGCCTTCTATGCAGTCAAGAAGCGAGGCATACGGTGCATTCGGGTTTGCAAGCAAGTCCAGCCATGACTCGCGGAAGGTTGCGGCCGTTATTTTTTCTCCGCTGCTGAACTTGGCGTTGTCTATCAGCGTGAACGTCCAGCGCTTTTTATTGCGTGAAAGCTTATATGAAGAGCAGAGCGCGTTTTGCGGCTCCAAAGTGACGGGATTATAGGTAAAAAGCCCTTCGTACAGGCTGGAAAGCACCTGCGCTTCTGAGGTGTAGCTTGCCGTCTGCGGATTCATATCGTAGACGTGCCCCATGGTCAGCATGGTGACATTGCGCTGCAAGGCCTTGTCCGGTAATAGTGCTGACTCTGCGGCAAAAGCTACTGACACAGCCGACATCAAAGCTAAAATAGATGCTTTTCTAAAAAATTTCATTTCTTCTTCCTTCCTGTTAATATAACAGTTAAGGGATTATTTCGTTAAACCGAGTTTCTTCATTTGTTCGGCTTCTTCCACGTATGTCGCATATTCAGAGCGCAGCTGGTTGGCCTTAACAAGCGTATTCTTCAAGGTCGTAAGCTCCATCTTGATACCCTTGACTTTTGTTCTGTTCATGCCGGTCGTATGCTGCTTAAAGTATTCGTCCAGGGCGGCAAGCAGCACCTGCAGACGGCCGTTCTCCGTAACCTGCTTATTCACAAAGTTAAAGATGAATTCATTGTTCTGTGAATTCATCTTCTGAAAGTTCGGATTGTTCGCGGCATTAAGAGACGTGTAGAACTTTACCCGCTTGGTGAGCGACTCAACAAAGCTGTTGTAATTAATCACCTCGGTCGTCTTGGTGTCAGAGCCTTTTTTTGTAATGGAGACTTCATATTCTGTTGAAGGCTCGTCCATGCCAAAGAGCTTCCTTATAAGGCGCATGAGCTTATGCTTAAGACCCTTGTCCTCTGATGCGAGAATGTCGTGGTTTGCAATAATCTTGCCGAGCAGCACGTTGTACTGGTCACACATAGAGGCTATCGTACTTACCGCGCTCATGATTACTGCATGTGTGTCAGGACCTTTCGCTTCCGTTACTTCCTGCGAGTCCTGCACCTTTAGATGCTGGAGTAACTTCTGGCACAGCTCGTCCTTGTTGGGGGCTGTCTCTTCTTTTACCAGTTCTTCAACAATATCTGCCACGAAGGGCCTGCGCGGCATAGCCGTTGGTATCTGCTTCTTGATTTCTTCGGTGAGCGCAGTCTTTGAGGCGCGGACGTCCGGCGAGAGCTTTATGATAATCGTCTTTCGGATTTCGCCCTTGTAGCGCTCTTTTTGGAACGCTCCGACGGCCTTAAGCTGCCGCGAAATGTCGTCCATGTCCTTTGATGTCTTTGAGATGCTGTCAAACAGCATGCTCATCGCCATTCCGCCGGACTGAGTTGTCTTTAGCTCAACGAGCGCGGAACCCAAGGACTTTGTGTTCTGCCGTGAGGATTCCGGGCTGAGCGCACCCCATGAAAATGAATTGTTAAAGTCAATAAGCTTCTTGATTCGTGCCGTGGGCAGCTGCTCCACCGTAAATTTCACGTAGGTGCAGATAAAGTCCACCATGTTTTCATATTGACCCAGGCGGATTCCCAGCTGCTGGCTCCGTTCGTTCTCGTTGAACGGCTTTTCGTCTATGGGAGTGATATCCGTGATTTTCTTATCATTCTTGTAGGGGTCTGGAGTAATCAGAGAGCGGCGCTGCAGCGCACTAGTCAGGTTTTTGACAAAAATCAGGTGATTACGGTACTCTTCCTGTACTTTTGGGAGAACAGAGCTGTTGAACCAAGCTACTTTTTCATCTACAGCCTTGAAGATTTTTGTGTTTATGTCATTTTCGTCAATATTTGCCATTACTCTTGTTCCCTACACATGAAAATTTGCGTTCTCACCTACGTTTATCGGCAAAAAAAACGCAAGCCTTTAAATTATAGCTCCGCATCGGCTATAATTCCGTCGATTTCGGCATCGGAAGTCTGATTGTCGTCCTCGATAAGCCGCATGAATATGGTCTGCAAGGTCTTGCTGCGCTTGGCAGGGTCTGTGACGGACTGCTTTACGGCACGCTTTATTTCTTCCATGTGCTCGTTAATCTGGCTGATGTTCTGCGGCAGGGAACTTTCGATAAGGCTTTTTATGAACTGCGAGACAAGGGGGTTCTTTCCGCTTGAGGAAATGCCGCAGACCACGTCACCGCGCTTTATTATCGCCGGAAAGATAAAGTCGCAGCGGGCGCGGCTGGACAAGTCTTCTACAAGTGCGTTCTTGTCCTGATAGTAGTTATACAACTCCGCATTAAGTGCGGGGTCATTGTCCGCAAGGACAACAAGAGTAGGGTTGCAGTTCAGGCTCTTGATTAGTTCAAGGGTCGGATTCTCGTGTATGTACTCTATCTGCGCGGGGTACGCCCCCAACAGAACTTCCAGACTTTGTACGACTTGACCGGCAACGAGCGTTATCTTTGGCTCAAAGGCGAAGAAAGTGGATATCTCCTGAAACGCTACATTCCCTCCGCCAATGACGAGAACCTCTTTGTGCTTTAAATTAACAAAAAGTGGGAAATACGCCATATAACTACTATTTTACCACAGCATTTGAAATTTTGCTACTTCAAAATAGTTATTTCCACACGGCGGTTTGCGGCCTTTCCTTCCCTGGTGCTGTTGTCTGCGGCCGGCTGCCGCGCGCCAAGGCCTTTGCAGATGAACTGCTCTGCCTTTATGCCCCGCTTTACCAAGGCCTGTGCTATGGCAAATGCGCGCTCTTCAGAAAGTTTCTGCTCTCCAGCAGGGTTTCCTGTGTCGGCAGTGTGGCCTTCCACCAGATACTGCGAATCCGGCGCTGCTTTTAGAATCTGTGCGATTTTATCCAGCCTTTTTTCTTCGCCCGGCAGCAGTTCCGCGCTGTCGCTCTTGAAGTGCAGGTTGCGCATAACAAGCTTCAGCCCCTTGTCGGTCTCGGTAATGTTCGTGTCGTCCGCAGGCGGAACTGTAGCTTCTCCTTTACCAGCGCCCCCGGTCTTGCCTCTGTCGCCGCCTTGTCCCGCTCCGCCGCCGTTTTTGCCAAGGTTGTTACCGCCGGTCTTTCTGTCTGCCTTGCCTTTGTCTGCAAGCAGGATATCCTGTGCCCGCGCCGTCTCAATGACGGACGAGCTGTTGTAGGCCGGCGGATAGCGGGTAAAGAACGAGATAGTGCCCTTCAGACGCACCGTGCTGCCGTCTGCATAAGAGAATGTTTCATCTGCAATGTCTTTTATTACAAGCGCGTTTCCAACACGCTTGCTGATTATCACCGTCGCATTGTGGCTGCCGTTCGCCGCGCGCAGCTGCGGGTCGCCGTCCGGGTCTGTGTAGGCCGTGCCGCCGGCCTTGCCGTAGCGCGTAGCCCACTTTGCCGCAAGCACATACACGTCTTCGCCGTTGTACACGTCATCGCGCAGGTAGCTGTATTCCACCAGAATAGGCAGCCGTGTTACCGTGCCGTTGTTCTGCGGGTCTACGGCGCGCTCCCCCTTGGCAACCCAGGAGTCGCCCGGCTTTACTGCCTTCTTACTGTAAGACGGAAAGCTCCTTAGGCT
The DNA here is from genome assembly GCA_964554745.1 of uncultured Treponema sp. GTDB lineage: Bacteria > Spirochaetota > Spirochaetia > Treponematales > Treponemataceae > Treponema_D. The sequence goes on along the minus strand of CAZKPZ010000092.1, from coordinate 2,920 downwards.
GGGGTAGCCGTTGTCTTTTATCATTATAAGCTCGCCGTCCGACGTCAGCTTGAAGGTGGAGTCTATAGCCTCGTGAATGCCGCTTCTTACCTTGCGTTTGTCATGCTTGGTGTCTTCAACCACATAAAAATTGCCGTCATACAGCCGCGCGCCGTCTGCTTGCACCCCCTCGTTCGCAATGTAGGACTGCACTTCCCGGCTGAGCAGGCCGGTGTATTTGCCGTTGTCGTAGCGCAGCAAGTCCGTGCGCTCCACCAGAACGTAGTTCTGGCCGCCCCGGTACGTTATGACCGTGCTTTCATCTGCAGAAACTGCCGCAGCCAGACCAAAAAATAGAATTAATATAGAAAAAACTTTTTTACTGCTGCCTGTATGCTTCATTTGCAAATTTAAACACAGCGCCCGGGTAAAGGTTTCAGAACCGGTTTCGGCCTTCTGTACGGCATGTGTTGCAGATATTCTGTAATATAGAAAATCTTTTGTTTGAAAAACTGCGAGAGTTATGCTATGATAAAAATAAGTATGGCTTTAGTTAAAATACGCAGATTCTTATTATACGTATTTTCAGCTCTTCTCGTTGCTGCCCCCCTGGCGGCCAAGGAAAATGAAAAAGTCATTCGCGTAGGTTTTTTTGCATGTGACGGTTGGCACATGATAGACGGCAACGGCAAGAAGTCCGGCTACGGTTACGACTTTCTGCAGCTCATCGCAGGCTACGGCGGCTTCGAGTACGAATACATAGGCTATGACAAGAACTGGCCGGACATACTGCAGATGCTTGAAGACGGCGAGGTTGACATAGTGACCTACGCCAAGCGGACCCCCGAGCTTGTTGACCGCTTTGCCTTCTCGGACTTGAGTATGGGTGCAAC
>CAZKPZ010000092.1:0-2038 GCA_964554745.1 uncultured Treponema sp. | reverse complement strand
CCGTCTACGGCGGCAACGAAAAGTTTGTGACCAACGGCTTCCGTCTCTTCCCCGGCATAAGGGTAGGGGTTCTTTCCAACAGCCAGAGAAAGCTTGACTTTAAGGAATTTGAGAGCACCAAGTCCTTTGCCGGTAAGTCCGTAATGGTCTACTACGACACGCCCGTCCAGCTGCTCAATGCCCTTAAGGAAGGCAAAGAGATAGATGCAATAGTCTCTGAAAATATCCGCCCTCTTGCCGGTGAATTCGTGCTTGCGGAATTCGCTCCTAAGGACTGCTATGTTATCGCAAGGAAGGGCAACGAGCAGCTTCTGCGCCAGATTGACATGGCCACAGCTCACATGGCGCAGGATAATCCGGCGTGGAAGCGGAACCTTTCGCTGCGCTACCTGTCAAGCGAGTCTACTTCTGTAAACGTTGCCTCTGTCTCAGAGCTTGAGTACGTCAGCAGGCTGCGGAGCGAGGGGCGCGCCCTTAAAGTCCTGATAGACCCGCACAGCGTACCTCTCTCTTACTTTGACAGAGACGTGGCAAAGGGTGTTCTCGTTGACCTGATCAAAGAGGGCATGGACTCCTACGGCATACCATACGAGTTCGTGCAGGTAAAGAACAATGCTGAGTATGTTGAAGCCGTAAAGTCCTGCGCGTACGACATAGTGCTGGACTACCCTTTTAACTTTTCGGATGCGGAAGACTTCGGCTATTATGTCACCGGCTATTACGAAGACGCGAGCCTTGGAGTCATTGCCCTTGACGTGTGGCCGGAAAATCCGCGCGTCATAGCCAGCGTTCCCGTAATTGACAGTGCGGTTGTCAGAGATTTGTTCCCGGATTTGCAGTTGCTTGAATGCTCGTCCTACAAAGAATGCTACGATGCGGTAAAGAAAAAGAAGGCTGACCTCGGCCTGACCTATACGATTATCGCACAGGCGCAGACTGTCTTGCGGCGCGACCACAACATGCGCACCTTTTCGATCAGCGACGTAATCCACCGCTTCCGCATCGGTGTAAGCAAGCGCGAGGATGCAGCCCTGTATGCCCTGTTCAATATGATGGCTCACAGCGCGGTTCAAAAGGATGCAGACGAGCTTTACGGTGCGTACCTTTCGCAGCTCAAGAACATTTCGCCCGTAGCAGGCTTTGTTAACAGCCATCCGCTGCAAAGCGGAGTGTTTGTTTCGTTTGCCCTTATGATTCTTGCTTTTGCGGTGCTGCGCTTCAGGCGCAAGCTGCTTCTGCAGCGTTTCGCTCTTGCCTACAACCAGGAACTGCAGTATTCGGACGGCGTGCAGGAGCACAACATGATTGCACGCGGCCGCTACGATTTGAGCCGCGATGCCGTCATTTCTTTCGAGGCCTACCGCAAGATGCACAAGGATTATGCCGCCTGCAATTCATTTGAAGAATCCTTGAGCGACCTCTGCCGCATGGCAGAACAGAAGGACGATGCAGATATGCTGCGCGACATGACCGACCGCAAGAAGCTTCTTGACGGGTTCGACGTGGGAGTCAAGAGCCATACCATTGAATTCGGCGCTGTCAACCCGGACGGGCGGCCAAGTTGGGTGCGCTTTGATCTGCACCTGTTTGTATCGCCCCATACCGGCAATATAGAAGCATTCACCTACCTGTGGGATGTGAGCCGTGCCCATCTGGAACGTCTGGCGCTCAACAAGTTCCCGCAGTTCGGCTTTATGTCAGTGGGCTACATAGACACCTACAAGAACACCATCGCACTCCAGGTGCTCAATGGAAGCAAAAGCAGCTCCCTTGTTACGATTGACTACAATGACAGGGCGGATATCATTCTGGACAGGGGAATTGACCCCGAATATAAGCAGTCGTTCCTTGAATGCTCTGCCATCCCCAAGATTGAAGAAGGCCTTGAAAGCTCTGACAACATATACAAAGTCGTGTTCGAGCCTGACAAGGAGCGTACCCTTGAGTTCTCGTTCTGCTGGCTTGACAAAGAGCTGGGGCTTATGTTCTTTTTGCTTTCAGACATATCTTCGATTGTTGCGACAGAAAAAGAGCGCAT
>CAZKPZ010000091.1:0-10459 GCA_964554745.1 uncultured Treponema sp. | reverse complement strand
ACATTTATAGGCAATGTTTTTGACGGTTCTACCTTTGAGCCGATAACAGGAGCCGACATATTGCTCAAACTAGGCAATGAAACCCCTGCAATGATGGATTCCAGCTGGGCAAACCCATGCAAAACATACGCTTCATCGCACGGCAGTTTTACGTTCTGGGTTGCGCCGATTGCAAGCGAAAAAGAAAAAGAAAGCAAGGAGTTTACCTTTACTATCGAGGCTTCTATGAAAGGTTATACTCCGGTGACGTATTCGTTTGTAGTGCCGCTTGTAAGCGAGGTTGTAGACAAGCACGAGCTGAACTCTGTGTACAGCCTTAAGATTCAGGATATTTTCTTGTTCCGTTCCGATATTGTGAATGAACAGGAATATTTTATAGGGTAAAGCTTCTTGAATAGGGCTTTTATATTTTGATGTGCAAGAAGGGGCTGTCCAAGTTCGTTTGTGAACTAGCGGACAGCTCCTTTTTATATATTTATTTCTTGTTTATTCTGTCTTTCAAAGCCTTTCCTGCCTTGAACTTAGCATTCTTGGAAGCTGCAATCTTGATTGTCTCTCCTGTCTGAGGGTTGCGTCCTGTGCGAGCTGCGCGCTTAGAAACATCGAACGTTCCAAAACCGATGAGCTGTACTGAATGCCCCTTTGAAAGTTCCTTTGCAACATTCTCTGTAAAAGACTTCAATGCAGCTTCTGCGTCTTTCTTTGTGAGTCCTGTGTCTTTTGCGATTGCGTCTACCAATTCACCCTTGTTCATTATGATAATTCTCCAGATGATATGAAATATAAGCCCTATAATCGGACTTCCAGCCTTTATACAGGCTGACAAAAAATAATTATATTATATAAGCATAGGAATTTCCAGTGCAAAAGGCTATTTAATTAAAATATTTTGTGTAATTCATGTCCGTTTGACCAGTGCAAATAACTGTTGCCGCGTTATTTTTGTAAATACCGGGCGGCCGTGAGGGCAGTGCGGGTCGGGCAGCTCCAATGCAACGCGGGCAAGCCAGGCGGCCTTGTCTGAGTCCAGCGGCGTTCCGTCCATGACGGCTGAACGGCAGGCCGTGGATGCGGCAACCGCATTAATCATGTCTGTAGGCGAAATACGCCGGTCAAGCAGATCTTTTGCTAAGTCGGCTTCGCTGCCTTTCCAGCGGATTGGCACGGTCGTGAACTCCCAGCGGCCTTCTCCGGTTCTGGAGCCTGTAAAACCCGCCTGAGTAAGCTTTTCCTGCAGGGCTGCAAGATAGTTGTCATCGGCAGCGCTTTCTGTCTGAACAGTGTAGGGCACGAGCAGAGTCTGCTTTTGACCGGCGTCAGCCATGATTTTGTCGTACAGATAGCGCTCGTGCGCAGCATGCTGGTCAATTATATAGAGCGTATCACCTTTTTCGGCTATGATGAACGTGCCCAAGGCACTGCCCACATAGCGCACGTCGCTCGTGCTACTGGCTTCTTCTGCAAGGCTTGCGATATAGTTGTTGTTATAGCTCCGCGGAACACTGCCGTATTCCTGCTGTCGCAATGCGCCGGGGGAAGACAGGTAGCGGCTGACCGTGCTTTCGTTTTGGCTGCGGCTGCCATAATCTGCCGAATGGAAAGAGCCTGTGCCACTAAAGCGAGAAGGCTGTGTCTGACTAAAAGACGGAGCTGAAACTGCAAAATCGAACTGCTCTTCTTCCTGTGCATAGCTGCCTTCTTTTGCTGGGGAAGAGAGCATGGTTTTTATTGTATATTGCTTGAAGAAATCCCTTACGCTTACGGATACCGCATGGTGGAGCGGAGCTAGGTCCTTAAAGCGTGCCTCACGCTTTGCCGGGTGGATATTGAAGTCCACCTGGGAAGCCTGCATCTGTACGAACAAACAGGCTACCGGATGCGTACCGTTGGGAAAGTAGCCTGTGCAACCATATTCAATGGCCTGTACCAGAGAGTATTCCTGAATCCGTCTGCCGTTTACGTATATGAAGATATCTTTTCTGTTACTGCGCGAGACTGACGGCTCCCCGATTATTAGGGTGAATGACCATGTTTTTTCTTTGTCGCCGGAACTGCCCTTTATTTCATAAAACAGCTTTTCGCTTTCATAGTATTCCATTGCCTGTGTAAAGCGGTCGGTAAGGCTTTGACCGGCTATCAGATTGAGCTTTTCAGTGCCGTCGGCTGTGAACGTAAAGGCAATGTCTGGGCGCGGCAGGACTTTTTCCACAAAAGTATTCTTACAGAGCGCGCCTTCACTGGCCGGTCGCTTTAAGAACATGCGCCGGGCAGGGAAGTTTTCAAACAGGGCGGAAGTCTGTACAATCGTTCCCTGTACCGGGGAAACAGGGGTAAGAATGTGGTCTTCGGTAATGGATGCATTCATGCGCCATTGCCCGCTTGTAATCTGCAGTCGGCTTACTGCCGCCATTGAAGACAGCGCTTCGCCGCGGAAACCGAGCGTAGTGAGGTTCAAGAGGTCATTCTCGGTACTGATTTTGCTTGTAGCGTGCGGATGCGCACAGGCGGCCAAGTCTTCTTTTGTCATGCCCGAGCCGTTGTCGCGGACGCGGATTTTTTCTATGCCGCCGCCTTCTATTTCTACGTCAATCCGCTTTGCGCCGGAATCTACCGCGTTGTCAAGCAATTCGCGGACTATGGCATTCGGACGGTCTATAACTTCTCCTGCGGCTATTTTGCGGGCAACTTCCGGGTTTAACTGTTTTACTGCCATGCTGTTCTATGCGTTACGGGTTCCGTTGATTTCTCCGGATGTAGTAAAAAGCTCCAGAATAGGGCCGTCGTCTTTTGCAGGCTTAGCTGATTTTTTCTTAGGCCTTGTTTCTGTGCCGTCAGTTTCCTCCGCTTCTGCATGCTCTGCTTCGTCTGGAGCAGGCGCGTTCATAAGCTTCATGACTTTACCTTCTATGGAATCCAGCTCCTTTTCAAGACTCTTGGAAAGCTTTATGCCCTGCTCAAAGTCCTTGAGCGCATCTTCCAGAGAAATATCGCTCCGTTTTATATCTGCGGCAAGCTGTTCAAGCTTTTTCATGTCTTCTTCAAATCTACTCATGGGGAAAGTATAGCGCATTTGCAGAACTTTTGAAAGACGGGCATTTACGGTGGCTTAAACCTCCGTAAATGCCTAGCTAGTTTCAGTTATTTTTGCGGTTGTTACCGTTGCTTTTCTCTGAACGTACGCACTGCCTCTTCTGATGCCAGACCATAGACTTCAACCAAATAGATTCTTGAGTCCGCGTCAAAAACAATATCCATTGGAATTGCAGTATTTCCGTTAGGATATCTGGTATTGTAATCGTACACGTAGTTTGCCGGGTAGATTCTGTTTGGAAGGTCAGGAATGTCGCCTACATCTTCCGGCCAGCCTGTCGCACGTTCGTCTATGTACGTCTTGCTGTTTTTTCCATACAGCTGCTGGAACTTTGAAAACGGGTACACAGTGAACAGAGTAAGTTTTCCTTTTGTATAGGTCGTGTATTTGTCTATTATGCGGAACGAAACCCAGTCATCGCCGTCTTCTGTAAGCTGTATGTCATAAATCTGTGCGTCAAGAATCCTGTACATGAGTTTGTAGTCCAGCTTTAGGCCGTAATAAACCTCACTGCTTTTGCTCGATGCTCCTATCAGCAGACTGTCTGTTCGGAGAGGGGTAATCAACAGCTTGTCGGATTCGAATTTTTTCTGTGCTTCTTGAAGTTGCAGGTTCGTCTTGGCACCTTCGCCGTTAAAGCCTCTGACAGTTCCTTTTATGTAGCTTTCGTTTGCCAGATAGAAATACTTCATCACGTCTGCCCCTGTACCGCTTTGGATTTTTGTGGCAATGAAGTAATAACTGGCGGTTTTTCCCCGCTCCTGCGGCAGCGATGTTATGTAAGTATGGTCAAAGTCCATTATCTTTATTGTGCCGTTAGACTACAGCGAAACCTGCCCGGTTGCCTGATTGTAGCCTTCATACGATGCCTGAGTGCGAAAGTAATACGGCTTGCCGAGTTCGGTAATGTTCTTGTCAACATTTGACAAAGATGTTTCGTTGAAAAAATCGTTCAAGATTTGGATACTTTTCTTCTTGCTCTTGCCTTCAAGCTGCCCTGCAAGTTCTATCATTGCTTCCGTGTAGCGGAAGGTGAATTTGTTTTCCTGCGAAACATCTTCGGTGTCCAGAACATAGATATTTGAAGAGCCGTCGAATGTGGCGTATAAGGTGTAGAATTCATCTACAGGAAGCGAATCCAGCTCATCGGCGTATTTGCTTACGTCATCCGGGTAGCGGGTAATCAAAGCTCCTTTGGGGTTGTTTTCTTGGTAGGATGCAAAGTTGTAGACGGTTACACCGCCGTAAAGGCTGGCTGAAATCCACCCCTCCCCCGATCTCTTGATGCTCAAAATGTGCGCGTCTTTAATTTTGTACAGCGTTTCTTTGAGGCAACGACCTTTTACCATTCCTTTCTGAAAGTCTGTTAAAGTGAATGCCTGTGCTGCCTTTTTTTCTGACTCGAATTTCTTAAGGGCTTTTTCGTTTTGCTTGTCGTTCTTTGCGGATGCCGGTAGAATAGCTGCAACAGCAATCAGAATCACAGGGATGAATTTCTTCATAACAACTCCTTGTAAAAAAATTGTTGTGTTTTATAAAGGCAGCGGCAAGCGTGAAAAAGAAATTGCTGATGCCTTCCTGCAAAATCTTGCTCCAAAGACCGGGGGCGTACAGCAAGGAGCGTCTTCGGAACAAATTAATTATAATATGATGGCGGTGCGTTTGCAAACATTTTGTTTCTTTTTTGGGAATAATACTCACTGTCATTTAAAATGCAATTTTTTTTGCAATTTTACCTATAAAGGACTTGAATAAAACTTAGATATACGCTATTCTATAATTCCTTTCAAGGTAAGGGCGATTAGCTCAGTTGGTAGAGCAACAGACTCTTAATCTGTGGGTCCGGGGTTCGAGCCCCCGATCGCTCAATTCCTTTAACCTTTCGATTTTGTTTCTGCAATAATCCACTATAAGTAATCTTTTCTTTCGTTTGCTAATCATAGCTGTAAGTGGGACTTTCAGTCTGCCGGAGCTGACGTTAGCACTCAGGTGAAACGTCCCTTAACACGGAGATGGAACGCCCGTTTCACCTCCGTTGGAAGCTACGTTAATTCGACGTTGTAACGTACGTTATTACTCAGTGTTAAGGGCAGAAAATGTGTACAGCTTAATCTACAAAATCCTGTTGGCCGACATGACGGCAGTTACAGAGGCACAATCACCTGCGTGACGAACTCTCCGCCTTCCTGCGCGAACGTCATCATTCCTCCGCATTTTTCAAGCACGCGCGCCATGCTGCGGATTCCGATGCCGCCGTTCTTCTTGGTGCTGACTGGAACTTCATCTTTAAATGTTACGGCGGACGAAACTGAATTGCGTACTGAAAGGCAGAACTTTCCGCCCGTGACTTTTGCACTCACGCACAGAGCAGGGGAGGAGACGGATGCGGAGTCTGTTGCCCCCTTTGCGGCAAGACAGGCTTCAACGGCGTTCTCAAGCAGGTTACCAAAGAGAATTACGCTGTCTGTGTCTGAAACAGGAAGACTTGCCGGAATATTTGCGCTGCACGAAAAGCTGATTCCCCGGGCCTTGCACAAGGCATCTGCGCGGCGGAGCATGGCGTTTGCCACGATATTTTCGCAGAATTGCAGGAGTGCATCCTCTTCCAGAGATTTTTCGTACTGCGTCAGATAGTTCTTGACGGCCTCAACGTCATTTTTCTCCAGCAAATCCAAAAGCAGACGTGTGTGATGGCGCAGGTCGTGCCTGTTCTGCCTTGAAAGTTCTATGAATTTCTGCTCGGCCTCAAGCTCTCCGCGCAAAACTGCCTCCTGAGCCTTGAGTGCGCGAGTTTCGTTTTCCTCGTTTAAGAATCTTATCATCTTTATTATGATGATGTAGGCGGCGGCAATGGTTAGCAGAAGGCACAGCGAGACGGCATAGTCCCAGATGCTGTTGTCTGGATTCAGCATCAGAAGTCGGCTTATTGTGAATATTGCGGCCAGTTCGGCGGTCACGGAAAAGATGCAGAGCAGCCCCCAGCGCTTGCCCGTAATCCGCTCGGTCGCTTTCTCAAACGAGAGCCTTCCTTTTTTGACCCAATAAACGCCAAGGCATGAGACCATTGTGATTCTTATTGTCGAATACAAAAAGTATGAAATCGGCGTGGAAACTCTTTCTAGGACGAATTCGCAGGGAATAAACGTAACTAAGATAAAAAGACCGAGCGCAATAGCAAGGAAGAGCTTTTTGAAGAAGTAGCCCGATGAGTCAACGACAAGGAACAGAACCATCATAAAAAGCTCGAAGAAATTAATGAAATAATAGAACGCCCGCCAGCGGTTCAAGACGGCAAAGATGCAGAAGCCCATAATGCACAGCCAGAATACGGCAAGCCGCAGTATGGATTTAAGGATTCCGTTTTTATGTTCTGATAGCAGGAACAGTCCTGCGGCATAGCAGAGGTAGGTGATTCCGTTTGTCACAAGAACTGCTGTTCCGTAGCCGGTCATTTACAGCTCTCCTCCCCAGAAGTAAATACAAAGTCAAAGTAAATCCTCTTTATCTTGTTGTAGTCGCCGGTCTTGATGAGAATTTTAGCACCGTCATGCATCTCAATCTGCCTGGGACTTACAGTCCGTACATAGTTAAGGTTGATGATGTAGCCCCTGTACGGCGAGATGAACTGCCCCGGCGAAAGTCCTTCCAGCTCCGCCAGAAACTGCGTGAGCGTCTTTTTCACCTCAACCAGATGTTCGCCTGTCGCGTGTACGTGCCGCTGGTAGCCGATGCTTTCTATATAGACAATCTCGTCAATGCTCACCGTGTGCATAAGCCCCTGACCGCAGTTTATCATGATTCTTTTGGAATCGCTCCTGTTGCCCATGAATGATTTCATCGCGCGGTCCATGGCATCCGCAAATTCAGTCCTGCTGAACGGTTTTATCAAGTAGTGTGTCGCGTTCAGTGAGAACGCCTCCACAGCCCAGTCCTTTGACGATGTTATGAAGATGATTTTTGCCGCACTGTTCTTTTCGCGGAGTTCCTTTGCTATGTTGATTCCGCTTGAGCCAGGCATGCAGATGTCAAGAATCAGAATGTCGGGGATTTTGTTCTGTTCGAGCGCTGACTCCAGGTCGGCGGAAGCTGTGAACGCGCTTATTTCTGCCGGGATATTCCCCCTTTCGGAAAGATAGTCCTCAAGGGATTTCTGAGCGTCTAGAAGGGACTGTTCTTGGTCATCGCAAATAGCAATGTGAAGCATGGATTCATTGTATCAAAAAATGAGGGCTGAATACAGATGTGAGTCTCTGAAAATCGCAATTTTAGGCGATGCAGTGGCTTTTTATCGGAAATGAATGGGGATTCATCATAATGCTTAAGAATTCCCAAAAATCCTGTGATACAATAATATTTCAAAGGAGTGCCCGTTATGTCAAAACTCACCAAAAACCTTCTGAAAGTCGGAGCGACCATTGTCGCATTGATGATTGTCGCCATAGTCACTTTCTTTACAGCACGCAAAAATTTCAAGACTTCGGCGGATGAAAATATGCGCCGCCATGTAGAGCTGAAAATACTTGAGTTCAATTCGAGCATGAACCAGCAGCTGACTCTCGTGCGCCAGATGATGAAGTCGACGACGCTCTCGGACTTTCTCATACATCCGGAAGACCCGGACTTGAAGGAGCTTGCGTTCAGGGAATTCCGCGCCTACAGCGATTCCTTTTTGAGCAAGAGTCTCTTCTGGATTTCATCAGCAAACATGGAGTTCTGGAGCGGAATGGAGTTCGCATACATCGTTGACCCTAACGACCCGAACGAATACTGGTACAACATGACAATGTTCGAAACTGAAGAATACAACTTCAACATCAATTATAACCCTGCGCTTAATACAACAATGCTTTGGCTCAATGCCGTAGTCCGCGACTCTGCTGGAAAGTCCGTCGGCATCGTTGGAACGGGCGTTCCGCTCACGGACTTCATAAACACGATGTATGCAGGTCTTGAGGACAATATCGTGATGTACCTCTACAACGACCAGCTTGAAATCACCGGTGCAAAGGACGAGTCCATTCTTGCCCAAAAGTTGAACCTCTTTGAGAAGCTTGAGACGCTCAACGGGCAGGACGTTACTCCTAAAGGCCTGACGACCATCACTGACAAAACAGGGGAATTCGTCCTTGCCCCTATAGATTTGGTGGACTGGCACATCGTCCTGTTAACTCCGTTTGACGCAAAGGCGTTCGTAGCTTACGCGAGGGTGCCGTTCATAATCTGTATTGCCATATTCCTGTTCGGCTGGTTTGCCATCAGCATAATACTTAACATTCTCGACCAGATTGGAAAGATGACCCGTGCCGTTGACGAGCTTTCATCAGGAAATGCGGACTTGACCAAGCGCATTGACTTGGGGAATTCCGTCATTGCCCGTCTGTTCAAGAAGCTTGAGGGGAGTGTGAACCGGTTCATAATAAAGTTGCAGGGAATCGTCGCGTCAGTAAAGGAATCCAGCGGCGCACTTTCCCAGACTGGTCAGACTATGAGTAAAAGTACCGAAGACACCGAAAATGCCATTTCTGAAATACTCACTACCATAAACGATGTTCACGGTCAAATCAACAATCAGACTGATAATGTGCAGAAGACTTCTTCCCTTGTTGACGAGATTGCCGGTAACATTGACGCTCTGGAAGTTCTGATAGAAAAGCAGACTGGCGGAGTGTCTCAGGCAAGTACAGCGGTTGAGGAAATGATAGGAAACATTGCGGCGGTGAACAGCTCTGTTGACAAGATGGCGAACTCTTTTGCCGAGCTTCAGAAACAGGCGCAGAACGGAAATGAAAAGCAGCAGGCCGTCAACGAAAGCATTGCGAGCATCGAAGAACAGTCAAAAATGCTGCAGGAAGCAAATGCCGCAATCTCAAGCATAGCCGAGCAGACGAACCTGCTTGCCATGAATGCGGCCATTGAGGCTGCCCATGCCGGAGAGGCAGGCAAGGGTTTTGCCGTTGTTGCGGACGAAATCAGAAAGCTTTCGGAGACGTCATCAAACCAGTCGAAGACTATCGGAGTACAGCTTAAGAACATTCAGGACTCAATTTCTTCGGTGGTGGCAGCATCCCAGCAGTCAAGCAATGCGTTCATGGCTGTTTCCGATAAAATCCACAGTACAGATGACCTTGTTCGCCAAATCAAAGCGGCTATATCCGAGCAGAACGAAGGCTCCCGGCAGATTACCGATGCTCTCCACAATATGAACGACAGCACGGTTCAAGTTCACTCCGCTTCGCGCAAAATGACCGAGGAAAACAAGGAGATCCTTGCGAATATGCAGGAGCTTAAGGACTCTACAGGCACAATGAAGGCGAGTATGGACGAAATGACGCTGGGCGCAAAGCGAATCGGCGATACAGGTGGAGCACTCTCTGACGTTACCACCAATATGCGCTCTGCAATTCAGGCAATCGGCGGTCAGATAGAGCAGTTCAAGTTGTGACTTTTGCCAATGCTTGACGGCAGGGCACAACATCATTCTTGAGCTGCGGCAGACTTTTTACACAAAATATGATATACTCTTCTCTCGGCTGTAGCAGTGCTCTCTGCTATAGTCATATTTTCATGCTGAGGCCTGCAGAAAGGGGGAATATAAAATGAGAAAGATTTTGGTTGCAGTGGACTTGCAGAACGACTTTATTGACGGAGCGTTGGGAACAAAAGAGGCTGTCGCGATTGTGGACAAGGCCTGTCAGGTCATCAGCTCGTATGACGAGAAGAATGTTATTGCCACCCGCGACACGCACGGCGAGAATTACTTTGAGACGCAGGAGGGCAGGAACTTGCCGGTTCGGCACTGCATCCGGGGAACAGACGGCTGGCAGATTAATGGCAAAATCCAGACCGCGCTGCGCGGGGCAAAAATCATCGACAAGCCGTCATTCGGCTCCGTGGAACTTGCCGAGCAGGTGCGCGCTCTCGCGGCAAAAGAAGAAATTGCCGTTACGCTGATTGGTCTGTGCACGGATATCTGCGTGGTGTCAAACGCCCTGCTGATTAAGGCGTTCTGCCCGGAAGTTCCGGTGAGCGTCGTTGCGAGCGCGTGCGCGGGCGTTACGCCCCAGGCGCATCAGGCCGCCCTTGCCACCATGCAGAGCTGCCAGGTGCAGGTGCTGGAGTGAGGGGAAAGCAGATGGCAAATGAAATAGAGCTATTTACGGACGGAAATGTGTCATTAGAAGTACCTGTTTCAAACAACGGGGAAAATGTTTGGCTTTCGCAAAGTCAAATGACATCTATTTATGGAGTTGACAGAACTGTTATTACAAGGCATATCAACAATATTTTTAAGGCCAAGGAACTTGATGAAGAAAGGAGCTGTCCTATAAGTTTTATAAACTTCACCTAGGATGGCCTTTTTTTGTTTGT
>CAZKPZ010000090.1:0-10650 GCA_964554745.1 uncultured Treponema sp. | reverse complement strand
CGGCAATCAAGTCCTTTACGTAAAGATCACCAACAACATTGTCTATGGATGTTGAATAGACAGGAAATCGAGAATGTCCGCTTTCTGTGATTTTCTTTAGTAATTCATCGCTAGTAGTCTCAACAGAAAGAAAATGTACGTCTATGCGAGGAATCATAACTTCTTTTACGGTGGTCTGGGAGAGGTCTTCTACTCCCTTGATCATGTCGTTTTTTTCTTCAGTCAGCAAGTCTCGCTGAGCAGCATCTTCTGTACTTGTTCCGGAAGATTCCGAATGATAGTCTTTGTCGGCCTTTTCAGCCTTTTTGAATCCAAATAGTCCCATAAGTGATTCCAAAGTCTCTAGTTATCTATAATTTTTTCGGCTTGCAAAGCCTGTAGTATTTCCTTTTGCTTTTTAAGCATTTCACAAACTGGTTCTACACCTTTTTCTACATGTTCTTCCCCGTGGTCATAGCCATTAAGGTGCAGCATTCCGTGTACAAGCAGTCTTTTAAGCTCTTCATCTTCATCGACATCAAAATAAGCGGCATTTTTAGGCAATGTCTCAAGGCTTATGGCAATATCACCGGCTTCGAGCCATTCCGTACCGTCTTCGTCAGTGAATTTCTCTCCGTTTTCAAAACTTAAAACATCCGTAGGTTCGTCAATGTTACGGTATGTTCTGTTCAGCTCCTGTATGCAGTTGTCGGAACAGAACATGACGGAAATCTCTTCTCCGTCATATCCTGCTGCTTCCAATGCCTTGAGCATGAATGCCTCGGCTTTTTCCAAGTAGGGCACTTCATCCAGTCCGTCTTCCATGCTGACTAAAACTCTATTTGCCATTTTTCTTTCCCTTTTTTTCTTTTGTTTCTTTTACCTGAGACGAAGTGATGTTGCCTTTTGCCTGATCCAACGTTTTTTCGCCCAGAACGGCTTCTGCTGCTTTGCCGGTGTCTGGGTCTTTTTGGTCTGGGTATTTCACACGTGAATGATAGTAGCCTATGAGAATTTGCGTAAAGGTTTCTTCTATAGTCTTGATGTCTTTAAATGTAAGGTCACAGTTATTCAGCTGGTTCTCTTCGATTTTTGCGTTGACTAAGGTTTTTACGAATTTCTCAATGCGGGCAGGAGAGGGCGTTTCAAGACTTTTGCATGCAGCCTCTACGGTGTCTGCCAGCATTACGATTCCACTTTCTCTTGTACTCGGGGGATTTCCGTTATAAGCATAGTCACCCGGATTTACATTAGGGTCATCCTGTTTCGCTGCGTTAAAGAAATATTTCAGTACGCTGTTTCCGTGGTGTTCTGCAATAATGTCTACAACTTGCGGCGGAAGACGCATTTCTTTTGCCATTTCTACGCCTTTTCTGACGTGGTTCTTGATTATCGTGACAGAAAGTGACGGATTGATGTCGTTATGGATATTTTCGCCTGCAACCTGGTTTTCCGTAAAGAATTCCGGGTTGTCCAGCTTGCCTATATCGTGATAGTAGCCGCCGACACGGGCCAAAAGGGTATTTGCTCCGATTTTTGAGCAGGCGGCCTCCGCAAGGTTCGCAACCATGTTGGAATGGTTCCATGTTCCGCTTGCCGTCACTTGCATTTTCTTTATTACCGGCAGGTTAGTGTCGCTCAAGTCCATTAATCTGAATACGGAGGCTGAGTTCAGAATATATTCAAGCGGGGTAAGGAAGCCCAGACAAAGAATGCCGGACATAAAACCGTTGAACATTACACCTGCTACAGCAAAGATGTCTTTGGTAATCATTGTGTCGTTAAAGATGATTTTTAGTACCATCAGAAAGACTGCGGCAAGCAAGCCCTGCAGCAAGGAAGCAAAAACTAAATCTATGCGGCGCTCGATTCTTCTTAATATGCGTGATGCCGCGAGACTGACGCAAAGGTTAAAGATAAAGGGCACGAGCTGATAGCCTGAGGCGCTTAGCACTCCGAATGATGAGAGTATTGCAAAATAAACGGCATCCAGCTGTCCAAAAAGAATAGCCATCAAGAAACTGCAGAAAACGCCCGGAAGAATCATGTTGACTGTGTACGGACTGGAAAAGAACACTGTTTTTGAAGCCAATACTGTACAGGCAAAGACAGCCACAAAGAATATGTTTTCAGTGATAAATTCTTTTTGTGAGCATGTTTTGCCCAGGCACACTTTGCTGAACAAGAAGAAATACAGAGCACTGACCAGCATAAGGTAAAGAATGGAGTTCGCAAAGGATCTGTAATCGATGTATGCCTTGGATTCAGACATTCTCTTGAGCTTTGCATAGCCTTCTTCTGTTATCGGGAAGCCCTTTTTGACGACTTTCTCACCATTTTCCACAGAAATAGGATTTTCGCTGTCCGCAGGAAGTGATTTCATCGCAATAACGGTTATGTCTGAAATCTGCCCGACTTCATAATCGTTGATATTATAGGTGGAAATTGTGTTTGTCATGGTTATACGGACGAATGAAAGCGCAACCGTAATGACAAAAGTAAGGAGAAATGCGACAAGCTTTACGGCATTATCACGTAAATATTTCCCGATAGAATTCCCTATAATCTTCGCACTGCTATTTCTTTCAGTATTCTTGTCCTTTTTCATCTTCATAAGCCTGTATTATTTGTTTAACCAGAGGGCTTCTTACAACGTCCTCGGCACAGAGTCTCTTTATAGCTATGTCCGGAATGCCCGACAGAATCTTCATCGCGTGCGGCAGACCGGATTCCACCTTCCGCGGCAGGTCAATCTGGCTTAAATCACCTGTTACAAAGACTTTGGAACCCTCTCCCATACGTGTCAGGAACATTTTCATCTGCTCTTTTGTCGCATTCTGGGCTTCGTCAAGTATAACAACACTGTCATTTAATGTCCGTCCGCGCATATAGGCTAGCGGGGCGACTTCTATAATGTTGCTTTCAAGCATTTTTGCCACTGTTTCCCTCGGTAACAGTGTGTTCATCGCATCGTAGAGGGGGCGCATATAGGGGTCGATTTTTTCTTGCAAGTCACCGGGAAGGAAGCCCAGGCTTTCACCTGCCTCTACGATAGGGCGGGCAAGTACTATTGAGCTCATTTTGTGGGAAAGCACAAGCCGCAACGCTTCCGCAACGCAGAAAAATGTCTTTCCTGAGCCGGCAGGACCTTCGGCAATAACAACGCTGCAACTGCGCATAAGGGAAACAAGCTCGGCCTGACCTTTCGTGTGGGGATAGACTTTGCGTATGCCGCCCGGAAGAGAGATGCAGTGCTGCTCAAACAGAGTGTGATCCCGGGCGCTTATCCGGTCCTTTTGAGGCAATTCAGCCTGCAAGACCGAGCGGACTAAATCTGTGTCCGACAGGTCGTTGCTTCCTGATGAAATTTCATCCAACAGGCTGTCCATAATAAAGCGGAAGCGCCTGGCTGCGTCTACATTGTCTCCGTCTACAGAAAGCTCATTTCCGCATGCAAAAACCGGTACTCCCAAAAAAGATTCAATGAGTTTTAAATTGCTGTCATTCGTTCCGCAGATACGGCAAAGCACGTTGTTGTCGGGAACGACTATTGTATAAGCCGACATTACTACCTTATTTTAGTATAGTAAGGTGAATACGTCAATCGGCAAAATTTATCCAGGAAAATAAAAATCCCCTCTCCGGGAGAGGGGGTAAGTCGGAAGCAGATGCCCTTACTTTGTAAAGAGCAGGAAGCTCTGGTAAATCTTAATTTTTGTTCCGTCAGGAAGATTTGCCTTGTTTTCAATTCCGTTTGCCGGGATGACTGTCTGGCGCTCTCTTCTGTCCTTTTTGATGTACTGATAGTGCTTGTAGCCGTGCTCAACACAGAAATCCTGGATTGCGCCGATTGCTGTGTTCATGAAGTCACCTTCTGTAATACGTGCCAACTTTGAGCAGTATATAGAAAGAATTCCTTCGTCTCCCTTGGCGCTTCCACCTGTGGAAAGCTTAAGCTCAATGTAAACTTTGTCTACTCCAGGGTGTGCGTAGCCGTATTCATCTTTCAAGAAGAATACCTGGTCTTCATACACGGTAGGTGAGTAAATCTCGTTAACCTTGTTGATTGCCTGTGTTGTTTCTACACTGTCAGTGTAGCCTTCCAATTTTTCGTTTGTCTGAGAAAAAGCGAATATTCCGACAAATGAAATCAATGCAAACAAAATAAGTTTTTTCATGCCTTATTCCTCCATCTATAAGTCTTACTATATCATATAATACTTCCATAACGCAAATGTTTCATAAGAAAAAAATAAGAAATATCTAAGAAAAAGCTTTTATAAGCCAAGTTTCGTATAATTTTATGTAAATAGGTGTAAAGTAAACTTGTATTTGTTATGGAATTGAATTAATATACATGACAAATTACTAAAATCTACAGGGAGCATTATTTTAAATGATTGAAGTTGAGCATGTTTCCCGTCAGTTCGGCTCGTTCCGGGCTGTGGATGACATAAGTTTTTCCATACAGACAGGGGAGATAGTAGGGCTTTTGGGACCCAACGGCGCGGGAAAGACTACTACCATGCGAATGATTACGGGCTATCTGGAGACTTCCGTCGGCAGTATTAAGATTGACGGTGAGGAAGTCGGTGTAGATACCAAAAAGAAAATCGGTTATATGCCAGAGTCCGCCCCTTTGTACAGCGATATGATTGTTGCGGATTATCTGGACTATGTTGCCGGTATGGACGGCGTAGACGCTGCCGAGCGTGTGCCGCATCTGGCTGAAATATGCGGCCTGCGTGAAGTTATGCACAAGAACATCAGCGAGCTTTCCCGCGGAAACAAGCAGCGCGTAGGACTTGCCCATGCCCTTATGGGAGACCCCGAAATCCTTATCCTTGACGAGCCTACGAGCGGCCTGGATCCTAACCAGGTTGCAGACGTGCGCTCCCTTATAAAGAAAATAGGAGAGACACGTACTGTAATTATTTCTACCCATATTCTAAGCGAGGTAGAAACGCTCTGTAACCGAGTTATTATTATCTCCGGAGGAAAGAAGATTGCGGACAGCCCTACGGAAGAGCTTCGTATGCGCTATACGTCCGGAGGGGAAGTTAAGCTGCTCGTCGGCAGGACAGATTCCGAAAGCGTAAAGAAAGCCCTTTCTTCAGTTCCGGGTGTAAATTCCTGTTCCGTTTCGGCAGAGGGGGACAAAGTGGCTGTTTCTGTAGCTATTTCTAAAGAAAACGACATCAGACCTGAACTGGCCCGCCTTGTCTTGACCCGGAATTGGGATTTATATGAGATGGAGACCCGTAAGAACAGTTTGGAAGATGTGTTCAGGACGCTTACAAGCGGAGGTAATGAAAAATGAAGAGTATGACAGCTAAGGCTCCTGTCGGAGTAATAATAAGGAGGGAACTTGGGGCGTATTTTGCAAGTCCCATTGCCTATATAGTCACATGCCTTTTTTTGCTGTTCTCGGGCTTTGTGTTCTTTTCTACGTTCTTTATTTCACAGATGGCCGAATTGCGGCGTTTCTTTGAGTTTCTTCCTATACTGTTCAGTTTCTTTATTCCTGCGATTACAATGCGGATGTTCAGCGAGGAAAAAAGAAGCGGTTCGTTCGAAACCTTGCTTACGCTGCCGGTCTCAACGCTTGATGTAGTTATGGGAAAATACATTGCTGCACTGATTTCAAGCCTTGTGATGCTTGTTCCGACGGTACTTTATGCAATTACCTGTATGCTGTTCGGTTCCCCGGACATGGGTACGATTGTCGGCGGCTATATCGGTTCCATTCTTTTGAGCGCGTCATATACGGCTATCGGCCTGTTTGCCTCTTCTATTACAAAGAACCAGATAATCGCCTTCTTCACATCGTTTTCTATTTGTATCGTGCTTTCTTTGCTGAATAATTTTGCAGTTATTTTTCCCGGTTCAATAGTGAGCCTTGTGAACTTTATCTCCGCGTCAAGTCATTTTGAGTCTGTCTCCAGGGGTATTGTAGATTCCAGGGATATTATATACTTCCTTTCTCTGACACTGGCTTTCTTTGCACTTACGGTCAGAACTATTGAAAATTCAAGGAAGGGCTGATTATCATGTTAAAACAAAATAAATTCATTTCATGGCTTAAGAATCCTGCAGCTGACACTGCATTGTTCATAGTTTTGCTTGTTCTTTTGAATCTCGTTTCTTTCCGCTCTTTTTTAAGATGGGACTTAACAAGGGCAAAGTCATATTCTCTTTCAAAGGCAAGCAAGGAGTTGGTAAAAACTCTTGAGGAGCCTTTGGACATAAAGGTCTTCTTTTCTAATAATCTGCCTTCGGAATACTCGTCTGTCTCTCAGTATGTAAAAGATTTGCTTGCTGAGTACAAGTCTTCCTCAAATGGCAATCTGACATGTTCATATCCGGACATGGACGATGAGGAAAGCCAGGCGCTCGCGCGTAAGTACGGCATCAATCAGGTGCAGATTCAGGAGATTGCGAACAACCAGGTCGGCATAAAAGCTGTATATATGGGCATTGCCTTGACCTATGCCGATCAGGTTGAGAAGCTTGATAGTCTTACCAGTTCGGAAGGTCTTGAGTACAAGATTACGCAGACAATCGGAAAGATTATTTCCAATACTAATGCACTTTCCGGCATAAATGATCCTGTGACGGTGACACTCTTTAAGTCTGACGCACTTGCAGGTTTCGGCATTTCTGGCTTTGACAACCTGGAAAAGACAGTCCGTGCGACGTTTGAAAAGGTTAATGCAAAGTTCCAGAACAGCATGACGTTTGATACAGTGAACCCCGCTTCCTCCGAAATAGAAAGTCTTGCAAAGAAGTACGGCATTCAGGCTCTTGAATGGGAAGATGCCGGCGCTGTCGAGCACGGTACAATCGGACTCGTCGTACAGGCCGGAGAAAAATTCCGCGTGGTTCCGCTTGAAATGGTGAATATGATTTTCAGCTATGCCATAGGCGGATTGGACAATCTGGAAGAATCAATGACCGAAAGTGTAAAGGCTCTTGCTGCAAAGACCACAAAGATTGCGTATATCAGTAATCACGGCGAACTGTCTCTGCAGGATGCTCAGAATGGGGCTGCCAATTTTGCGGGGCTGCTTGAGTCGTCCTATTCTCTTGAGCCGTTGGATTTGTCTAAAGACGATATTCCGTCCGGTGTTCAGAGCGTTATGATTAACGGTCCAAAGACAGCCTTCTCTGATGCGGAACTGTACAAGATAGACCAGTTCCTTTTGAAGGGCGGAAACCTCATGCTCTTTATCGACCCGTTTGATATTCAGACAAATCCGTATACAGGGGAGACTGCCTACAATAAGACTGAGACCGGTCTTGAAAAGATACTCGGCAAGTATGGTATAAAGGCAGAGAATGCCTATGTTTGCGATGAGAACTGTATTGAGCAGAATTCACGCCAGTACGGACATATATACCATTATTACGCTCCTCGACTGAGCGATGAGCAGCTGGATCACAAGAATGTGATTACCGCGAACTTGGGCTTCGTGACATTCCTTTTGCCCGGTGAGTTGGACGCAAGCGAGGCTGCAAAGAAAGAGGACGTTACAGTTACGTCTCTTGCCAGATTATCAGCTAAATCCTGGACGCTGAAAGATAATATAATGCTCAGTCCGTTCACCATTGTGCCTCCTGCAGATAAATCAACAGAAAAGTCCTATGACTTGATTGTTCTTGCAGAAGGCAAATTCGACAGTGCCTTTGATAAAAAGCCTGAGGATGCAACTTCTGCAACTGGTACGGATAATAAGAGTCCTGCCTCTTTAAAGACACTAGACAGTGAAAGCCATCTTAAGAGAAGCGTACAGAACGGACAGATGTTTGTCGCGTCCACTTCATATATTACCGGCTCACAGATTATACAGGCCGAGAGCGAGCAGCCGGTCGCAAAGCTTTTGGAAAATGCGGTGGACTATATGAATGGCAACGAGGCTCTTTGTTCCATGCGCACAAAGGGACGCAACTTGAATACACTTCATGTTATCTCCGGCCCGCTGGTGACTTTTGCAAAGTATTTTAACATTATAGGCCTTGCGCTTATAGTCGCATTAATCGGCTTGTTTGTTCTTGTCTCTAGAAATGCCCACAGAAAAGAAATCCGAATGCGCTATGATGCAGATGACTCCCGGGAGATTGAAAAATGAAAAAAGAATATTTGCGTAAAATAGTGTTGCTTTCATGCATTGCAGTTTTGCTTGTTATTTATATTGTACAGCTTTTGCTTGCAGGAAAGAGCGGTATAAAATCTATGACTTTAGGCAGTGATATTGAC
Source organism: uncultured Treponema sp. (assembly GCA_964554745.1). Taxonomy (GTDB): domain Bacteria; phylum Spirochaetota; class Spirochaetia; order Treponematales; family Treponemataceae; genus Treponema_D. The sequence goes on along the minus strand of CAZKPZ010000090.1, from coordinate 2,414 downwards.
ACTCTCACTGTTGAGACGGCGGGGAATACCGTTAGAGTCGAAAAGAACGGCGAGAACTGGCTGGTTGCAGGCGGAGACAGCGCAACAAAGTATGACGCTGCTGAGTCATTGGTGGAAACAATGGTTTCGGATGTAAAGAATCTAAAGTTCCTTGCGACTGCCGCCCACTCCGTTGGAACCGACGGTGAGCGCTATGGACTTGATGAAGCGTCCAGAATAGTCGTTACGGCTTTGTCCGGCGGTAAGGCAGTCAGAACTCTGTATGTCGGTAAAGCCACGGCTACTAATTCTCAGAACTATGTGCAGCTGGATTCTGATCCTGCCGTCTATATCGTAGGCGAGACTTTCAACCGCGATTTCAATAAGACTGTTGATGACGTGCGCAGTAAGGTTGTATATTCCCTTGATGAGTCTGCCGGCGAGATTAGCAAGGTGTCTGCTGACACATTTACGATTGAAAAAAGCGCTTCGTCAAATGATAAATCACAGGTTTCTGCCTGGGTATTGGCAGAAGGCACATTGGAAAGCGGAAAGGAGCTTGACAATGAAAAGCTTTCTTCCTGGGTTTCATCGCTGTCTACGCTTACCGCACAGTCCTGGCTGCCAGATGGCAGTTCCGTTCCTGACGGATATGCAAAGGCAGCCGAGCTTTCTTTTGTAGCCGGTGCAAAGACTTATTCCATGGCCTTGTACAGCGGAAAAGAGGGCGAGTCTGACTCATATATCATGTCTTGCTCAGAAAGTCCGTATCTGTTCAAGGTGGCAAGTTATGTTGCCGCCCGCTTTGAGAAGAAGCTTTCTGACTTTGCAAAATAAAAAGAAAGGGCTTTTCCTGCTGCTGCAGGGAAAGCCCTTCGTTTTATTACGGCGTGTTGCCAGCAACGTATTTATTTGTTCAGTATCTTTGCGGCTGCATCATCTATCGAAATACCTGCAGTCTGTTCCCTGGTCTTTAAGTTTTTGAGCGTTACAGTTCCATTCTGGATATCTTCTTTAGAGATAAAGATACCCCACGGAATGCCTTTCTTGTCTGTAACTGCATACTGCCTGTTCATTTTTGCAGCATCCGGGTATACTTCCACCGCAACACCTTTTGAGCGCAGTGCGGAAGCTGTTTTTTGGTAGTCAACAATCAGTGTCTCGTCCTGATTATAGATTTCAGCATCAAGGTAACTGCCGCGGGATTCCGTGATTCCCAGCTGTGTGAGACCTGCAATCAGACGGTCGAGACCAATGCTCGCGCCCACGCCGGGAACCTTTTCTTTCATGTAGAGTCCTGCAAGGTTGTCATAGCGGCCGCCGGAACAGACGGAGCCGATGGACGGCAGCTCGTCCAGGAAGGTCTCGTATACTATGCCTGTATAATAGTCAAGGCCGCGGGTGATGCTTGGGTCAAGCACGTAGGAGCTTTCGATTCCTGTTGCGGTCATCATGGCGCGAATCGCCTTCATGCGCTTGGAATCCTCCGCTTCTCCGCCGGCAAGGGTTTCAATGTGCGAAAGGGTTTCGTCCCAGCTTGCGCAAGGCTGTATGTACTCCAATATTTTTGCGGCGCTTTCTGTACTGCCGGTGACTTCGGTAAGCTCTTTCTGCACTTCGTCAGCGCCTACCTTGGCAAGCTTGTCTACTATGCGGAGCACGTCTTCTGACTTGTCCAGACAGCCGATTCTTGCAAGAAAGCGGTTGAATATGCCACGGTGGTTCACGTGTATGGTCACTTTCTCTACGCCGATTTCCTTGAGCGCAGTCTTCATGAGCGCTAGGATTTCAAAGTCTGCGGAAGATGAGTCGCTGCCTACTGTGTCAAAGTCGCACTGCACGAATTCTCTGTAGCGTCCGGCCTGCGGCTTTTCTCCGCGCCATACTTTTGCTATGTGGTAACGCTTGAACGGAAAGTACAGTTCCGCCTGATGTTCCGCCGTAAAGCGTGCGAACGGAACGGTGAGGTCAAAACGCATGGCCACGTCGCGGTGGCCGTTGTCTTCAAAGCGGAATACCTGTTTTTCTGTTTCTCCGTTACTTTTGCGCAACAAAATCTCTGTGTATTCCAGAACAGGAGTATCAATCGGAACAAAGCCGTAAGAACGGTAGACCTTTGTAAGCTTTTCAATCAATGATGAGCGCAGAATCTCATCAGCAGGCAAAAAATCCCTGAAGCCTTTTAATACTTTTGGCTGAATAAGTGTTTCCATAGAATTGCTATTCTATCGAACTTTAACAAAAATTACAATCAGAGCGTTTAGTCCTCGGCGGTTATGCAGCGTGATAGTATACTGTAACGCGTCGTTACCCCTGGGGGTAGCACACCCAAACCGCCAGAGGTTTGATACCCGAAACGCCAGCGTTTTGACACCATGAATGCTGGAGGTCACACAGCATTACCCCTAGGGGGTACGCACCATGGAAGTATACTG
>CAZKPZ010000089.1:4453-10736 GCA_964554745.1 uncultured Treponema sp. | reverse complement strand
GTCATTAATTGTATAACAAGGAGCCGTAAAATGCAAGTTTTTATTGACCTCCTGCCTTTGTATAAAGGGCAAGTCCGCCAGCGAGGAGAATGTTTCTTGAGCGCTCGGCCAAATCATTCACGCCGGTTATCACCTTGTCTCCCGATTTGCCGTGAAGTGTAATCGTAAAGTCCTTGCCTTCCTTGAGACTTTCAAAGATTCCGGTCAACTCAAGCGTATCGCCGTCAGCAATAGCATCGTAATCAGCAGGATTCTTGAACGTGATAGGCAGAATACCGTAATTTATAAGGTTTGCCTTGTGGATTCGCGCGAAACTCTTGGTAATTACAGCCCGTACACCCAAATACATCGGTCCTAACGCGGCATGCTCTCGGCTGGAACCCTGACCAAAGTTTTCTCCGCCGACTACGAAGCATCCGGAAAATCCCGTTGACTCAGCCTTCTTATAGAAGTCCTTGTCCAGCCGCTCATACGTGAACTTGCTGATTTCAGGGATATTGCTGCGGAATGGCAAGACCTTTGTTCCTGCCGGCATAATGTCGTCAGTTGAAACATTGTCACCTGCCTTGAGCAGAACAGGCAGTTTCAGGCTTTCAGCGCAGGGCTTGCACGGCGGACACGGCTTGATGTTCGGTCCACGCAGAATCTCAACACTCTTGGCCTGCTCTTCGTTGAGAGGAGCAATAATCATGCCCTCATCCAGAGCATCTCCCTTGATTTCCGCGGCAGAAAGACGGCTGTCTTTGCCTTCAAGCATAGAAACACGTCCGTCTGCGGTAAACGTCGGGTCTGTATAGTCCAGCGTGGTCGGGTCTGTGATAAAGCCCGTTATCGCGCTAGCAGCGGCTGTTTCAGGGCTTACAAGGTAAATGCCGGCATCTGCTGTACCACTGCGACCCTTGAAGTTTCGGTTGAACGTGCGAAGAGAAACGCCCTGGGAGTTCGGGGCAAAGCCCATGCCGATACAAGGACCGCAAGCACTTTCTAGAATTCTGAATCCTGCACGAATCAAATCGCCCAAGATGCCCGCCTTGTCCGCCATCATGAGTGTTGTGCGGCTGCCGGGGGCAATACCAGCTTCCACTCCTGGAGCGATGTGCTTACCCTTTACAATCGCGGCTACGGCCTGCAAATCGTCAAGAGAAGAGTTCGTGCAGCTGCCAATCGCAACCTGAGTAACGGCAGTACCCTTCAAAGCGACAATTTCTTTTACGGCATCTGGAGAATTCGGGCAGGCTGCCATGGGCGAAAGCTTGGAAAGGTCTATTTCAATAACCTTGTCGTATACAGCTCCATCATCGGCTTTCTGCTCCGTCCAGTCCTCAACGCGTCCCATGCTGGAAAGGAATCTTTTAGTAGCCTCATCACTAGGGAATACTGAGCATGTTGCGCCCAATTCAGCTCCCATGTTGGTGATAGTGGCACGCTGAGGAACTGTAAGGCTCTTTACGCCGTTGCCAAAATACTCATATATTGCGCCGACGCCGCCTTTTACGCTTTCTTTGCGAAGCACTTCAAGGATTATGTCCTTGGCGCTCACTCCCTTACGCAAAGAACCGCTAAGCTTTACGCCGTAAATCTTAGGCATGGCAAGGTGAAAGGCTCCGCCGCCCATCGCCACTGCCACGTCAATGCCACCGGCGCCGATTGCTATCATGCCGATTCCGCCGCCTGTCGGTGTGTGGCTGTCTGAACCAAGCAGAGTCTTGCCCGGCTTGCCAAAGTGCTCGATATGCACCTGATGGCAGATTCCGTTGCCCGGACGAGAAAAATACAAACCGTATTTTGCGGCTACTGACTGCAGATAGCGGTGGTCATCCTGATTCTTAAAGTCAGTCTGCAAGGTATTGTGGTCTACATAGCTGACGCTCACCTCGGTCTTGACACGGGGAACACCAATTGTCTCAAACTGCAGGTAGGCCATTGTACCTGTGGCATCCTGCGTTAATGTCTGGTCAATTTTTATTGCGATGTCTACACCGCGCTCAATAGGCTCTCCCGGTGTAAATGAAAGTGAATCTTTAATTATATGCTTTTGAAGAATCTTCTCTGCCAACGTAAGAGCCATACAGCCACCTCGAAAATGAATAATTTTACACAAATTATAGCATTATAGCGTGTATTTATTCAAGATGTAGAAGCTTAAGTATAATTGTTACCAGGCAGTATTGGTGTTCACAGAAATCGAGCCTAATCGGAACACATCACTGTATGATCTATTTGAATCAGACGAGTCCTCGCCGATTGTAACTGCGTATGCGTCTATATAATACGTTGAAGCAGATGAAGAAGATACTCTACAGTCTGAATCTCCGCTTTGAGGCCGAGGATTATTGGCATCTCTGCCGAAATCAAAGCCACAATTTTGATTGATATTGCGTCTGGGACTTCTTGTTGACCCGCCGCTGGATATAACAGCTGCATAATCACCGCTGTTCCCTGTGTTATAATCCGTCAGGCGGATATAGACACTTACATTAAAATCCTTAATAAGAGGAGACGAATCATCGGCGCTCTGCCCTGCCGCACACAGATGCTTATAGCCATAGCTGCTAGTCAAGGAAGTCCACTTTGAAGTCGGTGAAGTTGAATCAATAGACTGCTCCACGCTTAACATGGTCGAAGCATTGTCATAGATTTTATAACAGATAGCTGTACCCAAAACACTGAACGTGCCGCTGCTGTTATCGCTTGCGGTTCTAAAACTGAAGTATTTTTGAGTTTCGTCTGCGGTAAGATAGCTTACTGTATGACCATCGGAAACAGGCTCGTCAACATAATTAACAGAATCCAAGCCGCAGGAAAGGAAGGAAAAGACTATTGGACAGACTGAGAGAAAAAAGATGTTTTTTACTTTTATCATCTGCAGACTGCCCCTTATGTTTTTATCTAGTTGAGTTTACCTTCAGCTGTCAGTGAAATAATGCGGCTGTGTGCAAGTTTTGCAAAATCATCGCCAGAATACGTGTCGATAATCTTCTGATAGCTGTCCTTTGCGCGAGCAAAGTCAGACATTGCCTCTGCAACGCGACCCAAGCTGAACAGTGCATGCGGAGCAAGATAGAAATTCTCTTTTGCAGAAGCGGTCTCATAGTAAGTTGCCGCATTCTCGTTGTCTCCCAGCTCTTCAGCACAGACACCGCCGTTATAATAGCAGATTGCCGCTGTATAGAATTTCTCGCCAGAACGGGCAGCCTTGAGCCAATAGTCGCGGCTGTTCAAGTAGTCCTTCTTTGAAAAGAAGATATCACCGGCAAGCATGTTTGCACGAACACCAACGATACCGGATTTTGCCAAATAAGGCTTAAGAGCCTCAACAGCGGCATCCTGACGTGATGACAAGTCAGAAGCCTCGATTGACGCGGCATTCTTTGTATACGTATATTCAATGGCATCCAGAGCTGCCAAATCTTTCTGGCGGAGAGTGTCTACAATGCCAAAAACCGCACATACTGCGACAGCGGCAACAACAACCACGGCAATGACTGCCAAAAGGAGCTTTCTGTTCCTCATCATAAAGCTTTCGACTTTTTCCTGTGCCCTGACTTTTTCTTCTGTCTTGTTCAAAGAAAGAACATTTTCTGCCATTTTTATAATTCTCCAAAAAAAACTCTATTTTCCATTGATTAGAAAAGTTGGAATAGTATATAAAAAATCCTGATCTTTGTCAAAAGGTAGAACGGTCTAAAGCTCTATTTTCAAGTCATTTATGAGCTTAAAAAGGTACGTCCTCTGTATTCCAAGCCGGCGTGCCGCATCAGCCTTGTTTCCGCGCGTGTCAACAAGCACTTTTTCTATGTAGCCCTTCTTAAAGTCATTCACGGCTTCTTTTAGCTCAAGGCCTTCGATTTCAGGCGTGTACGCACCAGACACAAATGGCAGAACGTCAGAAGCTTCTATACGGCTGCCGCGGCAGCACAAGACAGCCCTCTCCACCGCGATTTTCAGCTCGCGGATATTTCCCGGCCACCAGTAGCTTTGCATCAAGTCAAGAGCCGCAGGAGAAAATCCGTTGACTTTTCTGGACATATCCCGGCAAAAAAAATCAAGAAAATACTGGGCAAGAGGTATAATATCAGAGGCAATCTCGCGCAAGGGCGGACAAGTCACAAAAATGCCGCCCAGCAACAACTGCAATTTGCGGTCAAAGTCTCCGGCCAACACCAACTCATCCATGTCTTCACTGGTCAACGCAAGCCATTTTGTATTCTTGCCGCGCGGCTCCTCGCATATGCTGTCATACAAAATACCTTGGCTCTCAACGTCCAACATATGGATACCGTCAAGGATAACTGTCATGCCGCCGGATTTTTTACACAGCATGTCCTGCAGCATAGCGGCAGAACAGTCCGCACACTTTATCAGAAGCAGAGAGGCGTTTTTTTCCAAGCTGGCAGTACGTTTTTCGTAAATAATGCGGGCTATATGCTTCTTGCCGCTTCCCCGCTCGCCCTTTATAAGCACAGATGCCGGAGAAACGGCCACAGAGTCCAAGGCCTTTATGAGTTTTAAAATTCTGATATTGGAACTTACAAATCCATCCATTTAGACGCGTAAAAAAATCCCGTCCGCACCCCATAAAGAGGCCGAACGGGATTATCAAGCTTTAATTAAATCTTAGTTGTCGGCTTTTATGGCATTTGCAGCCGTGCGTCCGGACACAAAGATTTCTACGATAGCGTTTCCGCCCAAACGGTTTCCGCCGTGGATACCTCCAGTAACTTCACCAGCAGCATACAAGCCCTTGATGATGTTTCCGCTGTTATCCAATACGTGGCGGTTGATGTCAACGGCAAGTCCTCCCATTGTGTGGTGGGTCGAAGGTGCCATGACTCTTATCTTGAGCTTTACGCCGTCAAGTGTGTAAGAGTTCACGTCGAATGAACCGTCAGCGCGCTTGTCTGCATTACCGATGAGGGCTGTCCAACCGGTCTTAGGCACGGCAAGACTGTTTTCTTTGCCAGTCATAAGCGCATGGTCATATTCCTCGATTTCCTTTCTTACAACAGCAGCGTCAAGCGTAAGTCCAAGTTCCTTGAACAAATCGCCAAGCTGGTCAACAGTGCGGGTATACTGTCTCCAAGAGACATCCTGCTCCCAAGACTCCGGGGTCTTAGGCGTTCCGTAAGGGTAAGGACCTGGGATTGCCTGGTTGCTGTTGGCGATTTCAAGGAATACGCCCATTGTTCCGTTGTGCTCAATGCCGTTTGCAAGCTCTGCCAAAGACAATACGTCACGCTCGCTTGTCTCGTTCACAAAGCGCTTGCCTGTTGTAGGATTGATGTAGATGGCATAGTTTCCGCCGCCGAAGGCAAGCTGACCGTTGTCAATCCAAGAGATAGGCATAAGCTGGGTAAAGGCTGTACCTGTTGTGGCAGCCCCTGCCTTCTCGCCCATGGTCAAACCGTCGCCCTGCAGAGAAGAGCGGTTTGTTGTCTGAGTTCTTGTAGTAATGGCGCTCTTGCTCCAGTAGTCGTTTGTCTCAAGAACCTTTGCGATATTTGCGGCATAACCACCGGTTGCAAGGACGACACCCTTCTTTGCATGGGCTGTCACCTGCGTACCGTCATACATTACGGCCTTTACGCCGGTAACTCTACCGTTTTCCACAATAAGAGCCTTGGCATCGGTGCGCAACATAATCTTGTTGCTCTTTGCCGTAGGACTTGTCTCAAGCAGTGTTCTGCGCGGAGGAACGAAGTATGAACCCCACTGGGCGACCTCGTTCTTTCCGTCACCGTCTGCGTCAAAGTTTGCTCCGATGAACTGGTTTTCGCGGTGCCAGAGTGCACCAATCAGTGTCGGCTGCTGGTCTTCGACGAATGTTGCTCCCTGAGCCTCAAGCCACGGCTTGAGATCCTGACCGTCCACGATGAACTGGCTGACCAACTCGTAGTCGCCGTAAATCCACTTGGTGTAGTCCTGATTCGGGCGGAGTCCGCCGTAGTAGGTCTGGAAGATGTGAAGGTTGAGTGTAGAGAACAAGGTCAGCTGAGACTCATTAATGCCTCTGTCAAGTTTAGGCTGTGCCCATGCAAGATATGCCTTGATTTCTTTCTTAAGGTCTCTCAAAGTGGCAAGGTATTCCTGATGCACACCGTGCTTTGAAAGCTCTACGATATCACCGGCAACAAACCAGTCCTTTGCATTTGAACCGTCAAACGGCTTTTCGCTCCAATTAAGGATTTCCTTAAGGATTGTAATGTTTCCGTTTGCAGATTTTACCTTATTGTATGTTTTGCCGTCAAACGGATATACACCTTTTTTGGCATCCGGGTGCGCA
>CAZKPZ010000089.1:0-4443 GCA_964554745.1 uncultured Treponema sp. | reverse complement strand
CGCAGAATCCCAACAAAGATACGGCATTACAGACTGGAACTGGCCGCCAGAAACGATTGTGTTTCCGCCGATTTCCGCATTCTTTTCAATAACAAGGACTGTCTCGCCGTTCTGGGCGGCCTGTGCGGCCGCGGCAATTCCGGCACCACCGGCACCCACAACGACCACGTCATAGGACTCTTCTACAGGAGCCTTGGCCTCGTGCTTGACGGTGTTCTTCTTGAAGTCATCAAGGCTTGAGACGCCGGCCTGCTTTGCAGCATCGTTAAGAGCATTGCGGACAGCAAGAGAGGTGAATGTAGCTCCTGAAACTACGTCAACGCCTGAACCGTTGGCGGCCTTTGCATCCTCAAACATAATAGGATATGCAGGATCACCTACATGAGGTGTTTCTCTTGAAGCGGCAACCTTTATGTCGGTAATAGCCGTGTCGCTGAATGTAACGTCGAGCTTTACAGGGCCGTTCATGCCGGCTGCCGTTCCTGTATAGGTACCGGCCTTATACTTAAGGGCTACATTCTTGCGCGGGGCAGAAGCGGCAGAAGAGGTTTTTGCTGAACCGCCGGCGCCTTCCAATGCAGACTTAGCAGCATCGATGATTGCCTTTGAAGTAATAGTAGCTCCTGAAACTACATCAACTTTTACGGACTGCTTTTTTACAATTTCCGCAGGGATTTCAGCTATCGCAGCGTCAGAAATTCCAGGTGTCTCCTCGTGTTTTGTAACAGAAACAGCTGTAATCTTACCGCCGCCGACTTCGACCGTAACTTCAACTTCTCCGTTACGTCCCTTTGCAGTTCCTTTATACGTTCCATCCTTATATTTAGAGGAACCTCCACATGATGCAAACAATACAGATGCCGCTATTACAGACGCGGCAAACATTTTTGCAAAAACAACTTTTCTCATATGACCTCCTAGAGAATTATGAGAAACAATTAAATTAACTTGAGATATTATAACACAAAGCCTAGTAAATTTCTACGTATTTTTTTGAGTTTATAAGAAATGGAACAGACAAAAAAAGCGCGCCGCCAAAACCGGCAGCGCGCTCCTAAAGTATTTACAATAACACCTTACAATTACTTGTTTCCGTGATCCTTCATGCTGTCAGCAATCGTGTATCCACCGTCATCATCACTGTTAGATGAGATGTACTGTGAAATCTGAGCACGTTCCTGGGCACGCTTGTATTCCTTGATAGAGAATGCGACTTTTTCTTTGTCCACGTCTACAGAAACAACGTATACATTTACCTTGTCGCCGACGTTGAACTTCTTGACAGCCTCTTCATAAGGAGTCTCGCGGTCATCACTGATGTTAGCCTTGTTTACGAGACCTTCGATTCCGCCCTCAGCCTTTACAAAGATACCGAAGTCAGTAATTGAAGTAACCTCGCCCTCAAGGGTTGTTCCGCTCTTGTGCTCTGCGGCAAAGGCAACCCACGGGTTATCGGAGAGCTGCTTTACACCAATGCGGATGCGGTGATTCTGCTGGTCACACTCGGTAACAACAGCATCAAGCTCCTGCTCAACCTTAATCTCGCTGCCAGGGTGCTTTACCTTCTTTGTCCAGGAAAGATCCTCGCCTGAAAGGAATGCATCGATTCCCTCGTCAATCTGAACGAATGCACCGGAATTGGTAATCTTAACTACCTTGCCGTGAACCTTTGTTCCGACCGGGAACTTGTCGCCGATGGTATCCCACGGATTTGCAGTAACCTGCTTGAGTCCGAGAGAAACGCGTCCTGCCTGAATGTCGTAGCCGAGAATCATGCACTCAACTTCGTCACCCTCTTTGAGCATATCAGACGGCTTGTTTATCTTTTTTGTCCAGCTGAACTCAGAAATGTGAGCCAAGCCCTCAATTCCTTCCTCAAGCTCGATGAATGCGCCAAACTCAGTGAGCTTTGTCACCTTGCCCTTTACAACATCGTTTACGTGATACTTGTCTTCAAAGTGCAACCACGGATCTTCGGTGAAGTGCTTGAGAGAAAGATTGATTCTCTTCTTCTCTGCGTCAAGACGGATAACCTTGAGTTCAATCTCCTGTCCCTTCTTGACGAAATCCTTCGGACGGGTAACGTGTCCCCAGCTCATATCATTGATATGCAGGAGTCCGTCGAATCCACCGAGGTCAATAAATGCACCGAAGCTCGTGAATGTCTTTACACAGCCCTTAACGGTGTCGCCAATCTTAACTTCGCTGAAGAATTTCTCGCGGTTCTCTTCAGTTCTTTCTTCGAGGTACTTGCGGCGGTTGACTACAACATTGCGCTTGCCCTCGCTATAAAGGCGCTCGATATAGAAAAGAGCCTTAGTTCCAATAAGTTTCTCGGGTTTTTCTACTTTCTGGCTGTCAGCCTGGCTGATTGGAAGGAAAGCGTTGATTCCGCCGCCCAAGTCAACCATGAATCCGCCCTTTGTCTCGCTGACAATCTTGCCCTCAACGGCCTTCTTGTCATTAAAGGCAACCTTGAAGTCTTCCCAAAGGCGCTTTTCGTCAGCCTTGAGCTTGGAGACTTCCGGCCCATACTTACCAAACTGGTTGATAAGATATACAGTGATTGTATCGCCGACTTTCGGTCTGTCATCGCCGAACTCAGAGAGAGGAATTCTACCCTCTGACTTGCAGTTTACATCGATGAACACTGTATCATCAGTTACCTGGACGACCTTGCCCTCAACAAGAGCGTTGTCTTCCACCTGCCCCATTTTGTTTAATGAATCTTCTAATTGTGTGCGAATGTCGCTGGAGCCCTGCTCGACTTTCTGTTCCACTTCCTTCTGTGCCATTGTAGATCCTTTTGATTTAATTTCGCCCTCTATTATTTCACAAACCTGCTTAATGGTCAAGTCAGATGTGTCGATATATCGCGCATCCGCCGCTTTTTTTAAAGAACCCTCAGCCTTGTTTTTATCAGCCTCATCACGCTTTATGATGGCAGCCTTTATTTCTTCAAGCGTAAGGCTGCTCACCCCCTGGTCGAAGCGCCGCTTTGCCTGAACGTCCACACTGGCATCCAGATAAAATTTGTGCTCCGCCTGAGGAAAGACGACGGTCGTCATGTCACGGCCCTCGCAGATTATGTCCAGCTTTTTTACTATCTGCCGCATACGGGCATTCACCATGTGACGGAGCGGCACAATCGCCGACACTTTTGAAACAGAGGCGTCAACCTTGTCCTGATGCAGCTCGCCCTCAACATCCCTGCCGTTCAGTATCAAACGGGCATCCACATAGTCAAGCTTCTGCTTCTGGGCAAAATCCATTACGGCTTTCTCGTTGTCAATGCCAATGCCTGCATTTAAAAGAGCAAGTGTCAAAGCCCTGTAGAAACTTCCGCTGTTCAGATATACAAGTCCCAAATCCTCGGCGACCGCATGAGCCACCGTACTTTTGCCGGTTCCTGCCGGTCCGTCAATTGCAACTACCATATAGGGCACAGTATAGAAAAAGAAAGGGAAATGTTCAATACTGATTACTTCTGCAAAGTCTCAAAAGCCCGTCAACTTCCTTGCGCGTCAAGTCACGGAACTGGCCAGGCTGCAAACCGCTGATTCCAACATTGCCGATTCTGACCCGCATAAGGCTCTTGATTCCTATCTGGAAATGCTCAAAGACCCTGCGGATCTCGCGGTTCTTGCCTTCAAGAAGGACAATCCGCATCCGGTGGGAATTAAGCTCCTCAGCTTCTTTTGCCTTATAAAAGACATCCTCGACACGGAGTCCGTCCATAAAGTCATCCGCCAGATGGCGCGGCAAGGGCAGACTTGAGTCTACGATATATTCTTTTTCCATTTCAGCAGACGGATGAGAGAGCTTTGCGGCAAAGTCGCCGTCATTCGTAAAAATTATCAGTCCGCACGAGAACATATCCAGGCGGCCGACGTTATAAAGGCGTTCACTATAGGTATCTTTTAGCAAATCCGCGGCGGTCTGCCGGCCGCGCTCGTCAGAGAGGGAACAGACGTAGCCGGCAGGTTTGTTAAGCAGGACGTACCTCTTTTCTTCTTCGGGATGTATCTCTTTACCATCAACGCAAACAACATCGCCCTGCCCCACTTTAGTTCCCAGTTCAGTAACGACAGCGCCGTTCACCGTAACGCGGCCGTCCAAAATGATTCCTTCGCTTGCCCTGCGGGATGCGACTCCTGAGCGAGCCATATACAGCTGCAGGCGGATTTTCTCTGAAGTATTTTCCATATTCGATTAGTTATACAATTTTATTCCTTAATGAGTCAAGGAACTAAAATTCCCAGTGGCTTTTATGGGAAAAGCCAGTGAGTTTTTAAAAATTCCCACTGGCTTTTTTAAAATTCCCAGTGAGAATTTCCACATATTGTGTAAATGGGTTTTAAGCAGTTTTGACTGATTGTGCGCAGGATAAAAAAAAGGGGCTGTCCTAGAAGTAATCAAAGACTTCAAAAAGGGCAGCCTTTT
>CAZKPZ010000088.1:0-10981 GCA_964554745.1 uncultured Treponema sp. | reverse complement strand
AAGGAGTTCCTCCGGGGCTTTTTGCTTAGTATCAGCTAGAAATTATTTCTTTGCCTTCTTTGCGCTCTTGTTTGCAGCGGCTTCAGCAGCAGTCTCCTGCTTGATTTCAGCCTTAAGAGCCTCTTCCTTCTGAGCGGCAGCCTGAAGTGCAGCTTCGTTAGCAGCCTTAACCTGGGCAGCAGCCTTTGCTCCCAAGCGCTCCTTAATCTTGGCAGCCTTACCAACCTTCTCGCGGATGTAGTAAAGCTTAGCGCGGCGTACTTTTCCAGGGCGTACAACTTCAACGCGGACTACGCGCGGGCTGTGTACCGGGAACACACGCTCAACACCAACACCGTAGCTGGTCTTGCGTACTGTGAATGTGCGGCCGATTCCAGCGTTCTTTATGCAGATTACCAATCCCTCATAAATCTGGATACGCTTTGTCTTGCCTTCAATAATCTCGAAGTGGACTTTTACAGTATCTCCGACTCTGAAGTTCTCGGCATCAGGCTTCTTCTGTTTTTCACCAATGGTCTGAATCAAATCCATTTTATTTCTCCTTTAATAGGCTTTCCGTATCAGGCTGTGTATTAGATGAAGCTCTTTTGAGCCTCTCCTGCACTGCCCTCAGCTGTCTGCCCTGCTTGCGGTTGTTCTTGTAATTTACATATCCCGCAATCTCGTCGATCATCTTTTCAGCTTCTGCAGTAAGGGTACCTGTCATACGAGCCTTGTAAATCAAGTCAGGCCGATTCATCAAGGTCTTCTGAAGGCTCTTACGAAGCCGCCACTTTCGGATTTCTTCGTGGTTGCCGCCCGCTAAAACTTCGGGTACTTCCATGCCTTTGTATACGCTTGGCCTCGTATACTGAGGATATTCCAAAAGCCCGCCGGTAAAACTTTCCTCGTCTAATGATTCCTCGGTAATGACATCTTCCACAAGCCGATACACTGCATCGACTATCACGGTCGCCGCCAATTCCCCGCTGGACATAACGTAATCCCCTATGGAGATTTCTTCGTCCACATAGTAATCAATAATCCGCTGGTCAATACCTTCGTATCTTCCGCAGACTAAGACAAGTTCATCCATCCGACTGAATTCCCGGGCTTTTTCCTGCGTGAAAGGCTTGCCTCCCGGAGTAACATATACAACATGCTTTGTCCGTCTGTAAGCTTCTACACTGTCTAAAGCCCGTCCAAGAGGTTCCGGCAACAAAAGCTGACCGGCTCCTCCGCCATACGGAGCGTCGTCACAAGTCTTGTGTCTATCGAGGGCAAAGTCCCTGATATTCACTAAATCGTAGGCAATAATTCCCCGTTTAACCGCCTTCGCCATGATCGAACTTTCAAAAAAAGCGCGCGGAATCTCAGGAAATAAGGTCAGCACAGTAAATTTCATGGAATTACTCCAGAATCCAGAGGTGCATCAGCTGCATCGTTCCGGCTTCGATATCAACATTGCCTATAAATTCATTTCTGAAAGGCACATAAACAGTACGGAGTTTTCCGTTCTTTGTGTATTTGACGTCGTCTGCCAACAACTTACAACCCTCGGACAGCGAAATCTCAACGAGATAACCAGATCCGCCTTCCTTTACGTCTGTGACTTTCCCGACAACATTATTGTCCGTTCCGTCTTTGTACGTATCACCGTACACCACAGAAAGCCCCTTGAGGTCTTCTATGTACCACTCACCCTCCTGCAAAGGATGTGCGTAACTGCGTGGAACTACGATTTGCCAGCCCCTATATTTTGCAGCTTCTTCAGGACTGCTTATTCCCGCTAATTTCATGTACAGAGTTCCGGAGCCTTCGTAGCAGCTTTCTATCTTAAAAAGCTTATTCTCCTTCCCATCTGTCAAAGTGACTTCTTCCATACGTGCAAAATGCTCGTACTCGCCAGAAGCACTCTCTACTTTAAACTCGCCCGTTATACCGTGGGTACCGCGGACAAAACCTACCACGAACAGCTCTGTCATTAGTCCAGAATTTCAAGGCTGTAGCGCTTACCATCTTTACTGGAATACGCGCTTAAAACAGTGCGCAGAGCTTTTGCAATACGACCGTACTTGCCGATAACCTTGCCAATATCACCTTGGGCCACGCTTAACTGCAGAACAGGGCCACGTTCGCCTTCGGTTTCCGTTACAGAGACTGAGGTGGGATCATCGACCAATGATTTTGCAATATATTCAATCAGGTCTTTTTCCATTCCCTATAGCTCCCTGTAACTTACTTGGAAATCTTCTGTCCCTTTACTGACAAGCCCTTAGCATTGAAAATCTTCTTTACTATCGGGGTCGGCTGTGCTCCTACGCTGAGCCAGTACTTTGCGCGCTCCTCATCGAAGCTCATCTGCAACTCGTCTGAGGCGATTGGATGATACTGTCCAATCTCTTCAATAGAACGACCGTCGCGCGGCTTACGAGAATCCATGACAACGATACGGTAGTCAGGGCGGGCTTTTGTTCCAAACTTCTTAAGTCTGATTTTAACCACTTGATTTTTCCTCCATTAAGGATACTGTCTATACAAAACTCCATACAGGATTTTGAATATAGTACGAGCAAATATACTATTGTAAAACAAAGATTTAGTCAATCTAAATGCAAGGATTTACGGCAGTTTTTACAATAAAAAAGCGGCGTCATCCCACCCAATGACCGCCGCCATATACGGACTTTTTTTCTTTCCAGCAATATTTTTAACTATCTATAAGTTATCTCAAATCCCCGTTCCGAAGCACTTTTCTTTAATAAATCAACTTCAGATTGCAAACACAATACCAAAAAGACAATCTTTGATACCCACCAAGCCGTACCCAAAATATGGTATTATATTACCATGAATATATTAAAAACCACTTTCTATTTCTCTAAAAACTCTATATAATGTTTCTTCGTGCACACAAACAGAACAAAATCTGCCGCCATATTTTTTTTACTGCTTTTAGCATCACTCAGTTATCTTTTTGCCGATTGCTATGAGGCAAAGCTCAACGTCTACTGTTTTGTCGACGAGGGCGGCTTCATAAAGATGAAGGACTTGGACTTTGAAAACTTCAAAGCTATAAAGCCCAAATTCAATCCGGGACTTATTGAAGGCAATATCTGGCTGCTATTGGAATTCACAGGCGAAAACAACTGTAACTATAATCTGGACTTTGGCTCAGAAGCAATTGAAAGCGCCCACATATACACATTTAGGGACGGTGAATGGAAATTATACGGAACCACCGGTTACGGAATTCCTCGCAATGAGATGGCATCCAGTCTTATGCGGCAAAACATACTTCTTTTAAAAAATGATTTAGGACAAGATGCAAAAAAATACCTTCTGGTAAAAATCAAATCTAGCTACGGCAGCACAATACATCTCCATTTGCGGAAAACTCACTTTTATGAAAGCCTAATCATATCCATAACCATTATTCACACAATAATCAATTCATTTCTGCTTGCAATCTGCATATTTCTTTTTATTTACAGTATTGTTCTAAAAGACAACCTCTATTTCACATTGTCACTGATTACGCTTGCATTCTCAGGAATGCAGGTAAACATGACTGGTATCGGTCCTGTATATCTCTGGAACAGGGCATGCACAACATTCGGTTCATCAGTGCCAATCAGCAGTCTCATGATTTGCTGCTTGCACTTCTCTCTAATCATCTTTTTTGCAGCATACGAAAAAACGATATCAAAAGACAAAAAGATTCCTGGATATGACATTTTTCTTCTAATAGAAAGTTTATTAACCGCCATGTCGACTACGGTATGTCTTGCACAGGCAAGGCCGATAATATTTTTCTATATTTTCTTCACTGTATCCATGCTGTCGTCTGTCCTCATGATTATACTGCTTCTGGACGCAAAAATATTCCTCAAAGACAAATTTTCAAAAGAACTATACTATTGGATTGTTGCAGCAGGACTTGCAGGATTAGAAAAGCTTCTTTTTTTCTTACGCGCCGTACACCGCTCAGTCATAATCAATCTAAACGGAGAAAACAATTACTTTTTTGAATACATGTTTATTTCCCTTCTGCTGTTTCCGTTCCTGTTCAAGACTTTCAAGGGAATAAATAAAAAAATCGTTTCACTTTCTGACAGATGCGAAAAACTTAAGAATGAAAACATAATTCACAATGACAATAAAAAATTCATGCTCCGGGGAATCTTTGAAGTTATTGATATGAACGCGATAACAAAAAATGCAATGAATCTTCCCGCGATGAAATACGAATCCGCTGACAGCCTTGAAATAAAAAATATAGTTGAATTCAATTCCGCAAAATCAATCGACATTCTGACTATAATGCATGCTATTTCCAGCGGAATAAAACCCTCTGGTGCTCCGGTAATGCTCAAGAAATTTATTAAAAGCTGCTTTGATTACCTGAATATTCATGCTGAAAAGAAAAATCTGAAGTTAAAAATAAACTGCGACAACATTCCAACCGCAGAAATCATATTCATAAATCCGCATATTCTAGAGCTAATCATATCAAACATTGGAATTGCATTTGTAAACATTGCGGAAGAAAACAGCACCGTAGAGTTCATATTCAACTATGACGGTGAATCCTTGTTGTTTTTAACGAATACATATTTTGAAAAAAAAGAAGAGAGCATGGAAGATTTCTTAAATTCATTCGACTACATTAGTGCAAAAAAAGCAGCAGATATCTTCAATGCAAAAATGGAAACTTGCCTTACTGAAAGCAACCTAGAAACAAAATTTACGCTCAGCGTAAAACCATGGTTGTACACACAAAACACAACCCATTCATACGTTTCGTCATTTTACAACCCCATGATAACTCATGAAGAAAAAGGCTCCTATTCAAAAACAAAAAATACAAGTCAAGAGACTATTTTGCTGATTGAAGACAACTTTGAATCAATAAACTTTTTTGAAAAGATTTTGAGAGATACATGTACCGTCTTGATAAAATCAAATGGACTTGAAGCCTGGGACTATCTGAATGAACCTAATTCTCAAATTCCCAACATAATCATAAGTGAGCATTCCCTGCCATACCTAAACGGAGAAGAGCTTTTCAAAAAATGCAGTGAAAGCAGGCGTCTGCAAAATGTTCCATTCATCATGATTCTGGACGCATCTGACGAAGGAAATGTGGTATCCTTAATGGCCAAGGGTATTTCGTGCTGTCTTACCAAGCCTTTTTCTCTAAAAGACTTTAGAAGTGCCGTTCACACTATTATCTCGACATCAACAAAGGCAAAACGCTCTGTCATGGCACAATTGGATAATGTTGTAAACCGAAATTTGCCGCTCTCGCAACAACCGGATATTCCAAAAGCCGAAAGGGAAATATCTAGCGAGGAAAACAATTATTTTAATCAGTCAGTCTCACAGCTTTCTCAAAGAGAAAAGCAAGTTGCACTGCTAATTTCCGTAGGAAAAAGCGACAAAGAAATTGCGGCTGAGTTACATCTTTCCCCGGCAACAGTTGCAACTCATAACAAAAACATATTCAAGAAACTGGGCGTGCATTCACGTGTTGAATTAATAAACAAATTGAGATAAACTGTTCTTATGTCTGGAAACACATTTGGTGAAGTATTTAGGGTCACAACATTTGGAGAAAGTCACGGCGCAGGTCTCGGCTGTATTATTGACGGTTGCCCCGCCGGATTACCGCTCGACGAAGGGTTCTTGCAATCTGAGCTTGACAGACGAAAACCCGGTTCAAAAAAAGCAAATGCTGCAGTAACTGCCCGAAAAGAGGATGACAAGGCGGAAATTTTAAGCGGTATTTTTGAAGGCAAATCCACAGGAACTCCGATTGCTATCCTAATCAGGAATACAAATCAACATTCAGGTGACTACAACAACATAAAAGATAAATTTCGCCCTGGTCATGCAGATTTTACCTATTGGGAAAAATACGGTGTGCGTGACTACCGCGGAGGCGGACGTTCCAGCGGAAGAGAAACTGCAGCCCGTGTCGCAGCAGGCGCAATAGCAAAGATTCTTCTTAAAAGTCTTGGCATACAGATTACCGCATACACAAAAAAGGCCGTCGGCATTCAATGCGAAACAATCGATTTCGCCGCAATAGAAAATAATCCGCTCAGAGCATGCGATATGAACGCGGCACAGAAGATGAATGAAAAAATACAAATACTCAGCAAAGAAGGAAACTCCGGCGGCGGCATTATCGAGTGTCAAGTAACTGGCGCAAAGGCAGGACTTGGGGAACCTGTATTCGACAAGCTTGATGCCCTGATTGCCCATGCAGTTATGAGCATAGGTGCCATAAAGGGAATAGAATTCGGCAGCGGCTTTGATGCGGCAGACAAAACAGGAAAAGAAAACAACGACAATATCCGCAAAGGACCAGAATTTCTGACGAATAATGCCGGCGGTATTTTAGGCGGAATCTCAAACGGCGATACAATTATATTCCGGGCTGCCGTAAAGCCTGTTCCTAGCATCTATCAGACACAAAAGACGATTGACATAGACGGATGCGAAACAGACATACTCATCGAAGGTCGCCATGACGTCTGTCTCTGCCCGCGGATTGTGCCTGTAATAGAAGCGATGGCGGCAATTACATTGGCAGACTGCGTACTCAGGGACAGAAGCTCTCGAATTTTGCTTCCACCACAAAAGTAGGAACCTCAAATGAAACTTCCTGTACAGGTTCCGGTGAAAGCGTTCCACTTGCAGCATCACGCTTAAAGAACACAACTTTATCGCTGTTTTGCAGTGCCACGGCAAGATATTTATCTCCGTCAAGCAACGCTATATGCCGTGGCGTAATTCCTGTACAAGCAGTCTGCTCAGCCTCTCTGAACAGAGCAATTTCAAAGGCTTTCTTTGGCTGCTCACCAGAATGAAAGTAAGCGCAGGAAGGTTGCGTTATCTTGTCCGGCACAATTCCGCTGTCTAATACAGAACGGTTAAAACCTTTTCGTATAAAGTCATTTGCAGGAACAGGAAAACCATATTTGTCCAAAAAGAAATGAGCAATAGTGTCCGCACCACGGTTTGCCGCATAGAGATGCTTTTTGTCAGCGGAAATTGCAAGAGTAGAACCGGTACTGCACCCCCTAAAAGACCAAGGCAAGATTGAAAGAGTGTCGACAATCTTCATATTCATAGGATTACTGATGTCTTTTGTAAAAAGCTCACTTGAATATTCGGTGATGACATACATAATACTTTTCTCTTTGTTTATCAAAGCATGCCTTGGTCCTACCCCAAGAGGAAACGAAAGATGAGAGACTTCTTGTATTTCTTCTCTATCTAAACAATAACAGAACACTTTATCAAGCTCAATATTCATTACAAAAGCATACTTGTCGTAGAGCTTTACACAGTGACAGCGAGATTTGCGGCTAGTCCCATCATCTTGCTTTTCGCAGTATTTTAATGCACCGAATGTTCCATCAGAGCAATATGGAAGAACAAAAAAAGTGCCATCGTCCCAACAACTTCCAAAAAGCAAATTACGATTCGAATCCACTTCCAAATGGCACAGTCCACCAGCAGGGATACGAAACCTGCTCTTTTGTATAAATTGAGTTCTGTCTTTGGAATCCGTAACAAAAGACAAGACAGCCGAAGAACCATTACACTCTTCAACAGCAAATAAAAGTCCGTCTGCTTGAGCCAACCAGCTTGCATTTGCGCCGCTATATTCCCAGACAAGAGAGAAATCCTCATACATTCTTATAACAGGACTTTTACCGTCTCCATATCCTGATATAAAATACCTCATGCCACACATCTCCTAAAATCCACGGTGAATTCAATTCGATTTTGCTATTCTGATACCTGAATAATAACAGTGCTGCCTTTTATCAAACTCTTGACCGCACAACTAAAACCACAAGAGTATTACATAAACTTCATTCTGGCACGAATGTATTCTTCCAAAATATCTGCAGTTTTCTCTACTCCAAGAAGACTTGCATTAATAACGATATCGTAATTGTTCGCATCGCCCCACTTCCCCTTGCAGTACGAATCGTGATACTTCCGGCGCTTTTCATCTTCCGAATGAATTTTTGCAAGAGCTTTCTCATGCTGTAAATCGTTAACATCAACGGAGCGCATCAGTTTTTCTTCATCATTGGCAGTGATAAAAATTGAAACCATACACGAATACTTGCGCAATACATCTTCTGAACAGCGCCCTAAAATAACAAAGGATTTCCCTTCTTCCGCAAGCTCACGCAAAAGCTTGAATTGCAACTGTGCAACATTTGCGGCAGGCGATGCAGAATATCCATGGACAGTTCTATTAAAAAAAGACGGAGCCAGTTTTTCATCGTACTTATGAAGTGACTCCAGAGGTATCTTGTACTTTTTGGCATATTCGTCTAAAAGATTTGAATTGAAGAAATCAATCTGAAATATTTTTGCAAGCTCTTCTGCAACCACATGACCGGCACTTCCATACTTGCTAACTACAGAAATAATCAGTTGTTTACTCATAAAAAATCCCTTATTCAATTATACCACAAATCTAGATATAGCGGAAAAAAATACAAACCATACAGACTGCAACAACGATAACCGTTGCAGGTCCTGCATATTTACAATATTTTCCCCAGCCAATGATATAGCCGCTCCTTGAAGCAACAGAAATACCAACAACATTTGCAGAAGCTCCGATTGGAGTCGCAGAACCACCAATATCAGTACCCATCGCCAAAGTCCAAGCAAGTGCAGACAAGTCAACACCTTGAGAAATTGACAGAGCCTTTATAACCGGAATCATCGTGGCGGCAAACGGAATTTTGTCCACGAATGCGGATGCCAAGTCAGAAACCCAAATAACAATGGCAATCATAACTTTTACATTACCATCTGAAATCTTTGCAATAAAAAGTGCAATCGCATTAAGGACACCTGTTTTTTCAAGCCCGCCAACGACAACAAAAAGTCCTATAAAGAAAAGCAACGTCTTATAGTCTACCGCTCGTAAGATTTTTACCGATGTCTTCCCCGAAGTAATCAATGTAAGTATAGCTATTCCTGTTCCAATAGTCGCAACGGTAAGACCCGTTTGCGCATGCGTTACAAGAAGTACAACCGCCAGCAAGAAAATACCAAGACTGACTACAAATTCACGTTTACCTGTAATTGCAGATGCAGGACTAGGATAGACAGTCTGTGACGACTGCTTTTCCTGCTGCAAATCTTTTTTAAACACCAGAAAGAAATATGCAATCACAAAACCAAGACAAATAAGCGCAATAAGACCCGTGTTCTTTATAAAATCCGCAAATGTATAACCGAGCGATGTTCCTATAATGATATTAGGCGGATCACCACACATTGTTGCAGAGCCTCCTAAGTTTGCACAGAAAATCTCAGAAATAATCAGAGGAACGGCATTGAATTTCAGAAGAGTCGCAAGTTCAATAGTAACAGCGGCAAGAAACAAAATCACCGTAATTGAATCAATAAACATTGCCAATGCAAAAGACATTACCATAAACGTAATAAACAGCGGCAGCACTTTGTACTTTACAAGTTTTGCGATTAGCAAACATAGCCAGCGGAAAAAGCCGGAGTTTCCCATACCTTCTACCATAATCATCATACCGGCAAGAAAAATAATTGTCGCCCAGTTGATTCCAGAGGAAGATTCTTCGCCAGCACCGGCACCAGCATACCAAAAAGAAGGTTTAAGAAAGTCACCAAGAGCAAGAACATCACGTACAGCCTGTGCGTCAGCCATACAGAGATTGAAGACCACAAGAATCATTAACAAAGCGCAAGTGAGCGAAACCCATTGTCTCTCGAACTTTTCAGAAACAATCAGCAAAAACATTGCGACAAAAATTACTGTGGATAGAATTACAGCTAGCATTTTTTCCTCTTAAAATGGATTATAAAATCTTGATTTATCTTTATATGTAATAAAAAGACAAACTATAACAAATACAACAGTCGCAGCTATTACGATTTTATCAGCAACAGCAAGCGAACGCTCCGAATACCAAGTTCGTTTTTTATTCTTTCCGAACCCCCTCAACTCCATAGCATTAGTCACAACATCAATCCTTTCCATACTAGTAAAAATTAAAGGGAACAATATCGCCGACATTCCCAATATACGCTTCACTAAGCCAGCCTTTCGGGACATCTCAATGCCACGAGCCTGCTGAGCATTCTTAATCTTTGTAAAATCATTCTGCACATCAGGAACATAGCGCAAGGCTAATGCTACGGAATAGCTTATCGTGTACGGAATGCCGATTTTGTTTAAAGAAGCGGCGAACTCACTGGGATTTGTCGCCGTGACAAACATAAAAACAGCAGGAACAATAGAAAGATACTTCAGCAGAATATTCCCCTCATAGAATAACTGCTGTGCGGTAATTGTATACGCCCCAAACAACTTCAGCAAATCCGTGCGGCTTTCATAAATCTTACACCCTTCATACGGAGAGAAAAAAAATATCGCCAGCAGGTTCACTGTCAGAAAAAATAACAGTGCACCAAAGACATTTTTCACCTGTCGCCATTCAGTACGAGAAAGCTTGAATACAACAAGAGAAATAAGAATCATGAGCACTAGAACCCGCGTGTCATAGGTAAGCATAGCCGTCAGCGTCCAGAGTAAAAAGAAAATCAGTTTTGTCAAACCGCTGAGTCGGTGAATAAAACAATCTTTTTCCTTATAGGTAATCAGCTTTGCCATTTTGACTTTTCCTTTCACTGTAAATAAATTTCTCTACAAATAACGAAGGCTCTCCGGTCTGACTCCTTAACGCCAAATCATAGAGCGAAGTTTTCTTTAAATACGCCCTTTTGGTAATAGATTCATCCGTGAGAATTGCCGCAGGCGTTCCATCCGCAACAATTTTTCCGTCCGCAAGCACAATCGCCCTGTCGGTATATTCGAGCATCAAGTGCATATCATGCGTAATCATCAGAATCGTGATTTTTTCCTGTACATGAATCTTCTTTAGGAATTCCATGATATCAGTATAATGGCGATAAT
>CAZKPZ010000087.1:3790-11027 GCA_964554745.1 uncultured Treponema sp. | reverse complement strand
AACACCTTATACTACCCCCCCCTGCCTTTTTGTCAATAGTGAGAAAATTTCCCCGTTGCAGGAGAGGGCGGTTCGGCCTTAGCCTGGCTATTCAACCTTCTTAAGGTCGGTCTGCTTTACCTGCCACTTGCCGCCGCTCTTTGCCACGGTAAGCCAGGCGTAGTAGCCGTCTGCCAGCGCGCCCGGGTTAATCACTACAGTCTCGCCCACTTTGTCGACTCCTACGCTTTCGTGAATGTGGCCGGTAATCACGGCGAGCGGCTGGTGGTCTTCTATGAATTTACGCAGCAGGGGGCTGCCCACGTGCGCGCCGCTTGTCACCATGTCGCACTTGGTGTCTTTGGGCGGATTGTGCATGATTGCAATCAGGTTGTTCCATTTCTCGTCGCCCTGCTCGCTCACCATTGCAAAGTCAGACAGCAACTCCTCGTCGCTGCGCTCGTTAGGCGTTGTGCCTGTGAACTTGCTGCCGCCGCCGGAGCCTGCAAAGGTGAGTCCGTCGTGGGCGGTAAGCGTGCGCTCCACGCTTATGTCCTTTTTTTCAAGCTCGTCAAGAAAGTCCGGCTCGTCGCAGTTGCCGATTACCGCATAGATGTTCTCGTGCTTGGAGCAGAGCTTTTCCAGGGCGGGCAGGGCTGTCTCGGTGTGCTCAAAGCGGGCAAAGTCCCCCGCAAAGAGCACGGCGTCTGCCGCCTTGAACTGTTCGTCCATCTTGTCAAGAATGTCAACATTACCGTGCAGGTCGCTTATTACTAGAAATTTCATTGTCTTGCAGTCTCCTTTTATTGTGACAGTTTGTTTGCTGTTGAATCAGTGATATTCAGTGTATTCTAAAGAAGAATAAAACGCAAGGTATGAAATTTAGCTAGCTTATTTTAAAAGATATGATATAATTTTACTATAAAATAGTTCTGTAATAATAGGTCGTTTTATGTCTTCTTTGAAAACACGTTTTATTCTTATATTCAGTTTGTTTGTGTTCGCCTCATGCGCTGTTATTGCGCTCTGTTCTGCCTTTGCGATTACCCGCACCAGCTCGACCCTGGCAAGCCGGCAGGGGGTTCCCGTTGTGGCCAAGGCTGCAGATGTGATTGACGGCGACGAATTTGAAGCCCTTGCCAAGAATCCCTCAAAAGACAACCCCTACTACCAAAAGGGCTGTGCCGCGCTTCTGGAAGTTAAGAAGACGGTGGGATGCCGCTTTTTGTACACCATGGTGCCCACGAATGGAACTAAAGCCATGTATATACTCGACGGCAGCTGTCTGCCCAGCGATACCGAAAATTTCTCTGACTTGGGCACGGAAGAAGACATAGCCAGCTACGGCAAGGCTCCGTGGCTTGCAGTACAGAGCGGCGGCACTATAAGCTCAGGACTTGAGCACCAGGACGAATGGGGCTGGATTGTCAGCACCTACCGCGCCATAAAGAATTCTTCCGGCAGGGTGGTGGGCTTTATAGGCTGCGACATTGACATGCGCGATTTTGTAAAGACCATGCAGTTCCACATTATGCTCATAGCCCTGATTGCCTTCTCGTTTTTGTGTCTGGGCATTGCAATCGTCACGCTCTTTACAGGCTCTATCTTTGGCAAGATGAAGGTTATTTCCGATGCCATGCAGGCCATTTCTAACGGCAAGGCCGACTTGACGGCGCGCATTCCCGAAGCGGGCGGTTCGGAGCTTACGGCGCTTGCTGCTAACTGCAACAAGGTTATAGGCAGCTTGAACACGCTTGTAAAGAATCTGCAGGGCGAGACCGGCGTTCTTACCGAAACAGGCGACGGTCTTTTGACGCGCATGCAGTCCCATATCGACGAGGTTAATGCGGCCGGCAAGAATATTGACGGCATTGTGGCGCAGATTAACCGGCAGAAGGACAGCATTGATTCTATTACCGAGGAAGTGAACAACGTAGACACGGAAATACGCAGCCTTGACGGCCGTATTTCGGAGCAGTCGAACGCAATACAGCAGTCTTCAAGCGCGGTTGAGGAGATTTCTTCTAACATTCATTCCGTGCACAAGAACATTGAGACTATTATATATGAGTACGAAACTCTGGTTAAGGATTCCGCGGACGGTCTTAAGATTCAGGACGAGGTTTCCATGCAGATAAACGGCATCGCCCAGCAGTCCGAGAACCTTACCGAGGCTAACGAGGCCATAGCTGCTATAGCGGAGCAGACTAACTTGCTGGCCATGAACGCGGCTATTGAGGCCGCCCATGCAGGAGACCTGGGCAAGGGATTCGGCGTTGTTGCCGATGAGATACGCTCTTTGGCGGAAACGTCTTCCGCACAGTCAGAGGCCATAAAGAAGCTCTTGGAAGGCATCTCTTCGGCAATAAGCGGCATTGTCGTGTCTTCGCAGAAGTCCGCGTCATCGTTTGACTCCATGGGCAACAAGATTTCGCAGCTTGAATCGCTCATAAAAGAAGTGCAGAACGGCATGAACGAACAGGACACCGGCGTGCATGACATCTTGAACACCATGAAAAGGCTTGACGAGACGACGGCTGAGATTACCAGTTCGTCCGCTCACATAAAGGATGCCAGCAAGAAGCTTGCTGTTGGAGCCAAGGACTTGCGGGGCATGGCGGCTGAGACAGAAGAAAAGAGCGGCGCGGTAAAAATGGAGATGGTTGCCATGAAAAACGCCGCAAAAGACGCTGTGTCGGCCTGTGACCGCAACCGTGAGGCAGCAACTAAGGTTTCAGGCATGATAAACGGCTTTAAAATTTAATAATGTGGCAGGTGGTGTATGCTTTTGATATCCCAGGCGATGATTGTATGCGGCATATTGCTGCAGCTCTACAACATTTATCTTAGCTTCAGGCTCACCATATACCACCGCACGCTGACGCAGGAAAGCGCACACCGCGAGCGCGCCCTTGACTATGTTGTCTTCACGCTCATAAACCTGTTCGCGGTTGTGTACATAATCATCTTTACCATGCGCATAGCATCGATATGGATAGGCGTAATACTGTTTTCAGGCGCAATATTCGTTACGGTGGTCTTGCGCTGGATTTACAATCTTATTGATACCGAAAAGAAGAACTGCTTTGACATCTCGCAGTCGCTCATCGGCGTTATAGAAGCCCGTGACCCCAACCTGAACGGGCATTCCATCCACGTGCAGGAGCTGTGCTCATTGCTGTACAAGCATCTGCCGCCCCACGAGCGCAAGACAATTTCCGAGGACGACTTGCGCTATGCCGCGCTGTTCCACGACGTGGGCAAGCTGGGAATCCCCGAGTCCATACTTAACAAGCCCGGGAAGCTCACCGACGAAGAGTGGGACATAATGCACCGTCACCCGGAGATATCCATGAAGATTCTAAAGCCGCTGCGTTCCTTTGCGCCGATTCTGGACTGGATAAAGTATCACCACGAGCGCGTTGACGGCAAGGGTTATTTTAAAATTAAGGGGAATGACATTCCGCTCGGCGCGCGCATCATTGCGATTGCAGACACCTATTCCGCCATAGTCATGGTGCGCAGCTACAAACCCGCCCGTACTTATGAAGAGGCAATAAAGATAATCAAGGAAGTTTCCGGTACGCAGCTTGACGCACATCTGGTTGATATACTTTGCTCCATACCGAAAGAAGAAGTTGTTTCCTGCACCCGCTACATGGACATTATCATGAAGTCGGGGCAGGAAAAAGATTAGTCTGCTTGTGTACGCTGCTTATTTCTTAGCCAGGAAGTCATCTACCTGTTTCTGAATGTCTGCAATAACACTTTCGATACCGGCCTTCTTGAGGGCCTCGCGGTATTCTTTTACGAATGAAACCGGGTCGTCAACCTTGCCGAATGCAATGCGTGTCATGTAGTTTGCCTGAACGTCGGAGATGTTCTCAAGCTGCGTGTTGATGTTGTCGATGTCCCAGACAATCTGTCCGTACGGATAGTCGATTGCGCAGGCCTCATAGACTTTCTTAATTTCGTCGTACTGAGTCCATGCGCCCTTTGCATCGCGGATTTCAAGGTTGTCGTTGCGTCCCCACCAGTAGTCTGTGGTTATGCCGTTTGCGTCATCGGTGTATCCTGCAGGGCGTGTCCAGTAACCGTTGTCGGTCATGACGTACTGCTCGCCTTCGATTCCGTAGTTAAAGAGGTTGTAGCATTCCTGGTTGTTGCGGATAAGGTCGTAAACCATAAGTGCCCGCTCTGGGTTCTTGCTTCCTGCGGAAATGGCCATGGCTCCGTGGGTAATCAGCATGCGGGTAAGGGTCTTGCTTTCTTCTCCGAACCAGAAGAACTGCACGTCGCTGCCCGGCTGCTGCTCGTCCATCTTCGGGCGAACCTGCGTGTACCAGGTCTGTGTGTGGTGCTGGTCCATGGCTGTCTGGCCAAGGTACATCTCGTTGCGGTTGTCGCTTGATGTGTTGTTAAGAACGTCTTTCTTCCAGACTCCAATCTTGTCCCACTCTTTCATGAGCTTTGCAAAGGCTGCAAGCTCGTCTCCCTCGTAGTACGGTGAGTAGATTTTCTTTAAGTCCTTCTTGTTCACGCCGAACATACCGTATACGTTGATTCCGTCAAGAGGGATAAATCCGCCCTTGCTGGCAAGATAACCTGATGCCATCTGTGCGGACTGTGTTCCGTCGCTGTCCCATACGATTACGTCGGAATGTTTTGCCTTTACAGACTTTACGAAAGTGGTAAGGTCTTCCCATGAGTGGATTCCGTTTGTAAGACCGGCTTCGCGTGCCCAGTCGCCGCGGTACATAAAGCCGTGGTTAATCCACTGCGCGTAGTTGTCTTCCGGAATAAGGTAGATGTCGCCGTTGTATTTGCACATGTCCCAGTGCTCTTTTGGGACGGAAGCATAAGTCTGCGGACAGTAGGTCTTGAGCATGTCTTCGCTAAGTGACAGGAAGGCGCCGTTCTTGGAGTTCTTCCATGCGTCGAGCCAGTCGGTCGCCGTTCCTACCAGGTCAACGGAGCCGTCCATCTGGGCGAGCGTGAGGTTGTAGTTGGTGAGGTAGTCAGTCCACGGAATATAGTAAATCTGCAGCTCTGCGTTGCACTTTTCGTTAAGAATGGCGTTGAGCTTGGCCAGCATCTTTTCGGTCGCGCCGTTCGTCGGTTTGTTACCAGTGGTCATGTATTGGATGACTACGTGCTTGCTGGTGTCAATCTTGCCACCGGCAGAAGACTTTGGGGCAGATTTTCCACCGCAAGATGAAAAGCCTGCAACCATGCCGACAGCAAGCGCTGCCGCAACAATACAGTTTAGTTTTTTCATATACACTCCTTGTCTATTTAGTCTATAGTAAGTCCGTGTGGCGGACCATTATCCCTTTACAGCGCCCACCGTTATGCCGGAAATAAAGTACTTCTGCACGAACGGGTACATGAGTACAATCGGACCGGTGGCGACAACTGCGGTTGCCATCTTGAGCGTCTCCTGCGGAAAGTCGGAGAAGTCCACGTATGCGCCCGCAATAGAATTCTTTAGGTACTGCGCCTGGTTAACAATCTGGTAGAGCATGTACTGCAGGGGCTTATAGACGACCCTTGCGCTCAAGAAAAGAGAGGACTGGTACCATTCGTTCCAGTAGCCCAAGGCCAGGAACAGGCCGATTGTGGCGAGCGCCGGCTTGAGCATGGGCAGTACCAGGCGGATGAATATGGTAAAGTCGCCGGCTCCGTCTATCTTGCCGGCTTCGGTGAGTTCGTACGGAACTGTCTTGACGTAGTTCTTCATAAGGATGATGAGCCACGGCGACATTAAGAGCGGCAGCAGGACGGCAAGGTAACTGTCCTTGAGGTGGTAGAATTTGACCATGAGCAGGTAGTACGGCGCAAGACCTGCGGAGAACAGAGAGGCAAAGTAGATGAAGAATGAGATGCCGTTCCTGAACGGAAAGTCCTGTCTGTTGAGCGCGTAGCCCGTCATTGATATGATGCTCAGCCCCAGGAGCGTGCCCGCCGCTGTGAGCAGAATCGTAACGATGTATGAGCCTATGATGACCTTGCCGTTCTGGAAAATCATCTTGTACGCCTCAAAGCTCAGCGACTGCGGCAGAAGGGAAAAGCCCTTTATGCGCACGATTTCCTCGGAGCTGAATGACGTGCTTACAATCAGCAGGAAGGGCAGTACGCAAAGCAATGTGAATGTTGCTATTGCGAGTACGGCAATCAATTCAACAAAATAGTCCGATGCGGTTCTTCTTACCATGATTCCTCTCCTTAGAACAGTGAATATTCCGGCTCAATCGTCTTGATGATTTTGTTCACTGTCATGACGATGACGAATCCGATGATGGACTGGTAGAAGCCGACGGCTGATGCCGTTGAAAAGTTAAAGTCCGTCATGGTGGCGCGGTATACGTAGGTTTCGATGATGTCGGTGGTTGAATACAAGAGCGAGTTGCGCCCGATTATGTTGTAGAAGAGGCCGAAGTTGCCCTTTACGATTCCTCCTAAGGCAAAGAGGACTAATATGATGAACGTTGGCTTAAGGCTCGGAAGCTCCACGTAGCGGATTCTCTGGAACGCGTTTACGCCGTCTATCTGGGCGGCTTCTATGGTCTCTGTGTCTATGCCCATGATTGTGGCGAAGTAGATGATTGTGTTGTAGCCCGTGCACTGCCACAGCTGAATCAGAACAATAAGGAAAGGCCAGGCCTTCGGCTCTTGGTATGGCGCCCAGGGTTCAAGGTCCATGTACTTGAGCAGACGGTTCAAAAAGCCGTACTCAAAGTTGAACACGTTGTAGACTAAGAGTCCTACAAGAACTGCGGAAATGAAGTAGGGCAGGAGCATGATTGTCTGCGTGATTTTCTTGAACCATTTCTTGCGGATTTCGTTTATCAGAATTGCCATAAAGACGGCAATAACGTTGTCCAGTATAAGGAATGCAAAGTTATAGAGAACCGTGTTGCGGGTGAGTTCCCACAGGCGGCCTGAGGTGAACAGGAACTTAAAGTTGTTGAAGCCCACGAATTTACTGCCGAAGATGCCTTTTGCGTAGTTGTATTTAACGAATGCTACGTACAGACCCGGCAAGGGCAGGTAGTGGAACGCAATAAAGAACACTATAGCAGGGACACACATAAGGATGAGTGTCTTGCTCCGCTTAATCTTAGCCATGAGCGACAGCTTGGTGGCTGTTCCCATATTCTTTTTTCTCATGCAAAACCCTCTGTTTCTTAGAAATAGGCTTGAAAACCTTTTCATATATGATAACATCGGAATTTGCATTTGTAAAGTTTTTTTTAGG
>CAZKPZ010000087.1:0-3690 GCA_964554745.1 uncultured Treponema sp. | reverse complement strand
CAGCAGTGCGCTGCAGCCTGTGTAGATGTCGTTGTAGGCTGTGTCAAAGTCGCCGCTGTACCAAGGGTCGCTCACGTAGCGCGTAAGCCCTGCGTATTCCAGGAGCGGGTGAATCTTTTGCTCGCGGTCGTCCTTCCAGCGGCGGTTCATGTAGTACAGGTTCTCTTCGTCCATGCCGATGAGCAGGTCGTAGTTGTCGTAGTCGGCGGCGGTAATCTGCCGGGCGGCGCGGCGCGTAAAGGGAATGCCTTTTGAGCGAAGCATGGCCTTTGCCGGCGGATACATGTCGTTGCCCAGTTCCTCGGTGGATGTAGCCGCCGATTCAATCAGGAACTGGTCTTCCTTGCAGGAGAGCTTTACTAAATGCTTCATGATGAATTCCGCCATGGGGGAGCGGCAGATGTTGCCGTGGCAGACGAACAGTATTCTGTGCATGCGCCTACCTTACTGTGCGCCGGTCAGCGACTTGCGCCGGATTTCGTACAGGATTATTCCGGTTGCGACAGAAACATTCAGACTGTCGATTTTGCCGCAGGTGGGAATAGAAACGATGCTGTCGCATTTTTTTGACAGCAGCTGCGAAATGCCCGAACCTTCACTGCCCATCACAAGGCAGCTGCGCGGCGCAAAGTCCGCGTCCTGCAGCGGTGTGCCTGCCATGTCTGCGCCGTAAATCCAAAAGCCCGCTTCCTTTAGCATTTCCGCCGCGCGCACCAAGTTTGATACGACGGCGACCGGCACGTATGCGCTGGCCCCGGCACTGCTGCGTGCTATCGTCTCGTTGTCCTGCACGTCGCCCGCGCTCCGCCGTTCTGGAATAACGAGCAGCGCTGCGTCAAGCTGGTCGCAGGAACGCAGTATAGCGCCCACGTTGTGCGGATCGGTCACGCTGTCGAGCATGACGACGGTCGCCTTTTGCGGGCAGGCGGAAAGCCACTGGTCAAGCTGTACGGCGTTACTTGCGCGCTCCTTTTCGCCTTCCGCGACAAGGACGATGCCGCGGTGATCCTGCGCCTCTTTGGGCAGCTGGCGCACCATGGAGTCAAGGCGGGATGAGTCCGTCTGGTTGCAGGGAATGCCGTATTCTTTTGCAAGAGAGAGTATCTTTTTGATGCGGGGGCCGACTTTGCTGTAGCTTATGCTCAGCACGGCGGAGTGCTTTTTTTCTGCTCCGTAGCGGCGTACCCGCTCTTCAACGGCGTGAAAGCCGGTGTAGGTGTTCTGCATCTGCTATAAAAGCTATGCGTTTTTACCGCAGCAGTTCTTGTACTTTTTGCCGGAACCGCATGGGCATGGCTCGTTGCGGCCAATCTTGCGGCCTTCGCGCACTACTGTGGTCGGCTTGACCAAGCCCTCGCTGTAGAGCCATTCGCCGTTAATCTTGCGGAAGCCGCCGACTTCATGGTGAACGTCGCGGATGCCTTTCTGTGTGTATACGCACTCAAACTCGACGATACCTTCTGTGTCGTCAGGACCGCCCTTTTCTGTGTGCAGAATCTTAAGACCGTGCCAGGTTGAGTTCTTGCTCCAGTCTTCTGTTGCCTTGCGGTCA
The DNA here is from genome assembly GCA_964554745.1 of uncultured Treponema sp. Taxonomy (GTDB): domain Bacteria; phylum Spirochaetota; class Spirochaetia; order Treponematales; family Treponemataceae; genus Treponema_D. Next base: position 2,138 of record CAZKPZ010000087.1, on the reverse strand, counting down.
ATCTCTGCAATCTTTTCGCCCTTCTCGCAGCTGTTGATGATAAAGTCAATCTCCTGCTTTACGTAGGCGGAATAGCGTGCCCTCATGAGGGCTTCCGGTGTGGCGGCTTTTGTTGTTCCCTTGATTATAGGTTCACAACACTCTGAATATTTCTTCCCGCTTCCGCAGGGACACAAATCGTTCTTTTCTTCACTCATAGGGCGGCATTATATCAAATTTATGCGCGCATGGCAATTGATACAGCGCGCAGACGGCTGTCCAGCGCGGCGATAAAGGCTGTCAGGCTGAATGTGCGTTTTGTGCCGGAGAGCTTGCCTTTGTGCGCAGAAGGCTCTGTGCTTTCGCTTGCCGCCGTGAGCATGGCAAAGATGCTGAACACGCGCGAAAAGGCAGTTCCCAGATAGATGAACGGAGCTGCTATGCGCGGCAGTCTGCCTTGCGGCTTACTCTGCTGCAGGTCTTGTATTGAGTAGCCGGTGCTGCGGAAGCCGCGCTTGTTCCACACTGCAAACAGGCACTGGGAGGCCGCCACCATGCCGGTGAGCGCAAACGACTTTGCAAGGCCGGCTTCGAGCGCGCCTTGTGTGATTCGTAGCGAACCGGCGGTGAACAGCACTCTGCCGGACGGCGTGAGCAGGGCAAGGGCGGTAAGGGTTGCAAAGAGCGCTAGCGTCGGCAGCAGCTTGACGCGCCCCTTCCGCACTGCTATGTCTGCGCCAAAAAGAGCGAGCCAGAGCACGAATTTAACGCGCACGTCCCTGCAGTAGAGCAGTGTGCCGGCGGCCGCGCATAGGGCGAGCGTTGCAAGAACTGCGGCCGCCGTATGCCGCTTTTCTTGCCGCAGAGGCAGCTGTGCGCAGCTGTCCGTTTCAGGAGCTGTTGCAGAGTCGGCTGCAGAACCTGCTGCAGGTTCTGCGAGTTCTGCGAGTTCTGCGCCGTCGGTCTGTGACATATATTCTGCCATAAACGAGGACTTTTGCTCGTAGATGTTCGCAAAAATGCCCAGAAGCAGCGCCGTCACCAGTCCGGACGCAAGCAGGAGCGGCGCAATGTAGCGGGCGTTTGCACCGAAGACCACAGCACGTGCGACAGCAATCTGCGCAAGGCTTGAGGCAAGGGAGCCTGCCAGGCACAGTCCCAGACACGAAACCGGCGCATCCTGTGTCTTTAGCACCTTCTGTATACCTGCCGCACCGTGCCATACGCACCAGACGGCAAGCGCACTTGCAAAGCTGCTTGCCAGACTGAACAGAAACACATAGCTGAACGTAGTGCCCGATATAATAGAAGAAAGCAGAACCTTAAGGAGCACCAAGAGCAAAAAAGACGGAAAGCTGAATCGTTTTGCCGCAAAGACGACGGGCAGGTTCGCCAGTCCCAGGCGCATAAAGGGCAGAGGCTTAGGAACGGCATACTCTATAGAAGAAAGATATAGACTGACTGCGGCAAAAAAGTATAGGGTCATATAAGATTTCCCGATTGTAGGACGTAAGGGGTGCAAAAGTCAAGGACAAAGAAAAAGCGCAGTCGCCTTTTGAATACTATAAGAACTATGTGGCAACCTACCTTGAGCGTGACAGTGCGCAAATCGGCGCAGTTCAGGACCTTATGCGCTTTGAAAACTTCATGCGTCTCCTCGCGGGGCGCACAGGGCTTGGCGGCAGGGTCTTGTGGGATAAGCCGCTGAAAGACGCAAAGTGGGCGTAAGGAAGGGGGCTTCTGCTTGACCCACTTTGATGATTATAAAACTTTATTTTTTTACTGCGTACTGACCAGCGATTTCCAGCCGTATTCTATGCTTCTGTCTTGCATCGTTTTCCAGTTTATTTTCTTTATACATTGCTGCAAGTCATCTTCCGTAGGCTCTCTTCCGATGTGCTCTTTAAAAGAATCGAATATATCTTGCATTGTCCATGTTATTTGCAAAATCGGCTTATCTAAAGCTATCATTTTAAATCAACCCCACTCCCAAAGCAAGCCCGCCTGCCCCGGCGAATAATTCTATTGTTGTGTATCGTTTCACAGTTTCCCTCTTAAAGCTTAGTTTACAACGAAATCAGCGTTCTTTTCAATGCAAATCTCTTCTTGATTTTGCCGGCTTCTACTACCCCCCAACACACTATCCGTCTTGCATTGCC
>CAZKPZ010000086.1:0-11117 GCA_964554745.1 uncultured Treponema sp. | reverse complement strand
ATAGATATAGTCATTTATCTCATTGGTAAAATTATTGATCCAGTCTCGCTTAGCACCATCGACAGTCCGCCTGAATCTACTTATAATCTCGTCTTTTGTATATTCAGTAGCATCTTTACCAACAGTATATTTACCATTGTCAAGCTTTTTTATGTTATTTCCATCATAGTCAATGCCATCGTATATATTTGCATCCACACCCTTGTTGTGTACATATTCAAATGTGTTGCCAAAGTTTATGGTCAACTGCCCAACTTTTGTAGGCGGCAGGGTATAATCGACATTTATTTTTGCCTGAACCACATACATCTTGTGCTCTTGGTTCAAAAAGTTCAGAGATTTCCAGGCAGTTTCCACATGCTCGCCGTCTTCCCCGTCAGAACTGAACATAGGATGGGTCAAGATACCGCCGTCTGTGGCATAGGTTTTAAAGTCTGATGACAGATACTTTATGGCTTCTTCATCGCTGTCGCTTTCACAGACATTCGCATGTCGTAAGAATGAAGTGGCAAGACCTACATGAAGATTTCTGGTCGGCTTAAAATCAATTGCAAACTCGATTACGTCGGTATTCGGTTCATACGTTGAGCCAATCGGAATTCCGTTATTATTGTACACCTGATAGTTATACATATTCGGCTCTATTCTAGAAGCCCCGTCATCAACGTAATCCCAGTGTGAATAAGTATACGGAGCGATAGCTGTATATGTAAAGCTCAGTTTTCTGCAGAATGAGTCTGCAGGCGCATAAATCAGGTCTGTCTGCAACCCAAAGCGGTTTTTACTGTCAAGGCTTCCTTTTGCAAGCGCATTCACGTCAAAATCATCAATGAACAAGTCTGTAGCCCACAATAAATTTCTGAACGGCTTGTATTCAAACAACAGGCCGGACTGTGTATTGTCAGAATTTCCACCGAGACCCTGGCAAATCATAAACGGAACTGGCAAAAAGTATGACAAATCAAAACGTTTTCCGTAAACGATTGATTCATAATAAGAAGCTGAAAATCTATCGGAAAACTTATATTTAAGAGCATGGAAGGCAAGGTACTTATTGGGTTTTAGTTTTGTAGCATCATAGCTCTTGGTAGCACCAATAACAGAGTATTGTTGGGTAAAAGAGAATTTATCTTTTACAATTGAGTATGAAAGATTTCCACTGTGATATCCGTTTTCATTCAAGGTAAGCCCTTTGCGCAAGAAAGGACCATATCCAGTGCGGTTCACACCACCCTGCAAAAAGAACTCGCTTGTTCCGACAGCAGCGGAGACATTCATGTCTATATAACCAAACAGAGGCCCTAAACTTGCAGGATCTTGGCGTGCATCATACGATGGATATACGGCATAAGGCAACAAATCTTTCTCATGTTCCTTATTGCGGGCAGTTACGCCAAGGTCGTAGCCGACAGAAAGCAGTTCCTTATATAAATAACCATCACCGGCAAGAGCAAAACGCCCCCATATAAGCTTGTCAAAGTCGGTATCGTCATCAGTCTTAGTCAGTTTTACCTCACCATCACCTTCTGCAACAACATGCATGACTTTGCCGGTAATGGTATTCCAATAATCTAGTGCAATCTCCCTATCTTTCTCACTGCCGCGCTTTACAACTTCCTGCAGTATGTGTTTTATACTGTTCATGGAATACGGACGCACCGGCGGAAGATTCTTTACCAGACCTCTAATTTCCCACGTTTGTGCATAATCATAGAAGTCATCATTAGAATCTACACTCATCTGCGAAAATACAGGCATGACTGAAACAAAAAGAATACATATAATTAAAGGTAACTTGAACATTTTGTTTACTTTCATTTGCCGAACATCTCCGGAATTTTTATATTCAAAGAAAGAGCAATCTCTACACCATGCTCAGTTCTGCCTTTTTCATGATCATAATTTTGGACAAAAGTATATGCAGGTTGTAGCAGTACAGACATATAGTCAAAGGGCATATATTCCGCTCTTAAAGACACTGTATGAACGTATTCCCCGCATTCTCCGCTTGGAGTCTTCAGATCTCTTCGTCGCAAGGCCTCATCTTCGCCCTGAATTTTTTCATTAGGAAAATCCCAGTTTTTTATAAAATCATTATTTTCTTTATCAAATTCAGTTCTGGTCGCTCCCCAAGGACTATTTTCAAAAACCTTTGTACCTGCCTTCTCACCTCTGTCCATAAAAAGATAACTACCAGTTATAGACCATTTGCCAGGAACCTCATAGCCCAAAGCAACCTTTGCAGAAATTGTGTCAGGTCCGAAAGGACTTCCTATCCATTCATAAAGGGCATTATCAGTGTAGCCTACATTTTCTATATATGTACGAACCATTGACCAGTTAGGACTCTCTTTTATGTAAAGATACGGCTCTGTATAAGTTCCTTCAAGCCAAGTATGAAGATATCCGCTTTCTATAGGAATATATGATTCTATACCGAGTTGTCCACCCCGCGCATTAGGTGTAGAATCAGAACTCCAATTCGACCGTTCGTAAGCCGTCTGAAATTGATCCATTGCAAAAAGTCCATACAGACGAATGCCAGGGCAAACAGCAAATGTACTTTTTAGAACCATATATGCACATGCAGTTTCATCAAAACCCTTACCATATACAGTTGCTTCGCCGGAACTATTATAATCCTTCCAATCATGCATGCCATGATAAATTGTCAGCGGATTCAAGAAGCGCAGTTCCATCGGAGAATAAACCAGCGTAGATTCTTGGATCGAAAGATTTAACTTCTTAAAAAGGCGAAAATCAAAACGATGCGAATACATGTATTTATTTACATTAAACTGCGTGATATTCATATTGTAGCGTATCGTTGGATTAAAAAGTTCCAGATTGGCATAGCTTGCGCCAGTAAAATATCTGCTTTGCGCTACAGATCCTGTAAGACTGCGGTTTACATCTTGATTTGCCATGCCAATCTGCAGGTTTATACCAGTTTTTTCTGTAAATTTATAGCCGGTAGAAAAATACCCTGTCTTTGGGAAATCTGTGTTTATCTCCCCACCAGAAAGGAAAATGTTCGTATAGTCTTTATCATCTTCCATTTGTTTTTTGTTTATGCCAAGCTCCAAATCCATTCCCATGGATATATAGTCTTTTACATTAAAAAATACAGGAGCAAACAGAATTGGCTTTTTATAGTACCGATTGTAAACCCAATCTATATCCTCTTCGGTTTTATAATATCCTTCAAAATTAAGTTCCGGCCTAATTCCCAACTGTAAAATATCTGTAGTTATAGAAAAATCGTCATCAGAAAAGTATTCTTCAATTCTATTGTATTGAGCCTTTCCTGCCTGGCTTAGAAGGTCGTAATCAATATCATTGAGATAAGTGCGCAACTCAGCTATTGTTAAGGGGGCTTGATCGCTAAAATCTGTAAAACCTGCTTCTATAAAAATAGCAGCAAAGGCATCATAAACCCAACTGCCAGCCTCTACAATCTCTTGAGCGCCTCTGGCACAAATTTTTGAGCTGCATGTAACTAATAAGGCAAGCAGAAGTGCAGAAACAGATTTTTTCATTTTAAATAGATTCCTATCATTCATATATCGGCAGAAAATACTTAAAAAAACAACTATTTGTAACTCCATTGCGAAAATTACAAGAATAGGTTATACTTATTTCGAAATGACCGCAGCAGAAAAGAAAACTGTATTTAAGCTTATAAAACTTGCATCTGATTATACTTTTGGCTATAACGATAATTCGATTAGCGAACATGATTATAACTTTCAAGATGATGTTGCTGTAGTTATAAAATCAAAAGAAAATAAGCCTAAGTCTTCTGACATCAGCATGGAAGACATTGCAAAAAAGGTTAAGGCCTGCAAAAATTGCCGTCTCTCACAAGCCAGAACAAATACTGTTCTAGGCGAAGGAGTCGCGCATCCTGTGGTTCTTGTTGTTGGCGAAGGGCCTGGAGAGCAGGAAGACAAGTCCGGAAGACCTTTTGTTGGACCAGCAGGTCAATTATTGGACAAAATGCTCGCAGCGATTAATTTATCGCGTACATCAAACTGCTATATCGGAAATATTGTAAAATGTCGTCCTCCGAAGAACAGAACTCCGTATCCTGACGAAATGGAAACCTGTGTTTCCTACCTAGAAGCGCAGATTCATATACTAAAACCAAAAGTCATTCTTGCCATGGGAAACACCGCTGTAAAGGGACTAATAAAGACAGAAAAAGGTATAACTCATCTGCATGGAACTTTTCTGCAATATAACGGAATTCCTTTTTTGCCAACATTCCATCCCAGTGCCCTACTTCACAATGTTGAATTAAAACGACCTGCTTGGGAAGATTTAAAAATACTCCGCAGTTGGCTGGAAACAAATGCTCCTGGCTATGACAAGGCAACGTCCTGATGAGTTTTTTTGTAAATGTGGCAGTAAACGTGCCGCTGAACCAAACTTTTACATACAAATGCAACATCGATAATGAAGTGCCAGAACAGGCATTTGGGCGTCGTGTTGAAGTCCGATTCGGAAACAGGAAACTCTCTGGTTTCGTAGTATGGGCAGGAGTTGAACTACCAGAAAACTGCGCTGTGCCACCAGAAAAAATACGAGAAATTTCACGATTCATAGATAAGGAACCTGTTCTAACAGCAGAACTATTCGAAATAGCAAAATGGATTAGTTTTTACTATATAGCTCCTATCGGGGAAGCTATTTTTGCTATGGTTCCGTCAGGACGCAAAGAAACTGATGCCGGAGGTTTCTCTTTTGCCGGAGATGAACAAAGCTGGCAGAAACGTCAGCTGAGTACAGAGCAACAAGAAGCCGTAGATGGTATCCTTAGCAAAAAATCACAATCATTTTTTCATTATCTTTACGGCATGACTGGCAGCGGCAAGACAGAAGTCTTTTTGTCTGCCGCAGAACAGATTATATCAGAAGGAAAGAGCGTAATTTACCTTGTTCCTGAAATAGGTCTTACACCGCAAGTTGCAGAAGCTGTCGTAAAGCGCTTTGGCAATACAGCGGCTATATTGCATTCTGCCCTAAGCCCGAGCCAAAGACTTGGCGAGTGGAAGCGCATCTTAAAAAAAGAAGCACGAGTTGTCATTGGTGCAAGAAGCGCGGTTTTTGCGCCAGTCCCGGAATTGGGACTTATAATCATGGATGAAGAACATGACGGTTCATACAAATCTGGTTCCTCACCTCGCTATCATGCAAGACAAGTCGCAATGCACAGAGCGAACAGCCTAAAGATTCCGTTTGTAATGGGATCCGCGACACCATCAGTAGAAGCCTATTCTCTAATGAAAGACGGATTAATTACAAAACACATTCTTACAAGAAGACTTGCTGGCGGCACGATGCCAGAGGTAAAATGTGTGAACTTAAGTCTAGAAGCAAGTGACGGTTCTAGCATCTCACCAACGCTAGAAAAAGCAATAAAGCAAACCCTTATAGAAAAAAAACAAGTTATTCTCTTTCTTAATAGAAGGGGTTTCACTAACTTTTTTAAATGCAATAGTTGTGGCTTTGAACTCAAATGCAAAAACTGCTCTGTTTCACTGACGTATCATAAAAGTGAAAACCGCCTAAGATGCCATTACTGCGGCTACTCAGTAGAACCGCCTCACCAATGTCCTAAATGCGGTTCTTTGGATATTGGATATTTTGGCTTTGGAACAGAATATATCGAGAGCGAAGTAAAGGCAAAGTTCCCATTGGCAAGAATTAGACGTGTGGACACTGACAGCATAAAAAAGAAAGGAGAATTACAAGAAAAGATTATTCTGTTTGCTAAAGGCGAGGCGGATATCATGCTAGGCACTCAGATGGTGGCAAAAGGGCTAAATTTCAAAAACTTACAGTTGGTAGGCATAATTCTAGCTGACAGTTCCTTGCATTTACCTGATTTTAGAGCTGCCGAACGAACGTTCTCGCTTATCACACAAGTATCAGGAAGAGCTGGCAGATATTTTCCAGACGGAAAAGTTTTAGTTCAAAGTTTTTCGCCAGATATGCCCCCTATAGATTTTGCCGTAAAAAACAAAATTGATTTGTTTTATCAAAAAGAATTAGAGCAAAGAAAACTTCTAAACTTTCCTCCTTACTCACGTCTTTTAAGGCTAGTATTCCGTTCGGCAATAAAAGGCACAAGTGAAAAAGCTGCTTACGGAGCAGCAGAAATAATTTCAAAAATGATTACTAACGAGCGTTTGTCGCAAAATGCCAATGTCATAGAATTGCTAGGTCCTTCAGAGTGTCCGTTGGAAATGTTTTCAGGAAACTACCGACACCAAATAAATATACGCCGAACAAACATCACTCCGATGATAAATGTCGCCCCACAATTTATCTACAATTACACTCCGCCTTCCCACGTCTACATAGAAGTAGACGTAGATCCTGTTAATATGATGTAGTAATTTACAATTCAGTTGCGCGACTCATAAAGCAGGCAATTCCCTCTGTTATGAATTTCTTGCGCAATTTTTTTACAACAGAATATATTTTTTTTGCTTCTTCTTTATCGCAATAAATTACATACATCATATTCAGTTCCGGCCAGACAGAATCCCCCAAACATGGATTACTGCAACCCGCCCCCATGACAGATTCAAACTTAGTATATTTCTTCCCAATATTCAGAGCGGTGAACTCACTACGAAAATCTTCTTCAAGAGCTTGAGAAAAAATAAGTTCCAGCCTAATTCTTTGAGGAGGAGTCTTTTTACTCCCAACATTCTTTTCTGTTGTCATTTCCACTCACCTTCCGTCACGCGTGTGCGACCTGCCATTTTTTATTAGCCTGCTCCAATGCTTCTTCACGAGCCTTTAATCTTTTTGCTTTTCTAGCTGTCAGCCTAAGGCGGATGTTATTCACCGTGTAATAGATTGCCGGCATTATATACAGTGTCATTATCGAACCAAACGTCATTCCACCAAATACCGTAAGACTTATTGGCTGCATGTCAGATGAACCTTCTCCCGGGAAAAATGCCATCGGTGCAAGAGAAATTACTGTTGTCAAAGTACTCATAAGAATTGGACGCAGACGGCTCTTTGCAGATTGCACACAGGCTTCTTCAAGTTCCAATCCTCGTTTACGTAGCAAGTTCGTATAATCAACCAAAACAATACCATTGTTTACGATTGTGCCGACAAGAACAAGCAAGCCCATAACAGTAACAACGCTCAGCTGCTGCCGTACAATAGCATACATTGCGATAACCCCGATAAAAGAGAACGGAATAGTCACGAGTATAATAAACGGATCCAAGAACGATTCAAACTGGCTTGCCATTACGACGAATACCAATGCGGCTGCCATTAGGATTATGGCAGCAAATTTTTGCACAGTCTCAATCATGTCTTCATAGTCTCCAGAAAAAGAAATCGTTACGTTCTCATCTTTAGGAATGTTATCAGCCATGACTTGTTTTACCTTACTCTGCACGACATCAAGAGAAAGACCAGAAACAGGTTTGACAGAAACATGAAGCATACGAGCCTGATTTTCACGCCGGATAGAAACAGGAGATTTATTTTCCTCATATCTTGCAAAAGAAGAAAGAGGAATACGGATACCGCTGTTGTTCAAAACAAAAATCTGATCCAAATCAGAAACTTTATTTTTATCAGCTTCCGCAAGCTGTACTACAACATCGATATCATCTCCATTTTTCGTATAGCGGCTTGCGGTAGTTCCGTTTATGGCAGCAGAAATTTCAGAACCGACATTATAGATACTCAGCCCCATATCATACATCTTATCGCGGTCTACATAAATCTCGATTTGCGGAAGACCTTCCTCCAAATCTGTGGTAACTTCCTGAACAACGTCAGAAGCTTTTTCCTGCAGCACAGACTGTATTTGATCCGAAGTTTTTCTCAGTAAGTTCAAATCATTGCTGCGGATATTTATACTGATACTTCCAGACGACATACCCATATTGTATGACTGGAATGTAATTTTTGTACCAGGAAATTTCGAAAAATACTTCCGCAACTTAGCCTTTGCGCTCTTCTCATTGTCATAGCCGTCCAAACGCTCTGTTTCAGGATACAGTGAATAAGTGACAGAGGCGGTATTAGTCTCTGAACTAGAAGAAAGCAGAGAACTGCCACCAACTGTAACAGAAGTATACTTTACACCTTTCAGCTCCCCTTCTACAGTTTTTACAAACTCATTTACAGTCTCATTTGAGACGGCAAGAGACGTTCCCTTTGGCAATTCAAAACTTAGACTTACAGTGTTGGACGGTGACTCCGGCATAAAGATAAAACCAATCCACTTTATTGCAATAAATGATGCTACCAGCATTAAAACGACAAGAATAAAGAAGAAAGGCCTATGATGGATGATAAAACGAACACCTTTAGAATGAAGAGTATCAATTGCCGTAAAAATGCTGTCAATCTTTCTGTTTATGCCAAAACTGATTCCTCGTCGTCCCTCCGCCATTTTAGTAATCTTTAGATACTTAGATGTAAGGACTGGAACCAACGCAATCGCGACAAGGAGAGAGCACATAAGAGAAAAAATAATCGTCCATGCAAGATCGTTAAAGAACTGTCCCATTATACCGAGCTGTTTTTTAAACATAAGCATCGGCAAGAATATACAGACGGAAGTCAGAGTACTTGCGGTGATGGACATTATCATCTCTCGTGAACCCAGAACTGCCGCTACAGTGGGCTTAGAGCCTTTTTGCGTATACGAAAATATATTTTCAAGGACAACAATAGAGTTGTCTACGAGCATACCGATTCCCAGCAGAAGTCCACCAAGAGAAATCATATTCAGCGTGATGTTCATAAAGTACATCAGCAAAAGCGTGATGCATACAGAAATCGGAATTGCAAAACCGATGATAATAGTGCTCTTGAATGAACGCAAGAAAATAAACAGTACAAGAACTGCAAGAAGAGCACCTATGATAACAGATTTAGTAACCTCCCAAATCGTCTGCTCAATAATATCAGTTGTATTGGAAGTCTCGACCATACTTACGTCACTCGGTAAATCACCGCGTATCGTAGGAATCGCCGCGCGTATTTTTTTTGCAGTGTTCACGGAGTTAGAGCCGCTCTGCTTGGTTATATTCAAGATAACGCACTGCTCTCCGTCTAAATACGCATACGTTGATTCCGTCTTGTAGCCCTCGTATACATCAGCAACATCACGCAAACGGATAGTCTTTACATCAGGCATTCCCATGCCGTTGCTTTCTGCTGCCTTATACGAAATCACTGTATTCTTTAAGTCATCAATGCTCGTATACTTCCCATTTGTCTTGAGCGTATAGTTCAATTCACCGGTTCTGATTGTACCACCGGATGACTGCATATTCTGTGCGCCTATCATCTGGGCAACGGTCGAAATAGAAAGACCGTATGCCTCGAGTCTGTCGCGCGGCAGGTCAACATTAATGGATTTTTCGCGTCCTCCGGAAACAGCTGCGGAAGCAACTCCGTCTATTTGTTCCAGACGCGGCTGCACAATATCCTCTGCATAGTCACGCAGTTCTTCGGCAGTTCTGTTCCCCTTCAGAGCCAGCGTCATGATAGGCATCATCGAAGGGTCAGCCTTGATAGTCACAGGCGACTTGGAATCTCCCGGCAGGTAACCGCGCACCAAGTCTATTTTGTCTCGTATTTCATTTGCAGCCGAATCGAGATTTGTGCCGTAATTGAATTCAAGAATAATAAGGCTCTGACCTGCAGAAGACTGGGACTGCAACTTCTTTAAGCCAGAGATTCCAGACAGAGATGATTCAAGAGTTCTGGTAAGGCTCTGCTCCACTTCTTCCGGTCCTGCATTCGGATAGCTTGTCATAACAAGCATGTACGGAATATCCATGTTAGGAAACATATCCATAGGAAGCTGCAGAGTACAATAAATACCAAGAACAATAAGAATAAAAAATATAAGTATTGTGGTAACAGGTTTTTTTACAGCAGTTTCTGAAAGCGTCATTCTTCTTCTCCCGTCACATCAATGATATTTATCAAGGAGTTATCATTTAAAAGCGACTGTCCTTTAGAAACAATCAGCTGTCCCACAGTCACACCCTGTACGATTTCAGTCTTATCAGCCACTGTAATTCCTTTGACAACCTTGTGCAGCTTTGCAGTACCCGAACCTTTGCCTGTCGTCCCCTGAACCACAAAGACATAACTCTCACCGTCACGTGTTACAATTGTATTTGACGGAATCACAATTGCATCATGGATACTGTCTGTAATAAGATGAATACGCGAATACATACCGACTTTAACACGATTATCTGGCGGATCAAGGCGAAGCTTTATCGCCATAGTCCTTGTACTTGTATCGAGCACAGGACTCACTTCAAACACCTTTGCGGTAAAACTTTCGCCCGGGTATGCGTCAAACTTGAGGGATGCCGCCTGACCGAGTTTTATGCGGCTTATAAAACGCTCTGCGACGCTTGTTTTTATTTCCAGATCATCGGTCGAACTGATTTTTGCTACGACCATTGACTGCGAAACAGTGGAGCCGACCGTAGGAGTAAACGAAATGACCCTTCCTGCGGCAGGAGCCTTTATGGGACTGGCCTTGTAGTTCATGCCTGGTCTGCTTGCGTCCACATACGCCAAAACAGCATCTTTTTGAATGAGGTCACCTACAGATACCATGATGCGGGAAATTTTCCCTGCCTGGTCAGGAATAACATCTACAGAAGACACAGAGGCAACATCACCTCCGAACTCAAGATATTCATCCATGTTGCCGGATGCAATGCGATATGCATTTACCGCATAGCGGATTTCCTGCTCTTCCTCAGCCGGCGCATCAGTTGCAGTTTCAGTCTTCTTTTTACAAGAAAGAAGAGCAGCAGAAAAGAAAACTATTCCTACAAAGCAAACAAACGTTTTTTTTATGAATGTCATTTTGCAACTCCAAGATTGATATTCAGTATCTGTTCCAAATCCAAAACTGCACAGATATAATTATATTTTTGGCTCAGCAAGCCGAGCTTTGTCTGGTTCAGCTGACTCTCCGCATCGCGGAGTTCAAGAAGCTCCGTGTTACCGGCTTCATAAGACTGCTCAAGCATCGTATAGGAGCGCTCAGCAAGGTTGATACTGCGTGACATCGCGTCAATCTGTTC
>CAZKPZ010000085.1:0-11274 GCA_964554745.1 uncultured Treponema sp. | reverse complement strand
TTGAAAGTGACTTTATTTATTCGGCTGCTTTTGGCGGTGCAAAAGATGTTTCTGATTATTTTTCTTATTTTGGTATTTCTGCAAGCGTATGGTGCTTTTGCTGCCTTGAGATTCCAAAGGTGAATGAAAACAATCAGTATGAAATCTATGATAAAATTAGGGAAATCATGACGCGCCGGGTAAAGTGTATAATTGGCTCTTTTATGATGAACCGTCTGGTTGTATTTTTTTCTTTCCCGCTGGAGGCTGATATTGCGCAGGTTTCTGCTGATGCAAAGAATTGTATCACTTCTATATATAATATTCTATGTATTAACATCGGCTCTGGAATCCGTGCCGGCGTAAGTTCGTTTCAGACAGACAGTTCGCTCACGGGGGAAAGCTACAACGAGGCATTGGAAGTCCTGAACGGTGTTTCACAGGACAGGGGCGGGATTCAGTTTGCGCACAATGGAAAAGACAGTAAGACAAAAAGGGGCGCTTCCAATTGCGGGGCCATAGCAGAAAATATTTTTGGAAGAATCCGCGCCGGAGACAGCGCGTCAATAAATGCGCTTGTCAGTTCTTATGGTAAGGCGCTGTATGAGAAATACAACGGTGATTTGAATAAGATAAAAAACTCTTTCTTTGAACTTTTGGTGAATGTGCGGAATATTACAACTGAAATTGATACGGCTTATCAGAATGACGAGTTTACAGGCGCATTTTCTTTTTTGAGTTCTTCCGGGGATTTGCCTTCGATTGTTTCTTTTGTGCGAAAGCGTTGTGAGGAATGTGCAATCGATGTAATGCAGGTTTCGTTTAGAAAGAGTAATCCTATTATCGATAAGGCAGAAGAATATATCGTGCAGCATATTTCAGGCCTTCTTTCGCTGGAAGAAGTCGCTCAGGCTGTGGACGTGAGTTCATTCTATTTGAGCAAACTGTTTAAGGAAGTGAAGGGTGAGAATTATATTACCTATATAACTGACATGAGAATGCAAAAAGCCAAGGAGCTGTTGAACAACCCGCGTTCTGTCATAAAAGAGGTCAGCGCTGCGGTAGGTTTTAATGATCAGAATTATTTTTCACGTATATTCAGAAATAAATTTGGTATGACACCAACGGAGTTTCGTAATGCTGTTAAAGAAAAAAAATGAAAAGGTCGCTGTCGTTTTTTTTGTAATGTCTCTTATGACTTCATGCAATAAGATAAAAAATGTCTCTTTGCCCCAGCAGGCGGAAACTTCGAATAAAGATATGATTAGAATAGGTTTTTCAATCGATACCCTTGCGCTTGAGCGCTGGCAGCGGGACTTGGATGTCTTTATGAATAAAGCGCGTGAGCTTGGTGCGGAGGTCATTGTCCAGAATGCCGGTAACAGCATAGAGACGCAGCAGAGTCAGCTTGAATATATGATTCAACGCAAGGTGAACGCTGTGGTTATCGTTCCTAAAGATCGAAACTCCTTGTCGGAATCTGTAAAGGAGCTGCGTGAAAAAAATATATCTGTGATTTCTTACGACAGGCTTATAAGTGAAGCGGATGTGAATCTGTACCTTTCGGTGAATACGGAGCGGGTAGGGGAATTGATGGCCGAGCAATTCTTGAAAGAACGAATCGGAAATAAGTGGAACCTGATTCTGGGGCCTGATGAGGATTACAATATGACGCTCATGCAGGAGGGAATAGAAAAAGTCATAAAAGGCCGCGGAGTATATATAAAAGATATATTTTATACTGACAGCTGGAACTATGATTTGTCGTATACTGCGGCGGTGAATCTTTTGACGTCCGGCAATATTCCAGATGCAATCATCTGCGGAAATGATGCTGTAGCAGGTAGCGTGCTGAACGCCATTGATGATTATTACCCGGGGCATCATATTCCTATTTGCGGACAGGATGCTGACATTGCGGCTTGCCAGGCGATAGTTCGTGGCAGACAGGATTTTACGGTTTATAAACCTATTACGGAGCTTGCGGAGAAAGCCGCGGAGTGTGCAGTTCGCTTGGCCGCAGGAGATTCTGTTTCGGATATATTAGAAGCTGACACTACAATAAACAATGGGTATGGAGATATCCCTGTGATATGGCTGGAGCCGAAGGTTGTGACAAAAGAAAATATAGACACTGTTGTAGTCAAGTCCGGCTTTCATACGTCAGGAGAGGTATATAAGTAAAATAAGCCATACAAGTTGTTCAGGGACGGTTCTTAGCATTTTGTATATAGCAAGAAAATCCAGATTCGTGTCTTTTTTGTTAAAATAAATTGTTTTTTTAATCATATTTTAGCAAAAGATTCTAGAATTTGTTTTCCCTGTAATTTCCAAACGGACGTACAATGGAATTATCGAATAAAGGTTAATGAATTCGATAAAAAAGTTTCGCTATATGTAACGGAGGAAATTATGAAAAGATTAATCGCTTTGGGAATGGCTGCCCTGATGGTGACAGGCTCAATGTTCGCTTGGGGAAAGAAGAACAAGGATGTTGACAAGCAGGCTGCAAAGGTAACAAAGAAGTCTACTCTCGTCGGTGTCGCAATGCCTACAAAGGACTTGCAGCGCTGGAATCAGGACGGCGAGAACATGAAGAACATGCTTGAGAAAGCAGGATACAAGGTTGACTTGCAGTATGCAAACAACGACATCGCTATGCAGACAAGCCAGATTGAGAATATGCTCACACGCAATCCAAAGGTTCTTGTTATTGCTTCTATCGATGGCTCTGCATTGAAGAGCGTTCTTGACAGTGCAAAGAGACAGGGCGTAAAGGTTATTGCCTATGACCGCCTTATTATGAACTCAACAGCTGTTAACTACTATGCTACATTCGACAACTACAAGGTCGGAACTTTCCAGGGTAACTTCCTCGTGGAAAAGTTGAACCTCAAGAACCGCTCAAAGAGCGATCCTGCTTACATCGAGCTCTTCACTGGCTCACCTGATGACAACAACATCAACTTCTTCTTCGGCGGTGCTATGGACGTTCTCCAGCCGTACTTTGACAGCGGAGTTTTGGTATGCCGCTCAGGCCAGACTTCAAAGGCTCAGTGTGCAACTCTCAACTGGTCTACAGAAGAGGCTCAGAAGAGAATGGAGAACCTTATCACATCACAGGGGTACGGTCCGCGCGGAAAGAAGCTTGACGCCGTTTACTCATCAAACGACTCTTGTGCTTTGGGAATCACAAACGCTCTTGTAGCAGCTGGTTATACAGCAGACAACTTCCCGCTCGTAACTGGACAGGACTGCGATAAGCCAAGCGTAAAGAACATGATTAAGGGAATCCAGGCTATGTCAGTATTCAAGGATACTCGTACATTGGCTCAGAAGGTTGTCGGCATGGTTGACGCAATCATGAGCAACAAGGAACCTGAAATCAACGATACTAAGACTTACGAGAATATGCCAGGACGTGTTGTTCCGTCATACCTCTGTGAGCCGGTATTTGCAACAAAGGACAACTACAAAGAGTTGCTCTTGGATTCTGGTTACTACAAAGCATCTGACTTGAAGTAAGTTATGTGTTCGGCGGCTTTATAAAAGCCGCTTGCTTGTGAGGCAGGACGGAATGTTATTTGCTGTCCTGCCTTTTTTTAACTTGTAGAATATAGATACGTATGAATAACAAAAACAACGGGAGGTTCCAATGGCAAATTTGTTGGAAATGAAGCATATTACCAAGACGTTCCCGGGAGTGAAAGCTCTTGATGACGTAAGCTTGGAAGTAGGGGAAGGCGAGATTCATGCCCTCTGCGGAGAGAACGGAGCGGGAAAGTCTACTCTGATGAATGTTCTTTCCGGTATTTACCCTTACGGAACGTATTCCGGTGATATTGTATATAATGGCAATGTTTGCAAATTCCAGACAATCAAAGACAGCGAGGAAAAGGGTATAGTTATTATTCACCAGGAATTGGCTCTTGTTCCTCTTCTTACGATTGGTGAGAATATGTTCCTCGGAAATGAGCGGGGAAGCAAGCATAAGATTAACTGGGCAGAGACTTTTTCTAAGGCTGACGAACTTTTGCGCTTGGTTGGATTGAAAGACTCTTCTCACACACTTATAAAGGATATCGGTGTCGGTAAACAGCAGCTTGTTGAGATTGCTAAGGCGCTTGGCAAGAATGTAAAACTCCTTATTTTGGATGAGCCGACAGCTTCTCTTAATGATACTGAAGCTAAGCATTTGCTCGACTTGCTTTTGGAATTTAAGAAGCAGGGTATGACGAGTATTCTCATTTCACATAAGTTGAATGAGGTTTCTTATGTAGCTGATAAGATTACTGTCATTCGTGACGGTCAGGTTATAAAGACTTTGGACAAGGCAAAGGATTCCTTCTCCGAAGATACAATTATTTCTGCTATGGTCGGACGCAGCCTGACAGACCGTTTCCCGAAACGCGTATCGAACATCGGTGAGATTGCCTTTGAGGTTAAGGACTGGTGCGTTGATCATCCTGTATTTGACGGCATAAAAGTCTGCGATCACGTAAACTTTAATGTGCGCAAGGGTGAGGTTGTAGGTATTTCCGGTTTGATGGGCGCAGGACGTACTGAGCTTGCCATGAGCATCTTTGGACATTCCTATGGTTCCAACATCCGCGGACATATATTCATGCACGGAAAGGAAGTCCACATCCCGAAAGTCAAGAGTGCAATCAAGCACGGCATGGCAAATGTTACGGAAGAACGAAAGGGCAACGGATTGATTCTTTCTGAGGCTATTACTCAGAATACATCTTCTGCGGCACCTGAGAAGATTTCAAAGCATGGCATTATTGACTTTGAAAAAGAGCGTGTGGTTGCCAAGCACTATGTGGATGAGATGAGAACTAAGTGTGCTACAATCGATGACCACGTAGGCAATCTTTCGGGTGGGAACATGCAGAAAGTTTTGCTTGGAAAATGGCTCTTTACCGATCCGGATGTGTTGATTCTTGATGAGCCAACCCGTGGAATCGATGTAGGCGCCAAGTATGAGATTTACGGCATCATCAATAAGATGGTTTCCGAGGGTAAGTCCGTTATCTTCATTTCTTCCGAAATGCCGGAGATTTTGGGTATGAGCGACCGTATTTACGTTATGAACGGCGGTCGTATGATTGCCGAGATTCCGGGAAAAGAGGCGACACAGGAAAAAATCATGTCGTATATCATCAACTCTGAGAAGGGTGCAAGCAAACAGGCTTCTTCGGCCGGTAGCGATAAATAAAACAGGAGGAATTAACCAATGTCTTCATTATTCAATATAAAGAAATCTATAAAGAATAATACAATCTTTATAGCGCTTATCGTTGTTATGTTGTTTTTCCAGGTGCTTATCACTGCAACTGGAAACGGTTCTCTCTTTGCTCCTGGCAACGTCACGAACATCATCAACCAGAACGCCTATGTTGTCGTTCTTGCCACAGGTATGCTGTGCTGTATCTTGACTGGTGGTAACATCGACCTTTCTGTCGGTTCAATCGTCTGCTTGATTGGTGCATTGGCAGGTACGTTCATCGTGAACCTGCACTGGAATATCTATCTTTCTATTTTGGTTTGCTTGGTATTCAGTATCTTGATTGGCGCATGGCACGGACTTTGGATTGCGTATATCCATATTCCGCCGTTCATCGTTACTCTTGCCGGTATGTTGCTCTGGCGCGGCGTTGCCTTGATTGTCTTGAACGGTCTGACTATTTCTCCTATGCCTGAGAACTATCTGAACATCTTCTCAAGCTATATTCCGCATATTTCTGATGAGGCAATCGATGCTGACTGGGAAGCTGCCGCTGCTACAACTTTCACTGTTACAATGGTAATTGCTGCTATCTGCTGTGCCGTTTATGTGATTATTGAGATTATTTCCCGTAAGTCAAAGCAGGCGAAGGGATACGAAGTTCCTTCCATCGGTTCTTTTGTTACAAAGCTGGTCTTGCTCTGCGCAGTTATCATGTTGGTTGCTTCAAGACTTGCAGAAGACAAAGGTCTTCCTATTATCTTGATTATTGTTGGTTTAATCGTCGCAATCTATGCATATTACACAACGAATACTGTTTCGGGCCGTTACCTGTATGCATTGGGCGGTAATGCCAAGGCAGCTCAGCTTTCCGGTGTTGATACCGATAAGGTTATGTTCTTTGCTTATACCAACATGGGATTCCTGTCTGGCGTCGCAGCTCTCATGTGTGTAGCTCGCTTTAATTCTGCTGCTCCTACTGCTGGTCAGAACTATGAAATGGATGCCATTAGCTCTTGTTTCATCGGTGGTGCTTCTGCATACGGTGGAACTGGTAAGGTTTCTGGGGCGGTTATCGGTGCTATTTTCATGGGCGTTTTGAACAACGGTATGTCAATCCTTGGTATTGACTCCAACTGGCAGAAAGCTGTAAAGGGTATGGTGCTCTTGCTAGCTGTTCTCTTTGACGTTGTTTCAAAGAAGAGAAAGAGCGGCAAGTAAAATTGTTTTAATCTGAAAATATAAGACACCTAATCTAGAGCATGGATTAGGTGTCTTTTTGTCTTTTAGCATATAAGAAAAATAATTTGGGGAAAAACTTTTATATAAAAGATTGTTTTCCCTTTTATTATTTACCATTCTATGCTATAATCAAACTATAGATTAAGTAAGAGGCAAAAAAATGACAGCAGAAGAACTTTATAACAAGGTCAAAGCGAGTGCTGATTTGCAAGCAGCTCTAGAGCAGGCTACTGATAGCGGAAAATTGGGAGACTTTCTGAAAGCTAATGGTTGTGATGCAAGTGAGACTGATTTCAGTTCTTACGTTGCTGAGCATTCATGATTATCAGTTGTTAATTAATTGATCGAGTTTTTTACTCATTGCAAGGGCCTTGGTATTCGATGGATTCAAGGCCACTACTTGTTTTAAATAGTATTGCGCGCGCTTCCAGTCTTTTCTGTTGTAATAAACTTGATAAAGCCTAAAGAGTGAATCGCTGTTGCGTGGATTCTGTGTTAAGCTGGAACGTAAACTGCGGATTATATCTTCGTCTGCGGCTGCCAAGAAACTCTGCTGGTAGTATAAGAAGCTTTTCATAGAGGAATCAGAAGACTCAAGCAGTTCCGCCAAAAAAGCTTCTGCGTCGGATTTTTTGCCTGTAGAAACAAGCGTTTTTAGATATGATTTTTGAACTTCTGTATCATCCGGCGAATCTGAGTAGATTTTTTTTGCCAAGACCAAAGCTTCCTCATTCTTGCTAAGTGCAAGGCAGATGTCTATATGGATTGGAATAAGGCTTGAGGTACTCGTGTTCTCAATCGCTTTAGAACTCAATGAATATGCATCTGTGTAGTTACCGCTTTTTGCAAGCTCTGTGATACATATTTTTGTTGCTTCTGTATTGCCGGGGGCATTTTTTAGCACGGACTTTGCAAATTCAAGCGCGGATTTTCCGGCAACCTTCATGTTTCCGTCCGAGGCTATCTTTGCGGCAGTAAGCAATATACTGCTGTCTTCTGGATATTCCAGTAAAGCCTTTCCGATTGTCTCTGCTGCAAATGCGTTGTTCTTGTTCCATTCGTTCAAAAGCTGCGCTTTGAGCAGATAATATTTCTTTGATGTCTTGTTGCTTCTGGAATATGCGTCCAACAGTGAGGAAGTCTTTGTGTATTCCTTGCCGGCTAATGCGATTTCTGCACGGATTAAAAGGTATTCGTATTCAGTACTGTCCTTGGTAAGAATCTTAGCCGCATAATCAGACGCTTTTTCCCAGTCCTTCATTCCGTAGTATGAATTGCAGGCGAGCTTCATCGCGTTTATGCTCTGGGGCGCAAGCTGAATAAGCTTTTCGCTGCATGCAAGGGCTTTTTGGTATTCACCGGCCTGGATATAGTTGTTGCCGCTTGTCAAAAGCAAATCTTTGTTCTCGCCGTCTGCTGCAAGGGCTTTTTCAAAGTAAAATGCTGCCTCTCCGCTCTTTTTCAGCCTGGACTGCAAGATTCCCATCAGGTAGTTTGCCACAACGGAGTTCTCTTTTATTGTTAAGGCTTTTTTTAGAGAGTTCTCCATTGATGCAAGATTTGCAGAATCTTTAGGCGATGTGAATAATGAAAGACAGGGTAGCAGCAAGGCAAGGTAGTCATCGTACGAAGGCTTGTCATAAATTCCATTCTGGACACTGAAAAGCACATTCGTATAGTAGTTTGAATTTTTAAGGTTTTCCGGCGTGTCCCATGAAATTTGACTTTGTGACCAACAAAGTTTGGACATAACTGTACAAATCTGCAGCAGTGTTCGTTCTGCTTCGCTGTAGTTCGTGTCATTCGTACGGTGCAGGAGCATAGTCGCAACCTTCAGATTTTTAGGAGAACCGTTTTCCACAAGATTCATTATTCTGGGGGCGATATTTTCAAAGTAATCTTGATTCTTTGTCTTTTGAGCTGGCTTTACGTTTTCGGGAATCGGGATACTGGTTCCCTTTGCCGACGGAGTCTTTTTCTTTGCCCAAGCACTGTTTACCGGCAAAGTTGATATGGCTATAGAGAAGAGAATTGCGTTCTTTGAAAAGCGTACGAACTTCCTGTTCAATTACTTTTCGTCTCCATCGACAAGTGAATCGTCTTCCATATAAGGAAAAGTCTTCGAATTAACCTGCTGCACAAAGAACATGACAACAAGCCCCAAACCGCAAATTATGATAAGCAATGGCCAGAAGCGAGAGACAAACACTCTGAACGGTATAGGAAAGACCCGCAGTGAAAACAAAAGAAAGCAGATGCCAAGCAGCACAAGCATAATTGCAGGAAAAAGATATACTGTTCTAATCCTCTTTGCACGATATAACCCGGCTGGGAAAAGTGCAAGGCCTGAAGCTATCATTATTGTCGGCCACATTTCTGAGAAGCTATAGGGTATAATGTGGGAGTCAACTAGCAGGAACACAACTCCCATCAGAACAAAAAAGCAGCCTAAGAATACCGAAAAACTCTCGCCGGTTAATGCCAGCGCGATAAATAAAAGGATAATGCCAGATGAGAGACTCAGGACAGGGCGGAACGCAAAAATCTTAGTAGCTTTTTCCTGATTGCCCACAAGAACAAAAAGACCTATGAATACAAGCAGAAGCCCCACGGCGAGTATAAAATTTGCCTCTTTTCTGTATTTTGTCTGAGGAAGCTTTATAAACCTGTATGCTTTCTTGTCGTCAGAATCCATGTTTACTCAAAAATCCTGTTTATTAATTATACTCTATCATGGGGTTATTGCCAATAATCTTCCCCTTTATTACAATAAATTAAATATGTCAATGATTAAAAAAGTTACACATATAGCTGTATGTGTATTGGTCATGCTCTCATGCGGTCTTTCATGTTCCCGCACTCTTTCTGTCTCTAAAAGTGAAGTTGCGGCAGCAGAGACCCAAAAAGAACTGGAAGCATTGCTTGAAAAGGGCGATTTAGATGAAGATTTGCGGTATGCTGTAGTGAACCAGATTGCAACCTACAGGCTAAAGGCCAAGGATTACGGCTCTCTGATTATTTTCCTCACCGATTGGGTCGAAAAGCACCCGGATGACAAATACAATCCGTATTACTTGCTTATGACTGCCAGGGCCTACCTTGAAACTGATGCCCAGCCGGTAGCCCGTTATTATTTTGAGCGAATCATACGCAATTATCCCGATTTGCTGATTAAAGGCAAGTCGGTGCATTTTATGTGTCTGCAGAATCTGATTCAGATTAGCACTACAAGTGCAAACCGGATTATGTACTTTAACCAGCTCATATCTCAATTCCCAAATGATTTGAGCGTCACAGAGCTTTATTACCGTTTGGCTTTGGAATACGAGAATAACGGCGAATGGAATCAGGCGCTAAAGGCGTTTTCAGCATTCCTAAAGCGAGATGACGCCCAGAGTATACAGATTCAGGGGCGGCCTCATGCGTATTTAAGCGCCAGGCAGCTCATCGACTTTAGCAATTCGTCAAAAGACTGGACTTTTGAGACGCTGGATGATCTTGTTACTGCCGTCAGGACGGCAATAACAAGATATGACGCACGCTCCTTGGAAAGCTATAAGTCAAAAGTGAATTTTTTCAATATGTCATGGCGTGGTGAGATGGATGACGAAAATTCCAAGGATAACTTTCCAATAAGGAATTATATGCGGGGGAACAGAATCCATGCTGCTGCCGAATTAGACTCGTCCTCTACACCTACAGAAGCGTACCTGCGTACCTGGGGCTGGAGTTCGTATATGACCGTCTGGTATCTGTATTTCCGCAAGGTGAATTTTCCGTCTGATCCGTCTGTTCATGGCCGCTGGGAATGGGCAGGCATCTATTATGGGGAAAAGCTCTAAAAGCGACTGAGTTTTACATTTCTTTGTATTTCTCTGCAAATAATTTTAAGCAGAGGATACAAAATGAAAATAAAACTGTTGGTTGCCTGTCTGCTGATGGGCTTGGAAGTTCTTGCCGGTCTTTTTTGCGGTGAAGCCAAGAATGACGGACTTGAGGCTGTCTTTAAGGGGGTGGACTTCTATACAGGAGCGAGACTCAAGAGACTTGACGGAGAGCTTGAAGAGCCTGTTTTTGACATTGGTGCGGCGTTACGAACAAGAGACTTTACGTTTCTTTATTCTGAGGACGTGACCGACCACCTTCCGCGCCGCTGGGGTGCAAAATACCATATTGACGGGAACTATTTTTGGTACGACACCACTTTATATTATGGTACTCTCGGTTTCGCGCGGAGCGTTTCCCGCCTAAAGCGTCCGCTCCTGTCAATAAGACCGTCTGTCGGTATGCTTTTGCCCTTAAAACCTGGACTTGCACCTAATCTGCCGACGTTTACTTCCGGTGAAAGGCCGGTTGCCGCTGCTGTAAAATTCAAGCCTTCCGTCCACAGTCGCTTTTTGCCGGCCTTTGAAGGCGCACTGTTGCAAAACGGCGATATTTATTCCAGTGTATATACAAGGCTTGGTTCATGGTTTTCGCTGTCTTGTACGAGCGGTGATTTTTTTTACGGCAGAAAGACAATCTCCTCTTGGTTCTACAATGAGCCCTTTTACCGGCAAAAGCACTACAAGGCTGCGGATGCGGAGTTTTCGTTTCATGTACCGGGAAGATGCACCTTGAATTTCACGGAAGGTTTTTCTGAAAATCCAAACGGAGACTTTTCAAAGTCATTCTTTTGGGATAATACAAGTCTTTCTATCGTGACGGGACTTTTTAACGTGAACTGCGGTGCCTTTCATGCCAGGAGACCTGATATGATTCTTCCTGCTGGAAGAAAGCTTAACGTGAAGAGCCAGTTTTTTGTGAACCCCCAGATACATCTT
>CAZKPZ010000084.1:3896-11377 GCA_964554745.1 uncultured Treponema sp. | reverse complement strand
AGTAATCAGGAAAATATCAGACGTGTACCCTTAATGTATCTCTTGGCTTCATTTGCCCTGCTGGTTCCGTTCCCCGGACGGCTGGCCTATGGAATTGTCTTTGTTGTTCTTATAAATATACAGATGCTTTCGATTACGTTCTTTAAGCATCTGGTAAACATGCTGCACTTGGAAAATCTGCTGTCTGTGCTGACTGCTTCTATGCTTATCTGCGAGAGCATTATATTCAAGCAGCTTTTGATTCTGTATTCTCCGCTCATGGCTCTGGTTTTGGGATTTGACATCTACTTGAGTGCTGTCTCATCGTTCATAATCTCGCATTTGTATCCGGTTGATACAGCCGGAAAAGAGGCGACTCTTTTGGAGTTTAAAAACAATATGCGCAGTTCCCTGCTTTTCTCGCTGTTCGCACTGTGTATCTTTTTGATTCGCGATGCTTTCGGCTACGGAACAATAACACTTCCTGGCAGAAGCAGTCTGCTTTCTTTTACTCTGCTGCCTGCGTCTGACACCGCTCATTTCGGGGTGATTTTTGCTTTTATTCCGGGTGCGATTATGCTTGTCTCCATCGCTGTGTTTTTTGTGTGGTCACTGAAATTCTCTGTGGGAGTTGCCTCTGCTGAATTGCCTGGAGGTGAAAAAAATGATGCTGCTGACTGATTTTTTCTTTTATGTACTTTTTGCGGCAAGCGTTTTTGTATATGGAATTGGCATAAACCGTTCCTTTTCAATAAGCGAACATCCGCGTAAACTGCTGAATGGCGCGATTAAGATGTTTATCAGCATCAGTTCTTCTTCGGCAATCACCTACTTGATTGCGGTCAAGATTCTGCTGCCTGTTCATCTTACGGAAGCATATCCTCTTGCTGCTGTATTGGTATTCTCGACGATTTCTATTTTCATAGAGTCAGTTGTCCGCATTACGACTAAAAAGAGCGCCGCTGAATATACTGTTGCGATTCTTTCGGTTCTGCTTGGAGTGAATGAAAGCAGTTCCCTGTTTGAATGTGTCGTTATCTCTTGTTTTTGCGCAGTCTCATTCTTGATATCGATACTGGTCTTTTACATGTTGCGTAAGAAGTTTGCAAATAAGGCTGCTGTCATCATTATAAGTCTGTGCATTATTATAATTGCCATGCATTTTTGGAATGTTTCATGGTTTTCTAATTTTGGGGGTATAGGGTGATTCTGCATATTCTTATGATGGTGCTCGTGCTGTTTTGCATAGCCTGTGTGCTTTTCTTTATTTTTTATGTTCTGCTGCCGTCATTGAATGCACAAAAGGTTAATACAGCCAATCCTCTGTTTTCTTCTGATGAATTCAGCTATGGCAAAAATGCTGATACAGATTCCTTATCTGATAAGGTTGCTGTAATTCTTTGTTCTGCGGAACGGAACAAGAATTGCAAAGTGCGCGATTACAAGGGCTTTGCAGATTGCTCTTTCTATGAGTCTCAGTTTGACAGCGCGGACGACTGCAAGTACGGTTGCATAGGCCTCGGCAGTTGCGTAAAAGCATGTACCCGTAATGCGATTTCTATTGTCAAGGGTACGGCTGCCGTTAATCTGCTGTGCAACGGCTGCGGAGACTGCGTTTCTGTCTGCCCCAGGGACTTGATAAAATTGGTGGATAAGGGCAGTGAAGTCTCTGCCTGCAGGGCGTATGATGGGCTTCATGCACAGCGTTACGACGGCAGCTGCCCGGCTTTTGGCGCAAAGAATAACAAAAAGAATTCGCTGTCTGCTATGCCTAGGGGCTTTAGTTTTTTGCTAAAATGTTATAGACTGATTCACAGGGTGTAAGTCGGCGTTTTATGGGTGATATAACTATTTGTTTGGAGCTAACTTCTCATGACCGTTTTCTTCCTTCTGATGCTCAGCTAGAAGCGGATTATAAAAGCATATACAAAAAGCTCTTCTCATTTTTATATTCTCACCCTCATTTTCTGATGTCCTTTTGTTTTTCCGGGCAATTGCTGGCATTTTTTCAAGACAAGCACCCGGAATCCTTAGAAATACTCAGGGCTTTGGTAGCACGTCGGCAGATTGAGCTGCTTGGCTCCGGTTATTACGATCCGATTCTGCCGCTTCTTTTTCCTGCTGACCGCAGCGGACAGATAGAAAAGATGAATGCAGAGCTAAGAAATGCTGTCGGTAAGCGGCCGCGCGGCATGACCTTGTTCGGCAGTATCTGGGAACCGTCCTTGGTCACAAGCATTCAGTCCTGCGGAATGGAATATATTCATCTTGATTCCAGCTTGATACCGTCTACTGGCAGGTGTTTTTATCCGGTCATAACAGGGGAGCAGGGCAAGAATGTTAAGATTCTGCCGGTCTATTCCGCATTTTTACCAGAAAAGAATGAAGACGGCAATCACTGGATTGCCCGCATAAAGAAGAATGTCGCAAAAGGTATGGTTGAGGGCGCAGGGCCTTTGATTTCGCTTTTGATTAACAGTTCTGAGTTTTGCGAATTCTTTAATTCCCCTATATTCGCCTATATCGAAAAGCTCTCTTCTTCTGCAAGCGGGGAGGGCATTACGTTTACATTGCCGCAGACATACTTAAAGACAGCCCATTATTTTGTCACGACCTATGTTCCTGCCGGCATGGACTGGCAGATTGCAAAATGGGCTAGGAAAGCATATCAAGTTTGTGACAACAAGACGCGCTTTCCGCTTACGGTGTATGATTTTCTCAATACGTACAAGGCCAGCCATAAGCTTTACGAGCGCATGATGTATGTGAGCATGATTATTTCCCAGCTGCATGGGGGAGATAAGATGCGCAAGAAGATGGCGAAAGAAAAGCTGTGGGAAGCGCAGTGCGGCTTTAATTATATCGGTCTGCCGTACGGCTTGCCGCCGTTGAACGAATGGCAGCAGCAGTCATTCTGCCTTTTGAACGAGTCGGAAAAGCTTATCCGCGAGAATGCAAAGAATACTGATTTTTGCGAATCGATTACAAGCTATGACTACAACGGTGACGGAATAAACGAATATGTGTGCCAGCTAAAAGAGATTCATACTGTGGTCTCGCGGTTGGCCGCGCAGATTACTGAATTCGACGTGATTTCAAAGGGTGCTAACTACGCTTCCAGTCTGTCACGGACAAAGGATTTTGACGGCGTTGGAGATACTTACAATAAGGGCTTCTTTGTAGACCATTTCTTGAGCGGCGATAAAGTAGACGATTATTTGAATACCCTGACCGAAGAGAACGGCATCTTTTCAAAGGTCATTTTTGAAGAAAAGAAATTTGATTCACGTAAGAATGAGATACATTTCTTTGCGTCTACGGCGTTTTCAAAGGAGCGTATTCCAGTCACCCTGCTTAAGAAATATATAATCTTGAATGATTCTATTTCCGTTCAGTATATTCTCAAGAATGAGGGCAAGACCGAACTAAACGGAGTCTTTGCTGTAGAGACTAATTTTGCAAAGACTTATTACGACAGGAACATATCAAAGCAGTATTCTTGCGAAGTCGTATTTGACGGTAACCTCAAAATGCTTAATTCAGATGACAAGCCGCGTCTTTCAAGCGGTGTGTCGGCACTGCGTATCACCGACCTTGCCGACAAACTGCAGTTCAACTTTGAGCCGAACGAAGATGTCGGCTTTGCTCTGAATACGGTATCCTTTAATCGCCCGAATCCTATTGGTGAAGTGCAAGAAAGCTCCCAGACACTTGTAGCAGTATTTTTCTGGGATGTAAAGCTTTCTCCTGAGCGTTCTGCGGAAAAGACGATAAATTTTGCAGTGACGAATATTCACGGCAAAAGATAAGCTAAAAGATCACCGCCGCTATCAGTTTCTGACTTTCAGTTTTTTCACGACCTTTCTAAAGAAGAATGCCCGCGCCTTTTCCGCTGCAGTATACAGCGCATAGACAGCCGGTCTGAGCGGTATGTCAAAGCTGCCAGGCCGGTGCACGATTGCGCCGCCGAATCCGGTCTTGAACAGGTATAGACCGTGCATAGGGTGATTTTCGTCATCTGTCGGCGGCATACCGTAGAAGTCGTAGGCCGGGCAGCCGTAGTCCTTTGCGTCGCAGATTGCCGTCCACTGCAAGAGATATGCCGGCATGTAGTTGCGCTTGACGTTGCCGCTTGCTCCGTAGAGGTAGACTGCTTCTCGCGGGCAGAAGAGCGTGATGATGCCGGCCAGATAGTCGCCCTCGTGCTCTGCCAGATAGAGCGTGATAAGCGGCGTGTCGTTCGCTCCGTTTTTGTCTTTATGCGCCTCACAGCTGCGCCTGATTAAGTCTATGTAGTACGACTTTGCATGGAAGTTCACGCCGTCACGCTTGCTTGTCTGCTCGAAGAGCGCGTAGAATGCATCGAACTTCTGCTCAAAGTCCGCCTCTCCGCCGTAGTACTTGCTGACCGTCACGCCTTTCTTTGCCGCAAGCCGTATGTTGTAGCGCCACTTGTTCTTCATGGCGGCAAGCAGTTCGTCCTGGCTCTTGTCAAGCGAAAGAATTGTGGTATCCGGCGGCTGCACGGCTACAGAAGAAGACCGTATAGGCAGTTTATATTCTTTGGCGATTGCAGGGAGCTGCTTTACAAAAGAGTCCCGTTCCGCACAGTCTGCAAAATCAAGCGGGCAGTCATAGCGGATAAAGACCGTGTTCCTTGGCAAGAATTGCTTTAGACCGTGAAGAGCAAGCGAACAAATCCGCCGTATATAAACAGCCTCTTCTTCATTCGACATTTTTTCCGGTGCCATAGGGATATAGGCAAGCGTCATTTTCGCTACCTTTAGAGAGAACGAGCGTACCAACACGGTCAGAGGGTAGTCAGCCCCGCTTTCCTCTGCATAAGAGTCGACTTGCTTGAGAATGCCGTTTTGTGAGACAAAATACAGCGCCTTCCAGCCGTGGGCTTGCTTGAACGAAGCCCAGAACGGTGTCTGGAGAAAGCGCTGTGCGTGAATACCTGCCATCAGTGTGCCGGAACTCAATGAACTTCGCCGCTGACTGTGTGCACGGTGGCAAGCGCCTTGCCGTCCGCGCAGAGCTTTTTGCCGCCTATAACGACGCTCTTGTCCGCAACGTTGACCACAACCTTAAAGAAGTCGTCCGCGCTGATTTCCGCAGGTTTGCCCAGTGTCGCCGCGTCTGTTCCTTCAAGCACGACCGGAGTTCCAGCCTTGGCCCACGGCGCTTCAAGCGGTTCCACACAGTCCTTGCCGTTCTCGTCCTTGTAGTCTGCCGCAAGCAGCATACCGTGGCTTTCAATGCCGCGCATGGTGCGAGGAGCCAGGTTGTAGGCAAGAATGATGTGCTTGCCGAGCAGGTCTTCCGGCTTCAGGTACTCGCGAAGCCCGCTCTGTATGATGCGCTCCGTTCCGCTGCCGTCGTCCAAGTGCTCAACGTAGAGCTTTTCGCCCTCCGGGTTGTTTTCCACCTTTGTTATTACTGCTACGCGCAGGTCAATCTTTTCGTTATAGAAAGCGCACTGGTCTTTTGCAAGCTCCGGTGCTTTCTTTTCTTTTTTAGCCTTCTTTGCTTTTGCTTCTTTTCCGTCCCTGTCTTTCTGACTGCCGGAGAACTTGCTGCGGAACGCGTCGGCAGTCTTCTGGTCAAGAGGCGTAAAGAATACTTCTGTAGCCCCCACTTCTGAAAGCCCCTGGGTATTGCCCAGGTCAGACCATGAAAGTCCGCCCTCAACAGGCTTCTCGTTAAAGCGAGGCTCGGAAATCTGTTTGCCCAAGTAAGACAGAATCTTTTCCGAGAACTGCGGCATGAACGGATGAGCCATAATCATGAGGTCTTTAATCATATAGGCAAGGTTGTGGATAAGCTTTGCCGCCTTTTCAGGCTCTGTCGTTCGGGTCTTCCAAGGTTCTGTGTCCTGAAAAGCCTTGTTGCCGATGTCTGATATGGCAAAAATCTCATGGAATGCGTCCTTCAGCTCTGCCCATTCCATGTGCTCTGTCATCTTGGCCTCGTGCTCGCGAATCTTTGCCCACAGCTCCTCATCAACAGGAGCGTCAGGAATCTTACCGTCATAGTATTTGTTTACAAAGAGCAGCGTGCGGTTCACCAGGTTGCCCAGGTTGCCGATAAGCTCGCCATTGTATTTTTCGCGGAATTCTTTCCAGGTGAACTGGTAGTCCTGCTTTTCCGGGCGGTTGTAGAAGATATAGAATCTCCATGCGTCCGCCTTTATGCCGCTTTCCTTTGCGTCAGTGCCGAACACGCCCACGCCGCGGCTCTTGGAGAACTTGCCGTCCTCGTAGTTCAAGAACTCCGTGCTGGACATGTGGTAGAGCTTGGTCCAGTTGTGGCCGCTGCCGATTTCCGTGCAGGGGAATACAACTGTGTGGAATGGAATGTTGTCCTTGCCGATGAACTGGAAGAGCTGAATCGGCAGCTTGCCCTTTGCGCTCTCGCATTCTTCCGGCAGCCACCATTCCTTCCAGTCGAATGAAGGCTTGTTTTCTGCCTTTAATTCGTCCTCAAGCTGCTTTGTGATTGACATATAGCCGATTGGCGCATTGAACCAGACGTAGAATACTTTGTCCTCAAAGCCAGCCTTTGGAACCGGAATTCCCCACTTGAGGTCACGCGTGATGGCGCGCTCATTAAGTCCGTCTCGAATCCAGGCCTTGGTGATGTTGATTGCGTTTTCTGACCAGCGTCCTTCTTTGCTGGCCTTGCTCATCCACTCGTCAAGCTTGCAAGAGATTGCCGGCAAGTTGATGTAGAGGTGCTTTGTCTCTTTTACCACAGGGGTAGAGCCGCAGGTAGAGCAGCGCGGGTTCTTGAGTTCGATAGGGTCAAGCAGGGAGCCGCACTTGTCGCACTGGTCGCCGCGCGCGTCTTCGTAGCCGCACTTGGGGCATTCGCCGTGTACAAAGCGGTCTGCCAGGAACATGTTGCAGTGCGGGCAGAAAAGCTGCTTGTTCGTGTGCTCGGTGATGTAGCCGTTTTTGTCCAGCTCCTTGAAGAGGAACTGCGTGATTTCTGTACATTCCGGGTTTGAGGTGCGTCCGAACTTATCAAAGTTTATGTCGAACCATTCATAGATATCTTTATGCTGCTTAAAATAGTAGTCGCAAAGCTCTCTCGGCGTCTTGTGCTCTTCGAGCGCCCTTGTCTCGGTCGCAGTTCCGTATTCGTCCGTTCCACAGACAAACATGGTCTCGTAGCCCCTGCTGCGGCAGAAGCGGGAAAAGACATCCGCGGAAAGCGTCTGTATGATGTTTCCCAGATGGGGTATATTGTTTACATACGGCAAGGCTGATGTGACCAGCCGTCTGGTATTCTGTTTTGCACTAATAGTTCCATTCATAGCGCTCTATTATAGAAGATTGCTTTTTTCTTTTCAATAGTATCGCCGCATGAAACGCTGGCGGTTTGACAGCGTGAACGCTGGCGGTTTGACAGCGTGAACGCTGGCGGTTCGACTGCATGAACGCTGGCGGTTCGACTGCATGAACGCTGGCGGTTCGACTGCATGACCGCTAGCGGTT
>CAZKPZ010000084.1:0-3796 GCA_964554745.1 uncultured Treponema sp. | reverse complement strand
GCTGGCTGTCCGATTACGCAATCAGCGCTATTTTGTGGTGTTCTTGTATACCCTGTTGATGGCTACTGGGTGATATTCTATGCCCTTGATTCCGCTCTTTATCATGTCTGCCTTGCACTGCTGGTAGAGCGGGAATACAACGGCCTCGTCCATGATGATGCTTTCGGCCTGCTTTAGTGCAGTCCAGCGCTCCTCAAGCTTGGTGCAAAGCTCTCCGTCCTGGCAGCTTGCGATGATTGCATCGTATTTTGGGTTGGAATAGTCGCCTGTGTTATTGTCGTTACCGGTCATCCACATACTCAGATAGGTCATCGGGTCCGCGTAGTCCGGCCCCCAGTTTGTGATGCCAAGCTCGTAGTCGCCCCTGGCCATGGTCTTGCGCCTCTCGCTCTTGGGCACAGTGCGGATTTTTATGTGTACTCCCTGCAGAACTCCTTCAACAGTGCCTTTTATGCTTTCGGCCACTGCAATCTGGTCAGCATGGTCGTTGCACAGAATCTCAAAGCTGAAGGTGTTCTTGCCCAGCTCCCTGCAGGCCTTTTTGTAGTATTCCGACGCCAGAGACGGATTGTAGTCGCATACTGACTTAAACTCGTTTTTGCCTTTGTTAAAGTCCTCTCCGCGTGAATTAAAGGCAAAGCCGGAAGGAATGCATTGGTAAGCCGGCTTTGAACCGTTGCCCAAGACCTGCTCTATGTCCTCGCGGTCTATTGCCAGTGAGAGGGCAAGTCTCATGTTCTGGTTGTTGAGTTCTTTCTTGTGCAGGTTCGTTGAGACATAGTAGAGGAAGCCTGAGTCGACGGCAAGGAATTCACTGGAATTCTTAAGGGCTGGAACTTGTGCGTTCTCAAGTTCCAGCAAGTCGATTTTACCGCTGTTGTAGAGCGAAAGTCCTTCTTCCGCCCCGACTACCTGATAGTGCAGGCCGCCGAGCTTTACCTTGCTTGCATCATAGTATGCGGTGTTTTTTATGAGTGAAATGGTCTTTGCGCCTTTTTTGTAGTCCGTCAGTAAGAAAGCGCCGTTTGAAAGATATGTTTCCGGGCTTGTTCCGTAGTTCTCGCCGCACTGTTCGATGAATTTCTGGTTTGCGGGGTAGAATGTGCAGAAATACAGGAGCTGGTCAAAGTATGAGACGGGAACTTTCAGCTCAACTTGCAGGGTGTAGTCATCTATGGCGCGTACGCCGAGCTGGTTCGGCTCCATTTGACCGGTCAGGATTGCGGACGCATTCTTTATCTGGGCTATGTCGCTCATCATAAAGGCGTACTCTGACTGTGTGGCCGGGTCGGCCGCGCGCTGCCAGCCGTATACAAAGTCGTGGGCTGTTACCGGGTCGCCGTTTGACCAGTAGGCATCCTGTCTGAGGTTGAACGTGTAGACAAGTCCGTCCGGGGATATGGTTTCTTTTTCTGCAATCGCATTTTTAACGGAACCGTCGGCGGCCATCTGCATAAGACCGTCGATACAGTCTGCTATAAGTTCAAAAGAGCTTGAATAGACGGCTTTCTGCTGGTCAAGAGAATCAATTTCTGTATCAAGCGAGATGTTCAGAATTGGGCCGGATACAGATGTCTGCGGGAGCGGCCCCTTTGTTTTTGAAGATGATTTTGCGCTTTTACCGCAGGAAACAAATAGAAGTCCTGTAAGTATTATTGGAAGCACCAAAAGGGAAACATTCATTCTCATAAAGCAATCCTCGCTGTCAGTGTAGTTAGCTCCATTTTACTGAAAATCATGGACTGTAGCAAGATAAGCTTTTGGAGGGTTGATTGAATTCTATTGTTTTTTGTGATAGGCTTTCATTCATTTTACTTGGCTTTTAGGTAGCGTGATATATGATAACAGCGGTGTTTCCAGGTTCTTTTGACCCCCCGACATATGGGCATCTGAATATTATAGAGCGGTCCAGCAAGCTCTTTGACAGTATAGACGTCGTGATTTCAATCAATCCTGATAAAAAGTATCTTTTTACGGATGAGGAGCGCTTTTCGTTGCTGAAGGAGCTGACGAAGCCCTTTCCCAATGTGCATGTGCATATCTGCAATACGCTTATTGTCGAGTACTGCAGAAAGGTCGGCGCGAACGTGCTTTTGAGAGGCATTCGGAACACAAATGACTTCTCCTATGAATTTGACCTTTCTCTTATGAACCGCTCACTGAACAAGGATGTAGAGACTCTCTTCGTTCCAACTGAACAGCGCTATTTTCTAATACGTTCAAGTAACATTAAGGATTTGGCGCGCTTCGGGGGTGACATCAGCGGCATGGTTCCCCCTGTCGTGGCGGCGGCTATAAAGGAAAAGTATAAGAATATCACAGAAGAATGAAGTAAAATCCGCTTTTTATTTTCCGATATAGAAAGGGATGAAAAATATAGTTTTCCTTTATGCGGGCTTTGTCTTGAGCCATGCGTTTGATATATTATTCCCTGCGGAAAATACCTCTGACAGCCCTGTATCTGAATCTGCCTTCGGCAGAGCCTTGGAATGGGCAAAGAAAATAGATGATTGCTCCAGAATCGTAATCGCCGCCTGTAAGTCCAGAGAGGACTGTGTAAAGCGCGAAATAATAAAGCACGGTATGGAAGCTGACTGCGAGGTTGTTACTGAGGAGTCGTGGTCTCCTTTGCTCCTTTTAAGGCATATAGCGGAATCTGCAAAGGCGGACGGAGCTTCTTATATTGTCTACAGCAGCGCCGACAGGCCTTTTTTGGATTTGGACTTGACCAGGCATATTATATCAGACCACTTGAAGTATCTTGCAGAGTATACGTTTGCGGACGGCTACCCGGCGGGCTTTGCTCCTGAGGTCTTGGACTGCGGTACGGCAAATATTTTGCTTGCGCTTGCCTCTAAGAAAGAAAAGTATTCTTCCTGCGCTGTTGACAGAGACTCAATTTACAATGTCATAAAGGAAGATATAAATTCCTTTGAGATAGAGGCTGTTATTGCACCGGTTGATTACCGGATGCTGCGACTGGATTTTTCCTGCTCTTCAAAGGCAAAGACTCTTGCCTGCCAGTCTTTATACAAGACTGCAGTTAAGGATAATGCGAGTTTTGATGCAAAGTCGCTTTCTGACGTGGCGCTGGCTTCTCCGGAAGTGCAGCAGACTGTTCCGGCTTTTTATAACGTTCAGATTGCCGAGAATCTTTCGACACGGACTATTTACAATCCGTATCCCGAAGCATTTAAGTCAAGGAAAGGCTTTTACCCCGATAAAAAAGAGAATGCCGATGTCAAGAATATGTCTCTTGACAGCTTTAGGCAGCTGATTGACGGCATAGCGGCTTTTTCCGAGACGGCTGTTGTGTCTTTGAGCGGTCTTTCAGAGCCTCTGACAGTTCCTAATTTTCTTGACTATCTTTCATACGCTCTTTCCAAGCCGGGAATTTCTGTCTTTGTGGAGACTGACGGAACGCTTTTGACTGCTCCGCTTGCGCAAAAGGCTTCCAAGATTGTGGAGGACAGTCCGAACCGTACCGGGGACTGGCCGGCTGTTGTATGGGTAGTGCAGCTTGATGCCGTTAGCGAAGAAAAATACAACTCGATACATACCAATGCCTTTACGAATGCGAACGGCATACGCTCTTTTGACTGTGCGAAAAACGCGCTGGTGACACTGCAAAAGTATTTCCCCGGAGATGTCTATCCGCAGTTTGTCCGCATGAAAGATAATGAGGACGAGCTTGAAAAGTTCTATCGTTTTTACCATGACAGTGACTCTCCGTCAAAGGGTAAGCTTATTATTCAGAAGTATGACAGCTTCTGTGCCCTCCTGCCGGATTTGAAGG
>CAZKPZ010000083.1:0-11386 GCA_964554745.1 uncultured Treponema sp. | reverse complement strand
AGACCTAAAGCAAAATCAAGATTCCTTTTTCCGTCAGACTCCAAGTTACTCGCAAAATCCAAACCCTCTTCTTTAACGACAAAATTTCCGAGCATAAGCTGCCTGATAGTTGCCACGTCAACTACGTACACTACCTTAACATGGCACTTATAACATTTGGCCATTAAAATTGCATACATTACTGCATGCAACGAGGATTTCGACCCATTATAGGCCACTAAGACTTTTTGAAAAAGCGGTTTCATCATTTTTTTCCGTGCCTGCCTTTCAATGACTTAAGAACAAATGTATTATCTCGTTCCCTTTCTTCAAGAACATCCTCAATATATTTTACGGTTTCTTTATCCTGCGGAATTACCATCTTATCCAACGCATTTACCCTGCGCTGCGTTTTCTTAACTTCCATCGCAAGACGCCAGACAATTGTCCTGATGCTGGCAAGTTTTGTAAGCAACGTCAAAAGCTCAAAGAAGTCAGACATTACTTCATCACTGTCAGGAAACGTACCAATAAAAGAAGAAAAAAGCTCCTTTTAGGCAAGACGACATCTATCGTTGTAAAGGACATGCCTCCCATTACAACAGGGCGCTTAGTCATGGAGAAGTCATAGTTTACAGAATGAGCAATCCGCTCTACCCTATCACCGCCGATAATCAGCAGCATGCGCTTCAGAGCAGGATACGCCTTCTCAATACACGCATCCACAGACTTTTCAAGAAGCTTAACCTTTTCAACCATGCGCATAAGCTCCATGACTAAAATCTCTCTTTTCTGCTCTAAGAGATCATAGCCCTGGGTACTCACCGCAAGCTGCTCTTTTATGGCGAGGAGATTAGACTTTGTAGGAGCAATATTGAGCTTATTCGCCATTAGAATCCTTCCGAAGCATCATCCTTGGTATTTTCGATTTCGTTCTCAGTCTTAGGCATATATTTCTCGATAAGTTCGTCCTTTATGCGGTAAAGCTCATCGCGAGGCAAAATACTGAGCACCTGCCAACCAATATCCAGAGTCTGCTCAATCGAACGGTCTTCATATTCGCCTTGACTAAAGAATTTCTGCTCAAGCTCATTGCCGAACTTGAGATAGAGCTTGTCCAATTCAGAAAGTTCCTCTTCACCAATAATAGCAGCCAAGTTGCGTATAGTCTTCACCTTGCTGTATGCTGCAAAAAGCTGACTTGAAACCGCGCTGTGGTCTTCGCGGGTCATGCCTTTTCCGATACCGTCCTTCATAAGACGACTCAAGCTAGGAAGTCCCGCTACAGGCGGATACAAACCTTTCTGGCTCATCTCCCTGTCAAGAACAATCTGACCTTCCGTGATATACCCTGTCAAGTCTGGAATCGGATGGCTTATATCATCATTTGGCATTGTCAGAATAGGAATTTGAGTAATAGAGCCTGTGCTGCCCTGGATTTTACCGGCCCGCTCATACAATTCAGCAAGATTTGAATACAAATAGCCCGGATACCCCTTTCTGCCAGGAACCTCTCCGCGTGTTGTGCTTATTTCGCGCAAAGCCTCGCAATAGTTGGTCATATCGGTAAGAACAACAAGGACATGCATATTGCATTCAAAAGCCAAGTATTCAGCAGCTGTAAGAGCACAACGCGGTGTTATGATACGCTCAATAGACGGTGCATCCGCCAAGCTTTCAAACATGACGACACGTGAAAGAACGCCGCTTTCCTCAAACGTATTCTTAAAGAACTGCGCGACATCATATTTTATACCCATGCCGGCAAAGACCATAACAAAGTCTTCGCTGGAATTAAGGATTTTTGCCTGTCTGATAATCTGTGCCGCAAGTTTATTGTGAGGAAGTCCGTTGCCAGAAAAAATCGGCAGTTTCTGGCCTCGAATCAGTGTATTCATTCCATCTATAGTAGAAATTCCAGTCTGAATAAAGTCCCGAGGATAAACGCGGGCATACGGATTTATTGGCATGCCGTTTACATTTACTTTCTTGCTTGAGACTATTGCAGGATAACCGTCTATAGGCTCTCCCAATCCGTTGAAGATTCTACCCAAAAGCCCCCGGCCGACACGCAGTTCCATTGGTCTGTCCAAGAACTCAACCGTAGTATCATCCAAGTCCAATCCTGTAGTGCTGCCAAAAATCTGTACGACAGCTGTCTTTTCATTAATATCGATAATACGTCCTGTTCTCTTATCGCCATTCTTATCACGGACGTACACGACTTCGTCATAAAAAGAATTAGGAGTCCTCTGAGCAACAACAATCGGTCCGTCTACCTGATACAGTCCTTTATATTCTATTCCTTTCATATCACTGCATCCTTGCGATAAATCCGCACAAGCTCATCCATCTGATCCTCCAGATGATTCCGTATTGTTGTAAGCTCATCAAGCTTGTCATTAGCAACAACAGACTTCGCACGCACAATCTCGCCCCTAACAGGAAGCTCTGCTATCTTTAGAAGCGGTACGCCAGTCTTGATTGCGGCAAGAGCCTTATCGTAAAACTCCATTATAATCAGCAGCAGCTGCGTTTCTTTTTCCGGCACAGAATATTGGTCGATATCATCAAAGGCATTCTGCTGCAAGAATCCGTTCTTTATCATCTCGCACACAGTAAGAACCAACCGGTCACTTTCAGGCAAAGCATCAGCACCTATCAAGCGGACAATCTGCTCGAGCCTCTGCTCGCGCTTAAGAAGATCCAAAGCCTTGACACGCATAGTAGCCCAACGAGGATCCAATTTATTCCACCAGGACTCGACCTCGTCCGCATACTCAGAATATGAATCTATCCAACCGATTGCAGGATAGTGGCGGGCATTTGCAAGCTCGCGATTCAAAGCCCAGAAACAACGGATAAAACGCTTTGTATGCTGTGTAACAGGCTCGGAAAAATCACCTCCCGGCGGAGAAACCGCACCGATTACCGAAACAGAACCTTCTGCGCCGTTTAGGGAATATACACGCCCAGCGCGCTCATAGAATTCTGCAAGCCGTGTAGGCAAATATGCAGGGAAACCTTCTTCGGCAGGCATTTCTTCCATACGGCCAGAAAGTTCACGCAGGGCCTCCGCCCAGCGGCTGGTAGAATCAGCCATAATAGCAACGTGCATTCCCATATCACGGTAATACTCCGCAAGTGTAATACCAGAATAAAGAGAGACTTCACGCGCCGCAACCGGCATATTTGAGGTATTCGCAATTAAAATAGTGCGTTCCATAAGGGAACGACCGTTTCTTGGGTCAATCAGCTTAGGGAAATCGGTAAGAACATCGGTCATCTCATTGCCGCGCTCGCCGCAACCAATATATACGATTAAGTCCGCATCACACCATTTTGCAACAGCGTGCTGCGTCATAGTCTTTCCGGTACCAAATCCACCAGGAATAGCGGCAGTTCCACCCTTGCTCAAAGGGAAAAACACATCTATTACACGCTGGCCTGTTATCAAAGGCTGCGAAACTTCCAACTTCTTGTTAAACGGACGTGGTTTTCTCACCGGCCAGTACTGCGAAAGACAAAGTTTTTCACCTCTATCGGTTTCGCCAATAACATCGTCAACGGTGTAACTGCCCGCCTCACAAAATGACTTAAGCGCATTCCCCTTTATAAAAGGCGGAACCATTATCTTATGAAGGATTGACCCCGTTTCCTGAACGGTACCTAACACCATGCCAGGCTTTATATCATCTCCAGCTTTTACAACAGGAGTAAAGTCCCACTTTTTTTCAGCATTAATCGGCTCGGTTCTGTCTCCTGGCTTTAAGAACGCGCCTTCTTCGGTATAAAGCTCGCGCAGAGGTCTCTGTATTCCATCATAAATAGTACCAACAAGACCAGGACCTAATTTTAAGGAAAGCGGACGGCCGGAGCTTACGACTTTTTCTCCAACATTCATACCGCTGTCATCCTCATAGACTTCTATCGTGGCATTACCTTTATCCTGCCTGATTATTTCGCCTATAAGCTTCTTTTCGCCTACATCCACGACCTCATAAAGACCGCAAGAATCCAGCCCTTCAGCATAGACAATAGGACCAGAAATACGGGTTATCTTACCTTCTGTCATTCAGGAAGCCTCCCGCAAAAGAGTGTAGAAGAAAGCTCGTAATTGTCATCATCCAAAATCTCTTTTACTTTTTCATCTAATGTAAGACGGCATGTAACAGAACCATCCAACGCTTTTATAATAAAACCTTCTCTGAATTCCAAGCCCTTTACGCTCTCTGCATTCAGTACATACTTTTCAGCCAGTGAACATTCCGTCAAATTCTTACCAAGATATTTTTTCAAGAGCTTCTTGGCTTTTGTCTCATTATATCCAATGATTATTGCAGAAACGTCTTTACCGCCCAGAGCTGGCATTGACCGCTCCAAAAGAGAGGCAATAACCTGCATACGCTTATCTTCGCCTATTTCGTTAAAATAACTGTTGATAGCTGCCATTACAGAATCATATATATATGAAACCAAATAACGCTCTTTCTCCAGAGGAATAGATGCATCTATATTTTTCTTATACAGAGCCAATCGTGCGTCAGACTGCTTTCTTGCGTCTTCTTGAGCTTCGGCAACCTTCTGGGCAACCCCATTCAGAAGCGCAGCTGCGCTTTCGTCGGCTTTCTCAAGAATCTTTGCGGCCCTTTTTCTGGCATCATTTCTGATTTCATTGTCCAAAGCCTCTGTTGAACGTAATTCTTCCATAACAGCTTTCTTCCATTAAACTTGAATTCCGACAGCTTCCCTGATAGCATCGGAAAGAGTCTTTCTTCCCTCTATATGTCCATTCAATCCAGGAATCTCAACAATAAGAGGTGCCTTACCTGTCATTTGCCATACTTTAACTTCCTCAGAAAGCATATCCGAGACATCCTCAGTCAGAATCAGCACTTTCGGTCTGGCAGATGTCGAAAGTGCCGACATCTTCTTTGACTGTCCGGTCATTTCCAAGAAAGATTCGAGTGCATCCTGTCTGTTCGAGACTGTCTTGCCCTTAACGCCAACCAGCATGAAGCCCAAGACAATCTCTCGCTCGCCAATGACAAAATATTCCATTAGACTTATATTCTTACATCAAAATAATGAACAAGGCTACCAAGAATCCCCAAAGACAAATACCTTCTGCCAAACCGACGAACGGCAAAGCCTTTCCTGAAAGTTCGGCATTCTCGCTCATTGCACCCATAGCAGCAGCACCTATCTTTCCTACAGCAGCGCCGCCACCAAGACAGGCAATACCAACAGCAAGAGCTGCAGCAAGATACTTGATTGCAGAACCAGCGCCGTTTGCACTTGCCTCAACAGCTTGGGCATCAGCAGGAGCAGAATTTGACTCAGCTGCAAAAACACCAGTCACGGCAATTGTGAGCATCAAGACCAAGCATGCAAAAATCTTCTTATTCATAACAAAACACCTCTATTCCTTTATATTAAACCGGCAATCCGGCACATTCCCTATTTATTTCCCAGTGCTCCATAACGAATGACGAAAGGCTTGAATTCCCTACCCGTCTCGCTAAAGAACTTACTGAAGAATTCATAATACTGAAGACGAACAACTTGAATGGCAACAATCATACCCTCAAGAACAATAACAATCAAATTACCAAGAATGCCCACAAAAATCTTTCCGGCTCCCGGAGTCACTTCCACAAGCATTTCTATAATAAATCCCAATACAGCATGAGCAAGCGCAAAAGCTCCCACACGCACAAAGCTAACAGTATTAGAAAGATATGATGAAACAACCTCTATTATTTCAACGATAGCTCCTATTATAGCAGCAAAAACACCGTTTTCAAGAACGGGTCTCTTGCCATCAAACAAGCGGGCAAAAGGCTCGCCGAATGCAGTCAAGGCAAGCGTTCCGATTATTATTATCAAGTCATACAAAGCCGGGGTATGACCAGCAAGAGCGATATTCAGGGCAAAGAAAATCACATACCAGAAGAAAACAGCCCCGGTAATCCCTGTTTTGCCGAATATAGCCTCACCAAAGCGCTTAAGCGACAGCTGATTGACAATATTAATCACAAGACCGACAGAGTTGATTATAAAACCGACGGCAACAGTAAAGCCGAAGAACATAAACATGTTCTTAATAGACGAAGCACTTCCTGTAGGCATCATAGGCAGAATCTGATCACGCGGAGTCCCGAACAGACCAGTGACCCAGCGTCCGAACGGAGCAAGCAGAGTTGCATTCGCAAAGAACTCGCCAGTCAAAAGCCCCATTATGGTGCTGCTTATACCGATACAGATAAAAATCCAGTTGAACTTCTCCCAACCGCCGAGCTTGAAAACCTTATTGGTCATCAAGATGCCAAGAATAAGGCATACAAGCCCCTGTCCAGCATCTCCGAACATAATACAAAACAGCACCGTAAAAAATAGAGCGACAAACGGAGTCGGATCAACAGTACCGTAAAGAGGAGACCCATAACTGAAAATCATTCGTTCAAAGTTGCTGATGATTTTTCCGTGCCTTAGCTTTACAGGAACCTTTTCCTGACCGGAAATAACAGAAGCAACTTCACTCGGCATAAAATCACGTATTCCGGCACGGCTGCAGGTAATCTTATCTACATTGACCATCACGTCATGAATAAGATATGCGGGAATCCATCCCGTAATACGGTAGACAAACTGAGTAGATTCCAAATTATTCTGCACCGCTACAATCTGGGCACCCACAGAATAAGATTGCAAAAGCCTATACAACTTGTCTTCATGTGTTTCTGCAAAATTCTTGCGTTCCTGCTGCACATTTTCAAGCTCGGTCTGTTTTTCAGCTTTTTCATCACGAAGCTTCTGTATGGCATCCTCTGGAACACCCTTAAAATCTTTAGGGATATCAATCTTTACAAAATCTACCTTGGCAAGCTCTCCGTCAACAAAAAAACGAGATTTCTTAGAACATGCCACCAAGATTCTGCTGCCGTCGGCTCCAAGCTTTGTCAAAATAGCCCTGTCTCCGACCAAGGCGCGCAATTCGTCATAACGCGAAGGATCTATTTTACCGATTCTCAGCGTCAAGAATGAAAGTGATTCCAACTGAGAATACGGAACTTTTAAGTTCGCAAACGCAAGTGCTTCCGTATAGGTATCAGATATGTGCTTAAATTCATCAGTTACAGCAAGTTCCTTTGCATGCAGCTCCTCAACAGTCGAAATAAGCTTTTCCGCCTCGTCAAAATCACCGTCAGTGGGAAGCTTAGTATCCCCTGTAAAATCCTCAAGATCAGGCAATCCCAATGAAACTCTGATATTCTCCAATCTGTTAAAGACATCTAAGTCAGGATTGAGTTTTACAGGACCTTTATTATCCACCGAGGAACTTTTTTCTATATCGTCCTGAAACTGAAATTCACCAAGCTCACTCAAATATTTTAGGACGTTCTGAATATCTTCTTTATATACCATGAGCTCAACAAGCCTCATAGATGTAGTTTTAGCCATTGTTCACCTCCAGGACTCCCGCCATCTGCATAGACTGAGATGCCGGTATATGCAGTCTCAAACTTTCTGATGCCGCACGGATATTGTCAAGTTCATTTCGTTTTATTATATACCAACAGAGAATCGGACATTCTGTAAAAGGATATTTATGAAAAAGAAATGCCGCCTTATTCACATACATCTTCTTAAATGAATTATATATCCATCTTGGATCAATATTCCAGACAACCCCCTCCTCATGAGGATTTAAAAGTGATGAATATTTCCAGTTTTTCCAAGAATCCCAGTCATCCAATGCCCAGTCCAAGGTCTTTACAGCCTCTTCAACAAAAACTCCAGCACCATTAACAGAATCTTCTTTTAACGGAGGCTCTAGATGCAAAGCGACGATATCCCCGGGCATCTCATAGTATTTACGTAAGCGCAATGCCCACAAAACACTGTCTATTTTGATTCGTTCGGCAAGCAAAGCCTGTATGTCACTTCTACAAGAACTGTCCACCAGAGCAGAAGCCGCCCATACCTCACGAACATACTGCCAATCAAGCTTAAAATCAATAGTCTGCTGTTCCGAAAGCTCTGGAATCCTGTCATACCATGCGAGAGGACTGTCTTCCGTCATAGATTTAATGTCAGGCCAGTTTTTATACTTTATATAATTAAAAGGATTGATATCCGTAATCTCAGGAAGATTCTTCTCTTTAAAGGCAAGTGCCGTACCGATTTGCTTTATATTGTCAAAATCATAATAATGAAGCAACGCTATCAGAATGGGAGCAGGATTAGAATAATTCTCAACCAACTTTTTATACTCTGCAACAAATTTATTCTTAGCCTCAGTTTCCAATGTCTTTGCCAGAATCGTCTCTGGAACGACAGGAAGAGCCTCTTTAAATAAAAGCCCCCACAACTCC
Source organism: uncultured Treponema sp. (assembly GCA_964554745.1). GTDB lineage: Bacteria > Spirochaetota > Spirochaetia > Treponematales > Treponemataceae > Treponema_D. The sequence continues at coordinate 3,029 of CAZKPZ010000083.1, read as the reverse complement.
TGCAAGGTCTTAGGCTCAAAAAGCCGCACAGCACGGGAGCCTATGAAAGACTTTGCAAGCATCCCGCTTGCTTTTGCATAGACGTAAGAATCTGCAGCTCCCTTGTCCATTGCCATCGCAAACCTCACGCAGATAACAACTTATCCATAAGAGCGGCAAAAGAAATGGAATCTTTTTCTCTATTTTCCAGTGATTGCTTATATTCTTGTATAATTTTTTCGTGCTCGTCAAAGAAAGACTTTTTCTTATTTTCTTCTTCTTTTTCAAGAATCTCTATAAACTGGGAATACTCTTTTTTAAAAAGAGATTCTGCTTCAGCACGGGCAGCGGATATCTTTGAATCAGCCTTTTTCTGAGCCTCGTCTACCAGCCCGGCAGCTTCAGACTCCACTTCAAGGAGATGCCGTGTAATATCGATATTATCTTCCATATTGATATCAGTCCCCCATTAGATAAACTATCATGCTGAAAACATACAGCTACTGCAGTCCGTCAGCACTCCATATAATTATCATCGTTGCTTATCATATCGGCAAGCTCATTCACAGAAGTCGCAGCAGAAAGCTTTTCCACGAATGCGTTATTTTTTAAAAGGATAGCAATTTTTTTTAAATTTTCCAAGTGCCCGGCATCATCACTTGAATTACAAATCAACATAAAAACAAAATGAACAGGCTTTTTGTCCAAAGAGTCATAATCAATACCCCTCTTGCTTATTCCTATCGCTCCGGCATCACATTTTGCCGTATCTATACCACAATGAGGAACCGCAATACCGGGCAATATGCCTGTAGTCATTTTTTGCTCCCGAGACGACAAGGCAGCCAAAGCCTCTTCCCTGTTTATCTCAGGATGGCGAGAAACTATATTCTGGACAAGTTCTTCAAAAAGCTCATCTTTCTCTGTACTTTCGAGATTCAATATGATACTTTCCGGTGGGAACACTTTTCCAAGATTCATAGTTTCTACCCTTTGGATTTACTTTATTTTTCGTCAACAGCATCAAGCCAAGAACCGACAGACTGTCCATCCTCTGCAGCAGGAGCAGTCTCCTGCACCTCAGCAGCAGTCTTGCTCAAATCACCAGCCTTTTCACTTCCCTTTGAAGCAAGGGCAATAGAAAAAGCAAATACAAAAAACAGAACAGCAAGAACACCAGTTGTTTTAGTAAGGACGCTGGCAGAATGTGAACCAAAAGCGGCAGACTGTCCGCCGCCGAAAACGCCGCCCATTCCGTTGTTGTCTTCATTCTGAATAAGAACAAGAAGAACCAAAAGAACGCAGACGATAATAAAAGCCACCAGCAATATTGTCCTAACAATACCCATCTTTAAACTCCAAATCCCGTTGCTTAACTAAAGTCGGGTTACACAGAAAATTTTGTTTCTATATTAATGCAAGGGGGTAATTTAGTCAATGGCAATTTTACAGGCAGTTTTCATACTCCCCTATAGAAAAACGCCGTTCCTAGTCCGTAGGACCGGAAGTTGTAACACCCTCGTCTTCTTTTTCGTAGTTTTCCGACTTCTGCTCCACACGCTCATCCATCGGAACATATTTGCGCTCCGGGGAAACATTCTTATATGCAGGGCGGTAGATGCGTCCGCCGGCAACGATTTCCTCTATGCGGTGAGCTGACCAGCCGGCAATACGGGCTATTGCAAACAACGGAGTAAACAGCTCGCGGGGAATATTCAGCATGGAATACACAAATCCAGAGTAAAAGTCGACGTTCGTGCAAATCTTCTTGTTCGAACCATGAAATTCTTCCAGAATCTTAGGGGCAAGAAGTTCTATAGTATGGTAAAGATTGAACTCTTCCTCACAGCCTTTTTCCTTTGCAAGTTCCCCCGCCTTGTCACGCAGCAGAGTAGCTCTCGGATCGCTTATCGTGTAAACTGCGTGCCCCTGACCGTAAATCAGCCCAGTGTGGTCAAACGCTTCTTTGCGTGCTATTTTACGCAGATACTCCCCTATCTCCTTTTCGCTGCTCCAGTCAGACACATGGCTCTTTATGTCATCCATCATTTCCATAACGCGGATATTCGCTCCTCCATGGCGTCTGCCCTTAAGAGAGCCTACAGCCGCCGCTACAGCAGAATATGTGTCTGTATCCGCAGAAGAAACGACATGTATAGTAAGAGAAGAGTTGTTTCCGCCTCCGTGTTCGGCATGCAGCATGAGTGCCAGGTCCAAAATCTCGGCCTCGGCACGAGTATAGCTTTTGTCACTGCGGATTAGGCGCAGAAAGTTTTCCGCCGTTGAAAGAGTCGGCACAGGGTTATGGATATACATGCTCTTGCCGTCATAATAGCGGCGCTTTGCCTGATATCCATACGCAGCCAGTGTAGAAAAGCGGGAAATCAGCTCAATACACTGGCGCAGAATATTTTCCAGAGTACGATTCTCCGGATCCGGATCATAAGAATAAGACGCCAGCACACCGCGGCCTATCTTATTCATGATGTCACTGGAAGGAGCCTTCATAATCATGTCTTCGGTAAAATTAGGAGGCAAGGTGCGGAGATTGCCCAAGAACTCAGTGAACTCCGCAAGCTGGTCTTTTGTCGGCAAGTTGCCAAAGAGCAGAAGATACACACACTGCTCATAACCGAACTCATGGCGGGACTCAACGTCGTGAACAATGTCTTCAACACTGTAGCCGCGGTAAATCAAGCGTCCCGGAACGGCAACCTTCTTGCCGTCCTGTATCTCGTAACCCACAACATCACCTATATGGGTCAAGCCAACAAGAACACCGCGACCGTCCGCATAGCGCAGACCGCGCTTTACATCATATTTTTCGTATAAATCTCTTGAAATGGGGTCGGTGTTCCGCGCCAGGACCGAAAGCTTGTTAATAAAATTATTGTTCTCAATCATACCGTCAGACATACGTGCCCCCATAATACTTCATTTCTTGCATAATTATACAAAAAATGAAGTATTAATGCAAGAACTGTATACGTTCATACACGGAAATCAGTTTTTGCCCAGAACCGCCAGCAAATGCCTCGGATTCATCAGAC
>CAZKPZ010000082.1:10727-11523 GCA_964554745.1 uncultured Treponema sp. | reverse complement strand
CAAGTATATCACAATTACCGCTCACCTGACTTACTTTTTATCACACCTCCTTTTTTATGAATCTGTTTAAAAAATACTGAATTTTCCCGCAATCGACAAATTTTTCCTTAAAATAAGGATTGCTCCAATATTTGTGGGCTTTCCTTATTTTAAGGATTCCAGATTTACGGAATTTCAGGCTTCCTTATTTTAAGGAAGGGAGACTTTGCAATTTTATGAGATTCCTTGTTTTAAGGAAGCGAAAAAAGAGGAAAAACAGCATTCCTTAAAAAGAGGATAGGCGATTTATAAAAAAAACAGACTTCCTTATTTTGAGAAAGCCTGTTTTAGAAGAAAGTTGTGAACCTTATTTTATGGCTGTGATTTTTTCTTTAAGTTCTCCATACCACTCTTTAGGAGCAAGTGAACTTTCTTGTATCTCATGGAAAAGTTTATACAGTTGAGAATATCTCACCTTGTTTTTCAGTATTGTTACAAGCAGTTCATTTTCAAGCGGAGTAATCATCATGCCGTTTATAACCTCATCGCCATTTTTACCGCCGTAATATTCCATTTTGCGACGATTACGGAAATCTGAAATTACATTCATGTGCAAGAAATTTGTGATGAATACGCAGTAAGATTCTAAATCTTTATGAGTAAGCCTGTACTCGCCCAAATGCCTTGAAACAGGCTCCATTTCCATGCGTCGTTGATTTGTAGAATCTGCAAGAGTAGCCTCAATAAGCAAACTGTGTTTTGGATAACCGTTTTCTGCTTCGTACTGAAAAACAAGATCAGCTTCGCCACCTCCAGC
>CAZKPZ010000082.1:4684-10717 GCA_964554745.1 uncultured Treponema sp. | reverse complement strand
CCTCCCTTGATATGGGCAGCCCTTTACAAAAATAGCCGGACATTTCTGCCCGGCTCAGTAGTATTTCGGCTAATATCAGTCGGAGATACTCCAATCTCTGTATTCACCGTTTTCATCATAGTCATACCATTTATGCATTTCAAAAGGCTGCATATCCTTGTCATTTCCGTCGAACATTCTCTTGCATTGTCTGTTGTTCCAGAGGAAACGGCCTTTGAGTTCTTGGATTTCTTTGTCGGCTCGTTTTGAAATGAGTTGCAAGATATAAATGAGCTGATTATCAGAAAACTTTTCGTCAATAAGTTTGTTAAAGCGTTTTGTCCTTTCATCTGCAACAAACTGTTTGATGTCTCCGATTTGAGAGAACGCTGTCTTATTGTCTTTATTGATAACTTTGAGGAGTTTTTCGTCGTCTAGTTTGAGAAATGGAGAAATTTCTTCAAGTGTCTGTAGCTGAGTGAGTTTATCCGATTTAACAAAGGCAAGATTGTAGAACTCGTCAGGCAAGAGTGAAAAATAATACTTCGGTATAACATCAAACTTTACCTGCTCATCCGCAAAAAGTAATGTATCTGAGATTTTAAGATAACGGCAGTTCAAGTCGAAGTAGTCTTCAAGAGTTCTTTCAACCAATATTATACCAGCATTTGATAAATATAAACCCAGCCTTCCTGCCAAAGTTTTGAAGATTCACGGCTTAAAGTCTCATACACTGATGAATTATAAAATTTCAAAATTGAATCATTCAAAGAAAGACTCTCAGTTTTGTTGAGCTCGTTACAAATTTTTGCAACTTTACTAGGAATAAACAGATGAACATTTTTCTGCGTTACTTGCGGACGGTTCATTAAAATACCTCCTCCGATTTTAGGAATCTAATATATGATAATGCTCTTTCTGAATGAAAGCAAATTTGGTCAACATATTTCCAAGCCATAAGTTCTTCAAGAAGTTCTTTTTTACTCAAAAATCCGTCTTCATAAAGATTCAAACTTGCGTAAACATTATCATTTGCAACCGCTCCCATAACTACATCATAGTCATAAGTAAAGCGAATATTCTGGCGATTTGCCATGACAAAATCCAGCCACTCTTCATCAGCTTGGTGAAAAACTTTGCTTTTTAAATCGGATGTTTTGAAAATTGCGTTATCCATCTCAAAAGTTGATACAACAGCTTTTTCATAGTTGAATCTGTCTTTTTTTATAAGAGACCATTTTTTAGCCTGTTCGAAAGAAGTTGTTGTGTAAAATCCAGTTCCAAAATCCATTGCATGACTTGGCTTTAAGATTTTTGGCACATCTATCTCCATAAATCCACCGTGGTAAATCTGCATTAAACGGCCCTCGCTTTTATGAAATCATCGATTGTTGCAAGAATGTATGATTTTCCCTGTGTATGCAGGACTTCATAATGCTCGCCAAGAAAATCAAGTACTTTTTTGCTAGAAAAGTCATTTGCAATATCTCTTCCGTCTAATCCCTTTGAACTTGCATACATTTCGATGCACCAAGAAATGAATTCTGCTTTCTTTTCAAATAAATCATCACTCATAAAAAACTCCTTTTTTTTTTGTTATGGTTCTAAAGAAACAGACTCTATATTTTCTTTCCCAAAAATCTCTTCAGCAAGATTCCATGCTTTATCAACACTATTTGCAAAAACATAGGTGTACCATCTTGTTGAAAAGTTATTTTTGTAATAATAAACAAGAAATTTTCTTTTAATCATATTATTACTCACAAAATCATAGGACTATTAAATAGTTCAGCCATTTTTGTATGCTGACTTGATAATGTTTCATAATCTACAAAATCAACAAGCGGCTTTATCGGAAGATAAATTGATTGAGTAATTTTATCATCAAATTCGCTCTTGCGTTTTTTGTCAGCCACAATACAAAACCTTGCTCTAAAATCCTGCAACTCAAAAAATTTATTTAATGAGTTGATTATATTTGTAGAATGTTCCACTTCATAAAAAGCACTTGGCATTTCTCGCTCATTGAACCAGATTGTATCAATTGTTCTTGCACGATTTGTAATCTTAGGATATGTAAACTCGGGAATATCGGTCATAGTTGAAACTTCACCAAGTTTTCTATCAAGAAACATCTTGTTTTTATCTTGTGCAGGAACATAAGTTTTAAGTTTCTTCATATTTCCAATATCAACAATTAATCCTTGATAATATGCGTGTGTAAAAACTTCAATCTGCTCTTTTTCATTTTCTTTGATTTGAAATTTCTTCAAAACAGTTTCACGGTAATCAGTTAATGCCCAAAGTCCTGGTTGAATTTTAAAAAATTCATCTCGTCTCTGTAAAAAGCAACGAATGCTTTCAAAAGGAGTCTTTGTTTTCCAAGTCGATGTATCAACATTTTGATTGAGATATGCAAGTGTCGCATATCCGCCGTTTTTCTGCATTGTTTCAATTATGTCATCAACCTGTGTATGCTTCTTTGTCATTTTTTGCTCCTGTTAAGCACAAAGCCTCTCTTCATTATCAAGATGTTCAGACTTTCCTGTTGTAAAGGCTTTAAACTGTTCAGAGTAAGTTTTTACCTTTCCTTTTGTTTTTAAAGTATCTAAAATTTGAATATCAGAGATTCTTGCGTTTGAGCGGTCGTTGCCTTTGTTCGCCATATTGTTGTAAGAAACCACAATGTATTTAGCATCGAGATTTTCTATCAGGTCTTGAAAGGCAGCTGGAGCGGAACGAGTACAATATTTGCTTTTAAGAGCCGTTCTGTCCATTTTTTTAGCGACTCCGAAAACCTCTGGCTTCTCCCAACGAGCTATATTCTCAATTAAGTGGTAAGCATCGCAATACTGCCGTGAATTGTAGGGAGGGTCAATATAAACGACATCTGCGGAAATGTTTTTTACAAGTTCGTTCGTATCTTCGTTATAACAATGATTATGTTTTAAGTTTGTATTAGGCTCTGGTACACACATTGTAAAAGACTCTGGAAAGTCTACGCCTTTTCTGTAGGCATCATAATGACCGCAGGTGTTTGCTATTTTATCAATGCCATAAAGCAAAGATGTTATAAGCATAGCTCGTTCGCGAGTATTTATTTTGCCGGTTTTGAACTCATTTTCAATGTTTTCGCGTATAAAACCGATTTTTGAACAGTTTTTTCTTGAAAAATAGGTATCTGAGAAGTTCTCAGTCATATAATTGTCTTCATAAGGCAAATCGGAATTAAAATATTCTATATATTTTTCTATTTTTGAGATGTCAAAAGCCTCATCTGAAAACCAGGTTAAATGGCACAGATAATTACTGTAAAGAATATCGTTTGTATAAAGGGTTTTGTCCGTATAAGAAGAGGAAACTGCCCCTGTACCAGCAAAAATGTCTGCAAATGTATCAAAATTTCCACATTCTTTTGCAATAACATCATTGATAAAAGGCAAAAGACGGTATTTATTACCTAGATAACGACGGTTATTTATCTTAGTAACTTGCATTTTCCCACCCAAAAAAGAATTTCTACACATTACTATAGCATTTGTTAGCTTTTTAGAATATTACCATACAAACCAGCGGGCCAGTGGCCCGTCCGCCTAACAATGAGTTAAACCGCAAACCGGCTTGACCGGTTTGTCGGCTTTGAACTTCTTGTTAGGCGTTCTTTATAATATCAGTGATATACGGCAATGCCGCAATTCCAACCTCGACAGATTTATCTGCAATCCATTTTAATATATTTTTTGCATTATCCCAAATCTTGTTCTTATCTTTTGCTAATTTTAATTTTGTTAAGTCTGTAATCAACTTTTCTTTTTCGTCATCAGAGAGATTTTTTTCGGACAATTTATCAATATTTTCAATAGTTTGTTCAAAAGAAATATTTACAGAAACTGTTTGATTTATATTAAAAGTCTGACCTTGATTTTTTATATTTTTACTGTTTAATTCAATTGTAGCGAGATAATTACGAAGTTTTGTTTTTAATAGCTGCAAATCGCCAATATAGTCGCAGGGTTTGTTGCTTCCATAGAGGCGAACAATACTATAAGAATCCAACCCTGATGTAATATCTTTTATTTCATTATCAAAGGTTGCAACAATTTCTGTTATGAGTTTTTCATATTTTACAGAATCGCAATTATCGCATTTTTCAATGTATTCTTTTATAAGTTCTTCTTTTGAATTCATTTTTTCCCCTATAAAATAGTTTCTTGCTTTACCTTAAAGTTCAATTCAAAAGTTGTGCAAGCTTGACTTGCACAACTTTTATACCTTATTCCAAAACTTGAAAGGCTTGACCTTTCAAGTTTTACTCGGCAGTCTTTTCTGCCGTTTTCTTGCCACGCTTTGAGATTGCCTCATTTGCCCTGTTGATTTCAGCTTCAACGCTCTTCGCAAAATCCATGCAGTTTGCGTTTCCTGCAATAACCATTGCGTTAAGGTAGGGAACGAGCTTGTCATTTACAAGTGAAACAATCGGTTTGTTGTAACTAGAAGCAGAAGCTCCCTTGTTTGAACTTGCCTTTACATACTCATCGTTTGCCTTGGTGAATTCGTTCTGTGCTGAGCGGATAGAATCAATTGCTTCTGCGACACCTTCCAAGCCTTTGATGTTTTCTGCAAGTGAATCTGCGGAAAAGTCCTGCAACATGCTTTCAATCATTGAAGATTCGCTCGTATAGTTTGCGGTCGTGATTCCGGCTTTCGAATACTTGTCATAGATTGCTTTGAGCGGGGCAGAAAGTTCTTTTTTGCTTGCAATCGGGAAAACGGCATAAGCAGCAAGAACCGTTCCCAATGTCTTCACAGCCTCGTCCCGTGCGCCGTCGGTAGAATCGAGCGTTGAGAGAGTCTTGTCCTGTAAAATAGCTGTCGTGATTTGAGCTGAAAGCGATTCGAGTTCCTCAAGAGCCGATTTCAAGAATGAATCAGTCTGAGCCTTTTCATCCGCCTTGAAATTGCGGATGATTGAGTCCGAAAGTCCGTCAACTTCGGCGTTGCGGATTGCAGTTTTCAACTTGTTCATAAACTTTTTCCTCCTTTTTTTATGAATCTGTTTAAAAAATACTGAAATTTCCCGCAATCGACAAATTTTTCCTTAAAATAAGGATTGCCCTAGGATTTTTGAGTTTTCCTTATCATAAGGAAAGCAGAATTTTTGCAAAATGACATTCCTTATAGATAAGGAAGATAGAATTCTCCAAAACTGTTAATCCTTAAAATAAGGAGTTTAGATTAAGGCAAAAATCATAGTTCCTTAAAACAAGGAGCACCTACCATAAACGAAAACAGACTTCCTTATTTTGAGGAAGTTTAGATTGCCTATTTCGTTCAATCCTTATACCTGATACTATAAATTTTTCAGAATTTCCGATAATATCTATATAAATTTTGATTATTTGGAGACAATTTTCATGCTTTCAATGACAGATACACCTTTATAAACTGTAATTCCTTACTTTGCAGAAACAAATACAAGCGTTGCTTTCCTTGTTCCAACACCTACAGGCTATGAAAAATCAATCATGGACGCAACAAAACCGCTCCGAGAGTTGTTAAAGTTTGCAAAAGTTCACGATTACGAAAAACAAGGGCAGGGACAGGAAAACAAAGTTATCATTGAAAGCCATTTTGTAACAAAAGATGGTGTAATAAATATGACCGCTTCACTGTACAGACCTAATACAAAGCACGGAGACCCTCGAATTTGGTTTTCTGACCTAAAGAAATACTGCAAACCTTGCAATCTTCTTGCGATTTTAGTCTTTAACAAAGAACTTTATGTAATAAACCTTTCTGATAAAGAAATTCAAGCCTCACTTTTCAATAAAGGTCATGTTTTTAGTTATCTTGAACTTTCTTTGAACGAATATATATCAACCGCAGAAGAACTTCTTGAAAAGTTGCATGAAATTCACAGGCGAGGTTTTATTCCGTCTGTTACGGCTGGAGACCCTGGCGTTGGTGATACTCTTGAAAACGCACTTGGAATAAGCCGCAATAACTCAAACGCTCCTGACTACAAGGGAATTGAACTGAAAGCAACCAGAATTT
>CAZKPZ010000082.1:0-4674 GCA_964554745.1 uncultured Treponema sp. | reverse complement strand
TGAAAAAAGAACAGTCACAAGGTCAACGCTTTTTACAAAAGTGCCGGACTCTGGCTTATCGTATTCAGAAATCTTGGACAGGTATGGAAAAGTACAGATACCAAGAGGACAGACAGAGCCAAGAAAGCAGATTTATGAAACTCTTTCCACAAAGAAATACAATGCCTACGGCTTAAAACTTGTTGTTGATTATGATGCCGATAAATTAAATCTTATCGACGATGCCCAGCCGACACCAAATTTAGTTTCTTCATGGGATTTGGATATTTTGCGAAAAACTCTTTTGACCAAGCATCCTGAAACTTTCTGGGTAAAAGCCGCTTCTGAACTTCGTGAAGACTGGGAATACTTTCGATATGATAAAGTTGTCCATACCCGAAATCCAAATGCACTGCTTTTAGCACCGCTTATTGATAATGGGGAAATTACAGCTGATTTAGCAGCACATATAAAACCAGACGGAAGCTATAGAGACCATGGGTTGCTTTTTAAGATTCTTCCTCAAAATATCCATGACTTGCTTGGGGAAGAAAAAAAATATGATTTATAAAAGCCCTGGACTTATAAGTGAAACTATGTTAAATTACGAGATAGATGAGGAATAAGATGGCATACGCAATAGATTTATTCTGTGGAGCAGGCGGTTGTTCAGAAGGCTTGATTCAGGCAGGATTTGACATTCTTTTTAGTTCAGACATCAGTGATATGGTTGAGTTGACCTATCGCAATAGGCATGAGCAGTTAGGTCTTCATCAAGGATATAATACATGGTTTGAGCGAAGCGATATCCGCAACCTAAAAGGAGATTTTATTTGGAAAAAGATAAAATCTCTTGAATGGTTTAATAACGGTGAACGGACATGTCCAAAAGATATAGATTTAATTATCGGAGGTCCAAGTTGTCAGGGGTTTTCTCGTGCAGGTCGAAGAAAAAAAGATGACCCAAGAAATATGCTTTTCGGTGAATATGTAAGGGTCATAAATGAGATAAAACCTCGTTACATTGTTCTTGAAAACGTTGAAGGCTTCATGGATATGCAGTTCATGGGCTATGTCGGCATTACTGGCATTCACTATGAAGACGGAAGCGTTACACCTGCAATTTTAAGAAATGAATTAAAAGAAATTGGCTACCAGACCCTTGAACCAAAGATTTTAAATGCCGCCGATTTTGGAGTACCTCAAAGAAGAAACAGGGCAATTTTCATCGGTTACAGGACTGGTGAAAAAGCACCTAATTATCCGACTCCAATAACTCACGATAACCAGCTTACTTTGCAGGATGCTATCAGCGATTTGATAACAGATTCTTCTATTAGAAATACAATAAAAGAAAGTAAGTATCAGAAAGAATGTAAAGAAGGAAGAACACCCGATATAAACGGTAATCCTATTCCCGTTGGAAAAGAATTATCTTGCACGGAACTTCCTAAAGTTACAGATGTAGTTTCTGAAAGATTCAGCCTTTTTAATCAGGGCGAATCTGGCTCCAACCTTCGTAAAAGGGTAAAAACTGAAGGAATTGATATTTCAAACAAACCAGCTCTTATAAATCTCTGCTGTGAAAAACTGAATAAAACTTCTGATGAAATTATTCAGGCTTTCAAGAGCGGTAATGTTTCTGAAGATGAGATTGATATTTTGCTTACAAAAAAGAATATCCGTCAGAGATGGGATGCGCTGCAGCCATCTGCAACAATTGTAAGTATTGCAGATGATTATATAAGTCCTTGGGAAGCCAGAACTTTTAGTGTCCGTGAAATGGCTCGTTGTCAATCTTTCGACGACTCTTTTGAATTCTTAGGAAAAAGAACAACTGGCGGACTCTTACGAAGAACAGAGGTTCCCCAATATACACAAGTGGGAAATGCAGTTCCACCACTTTTAGCTAAAGCTGTTGTTTCTGAAATTAAAAAGTGTATTTAAATACCTTAAACACAGCGGGCCAGTGGCCCGTCCGCCTAACGTTGCTTTGTGCTGCATTTTGCGGTTTTGCCATCAGGCAAAATTGGCGCGGTTTTTGCGTGAAGGAGCGAAGCGACCAGCAAAAACCGTGACAAAGCAAAATGTCCGCACGAAAACTGAGTTACGTGTTTTACATCATATCTTCATTACTCAACGTCCAAGATATTAATTTTCTTTTTCTTCAGCATATAGGCGAAGACACCGCCAGAAACTATGCTATCAAATGCGTTTCCTATACCAAAGAGCAATGCGATTCCAATTAATGATGGAACCCATTTTCCTGTCAGATATAAAACAAATGCGACACCATAATAGATTGAATTTGTTACGACTGATTCAAACAACATATAATTTGTTTTTCCTAGACCGTAAAACTCGCAGTCGAAGACATTCTGCAAGGCGTAAAGAACATAAAATCCCAACAAAACCATTACAAGCTTAAAAAGTTTATCAACATCTGTAAATTTAAGAACAACTTTTCCAACCTGGTATTGATATACACCAAATCACGCATACAATAATTGTTAGCGCAAAATACCCGAGTGTATTATTTTTTACAGCCTTTTCGTTTGTTCCAACTTCCTGCTTAATGAGTTCTCCCAACTGATTTATCGGCAACAGTAGCCAGCCCCAGATAAAATTATTTGCAACCCAATATGTTCCCTGCTCGTTTACAACATTTACCATTCTTGAAATCATAATCATGTAAGCAAGATTTCTTACAAAAGACTCCAATCCTGAAATGCTGCCAATTTTTATAAAATCTTTTATCCAGCTGAATGAAAGTTTTCCTTTGCCGAATATTTTTATTCCTTCCTTTGAGAGTAACAGTGCAGAAACTATAAACAAAATTAAATTTACGATTATGTTGCTATAGCCAATTCCGTTTACGCCAAAATTAGCAGAGATTTTTAATGTTGAGACAAAGAATGTGTCGAATATAAAGCTTAAGATTAATTTTGCAAAGGTGATTAAGTATACATATTTTGATTTTCCCAAAGTGATTAAGCAGACCAAAAGGAAACTGCTTAACAGTGAAAAAATATTTGCTATACTTTCAATTCTGATATATGTAGCAGACTGCTCGATAATCTCTTTGTTGGTTGCCATTACTGTAAGCAACGGATTTGCAAAACAAATAATCAATACTGAGCAGACCGCATATACGCAGAAAGAAACAATTAGTCCTGTTTTTATTCTGTTTGTATATTCTGATTTATTTTCTACGACTTTGCCCATGAAAAAGTAAAGAGGAAGAATAATTCCTTCATTTAAAATCTCATATAATAAGTTTACCCAAGAAAGCTGTCCAGCGATTGAAAAAGACCATTCCCCCGGAAGTTGACCTAAAAAGAATACTCGTAAAGTTGTGTAGATTGTCGGGCATAATCCCATTATCATCAGCGACACAAACAATGTCCAATTTAAGTTTTTTAATGATTTGCCAATTTTATTCATTTCTTCTTTCTTCCTTTATGCGGTGGCGCATAGCCACCGTCCACGTAACAATGAGTTAAACCGCAAACCGGCTTGACCGGTTTGTCGGCTTTGAACTTCTTGTTAGGCGAAATACCTTTTATATTATTTTATTAAAGTCGATATCATAACCGACTTTTTTCATTTCTTTTGCAATAGATAATTGCCATGCCTTTCCCGAATCCATTTCTGTATAAACAAGTCCAGAAATGTCATTTGGTGTTTCTACATTGTCTTTTTTTAATGCATGAACTTTATCGCGACCTAATTTTCCTATTAGATATCCATGTTCAAATACAACATTTTGTCTTGCACGAGGCTTAAAATCTTTTGTATTTTTTTCAGCACCAATATCGCATGGAGTATACAAGACAATTCCAAAGTCTACATCCGTATATTCTTCTATTTTTTCTATTATCGTTTTACCTTCATTTGCCTGTTCACTTAATATAATTGCTTCAAATCCAAGTTTCTCTATGAATCTTGCAACTTCTATTTTTGCTAATTCATCATGCCCATGTACAATGAATACTTTAGAAAAATCTTTGGAATTTTTTCTTTTTATGTTGCTATTTTGAAGTTGTACACTATTCGTTGCCTCTTCGAAAATACTTTTTGTTATATCCTTTGTGTATTTATCATAAGAAACGATGTCTTCTGGACTTACAAACATAATAATATTTGCAGGCATATTGTTATTTTCATATTTTGACAATTCCCTTGTTGTTGCTTTTGTTGTTTTTACTAATAAGCGATTAATCTTTGATTTTGAAACAAAGTAACCATTAAACAAAAATTCTTCACCATTCAAAAATGGCTTTATTATAGAGTTTATTATTTCTTTTTTGTCAGTTTTATCAAGTTCATAATAACAAATTGGATTTTTATTCTTGTCTTTTTCATTAATTTCAATTTGAATTTGATAATAAATTTGTTCAGATATATTGGATACCATTTATCTTCTCCAGTTTGTTCAATTCAAAAGTTGTGCAAGCCTGACTTGCACAACTTTTATACCTTATTCCAAGACTTGAAAGGCTTAACCTTTCAAGTCTTACTCAGCCGATTTCTTGCCACGCTTTGAAATTGCCTCGTTTGCCCTGTTGATTTCAACCTCAACGCTCTTAGCAAAATCAATACAGTTTGCATTTCCTGCGATAACCATTGCGTTAAGATAAGGAACGAGCTTGTCATTTACAAGTGAAACAATCGGTTTGTTGTAACTAGAAGCAG
>CAZKPZ010000081.1:0-11558 GCA_964554745.1 uncultured Treponema sp. | reverse complement strand
AGACTTGGATAATATTATACAAAACTCCCAAAGGATTCAAGAATGCAGAAAGTTTCATCAACCAAGTAGCCTTATTAGAAAGACTGTTTGCAATCTGAAGCGGGAACGTCAGGAATGCAGAAGCAAAGATGATTGGAATAACACCTGACGGATTTATTTTGAACGGAATATAAGTACTCTGTCCACCGTACATTTTACGACCGACAACACGCTTCGCATAGTGTACAGGGATTTTTCTTTCTCCTGACTGCTCATAAACGACGAGGCCAATAATGACCAAATACATCAAGAGAGCAACGATAACAAATACGATATTTATGTCCCCAGAGGAAACAGACTTTCCCAGTTCATAAACTGCACTCGGAATACGAGCCACGATACCGGCAAAAATAAGCATTGAAATGCCGTTGCCGATACCGTGAGCAGTTATCTGATCTCCAAGCCACACAGTTATCATAGAGCCGGTGGTAACAGTAAGAACTGCCAAGAGATTAAAATAAATTCTGTTATCAAAAATAATTGCACCAGGAACCTGCTGATTAATAGCCTCAGCATAGACAGTCAACGCGTATGACTGAATCAGGCATACAAAAATCGTTCCGACCCTTGTCCACCAAGCAACACGCTGCTGACCGCCCTCTTCCTGCGCAATTCTTTTTAGTGACGGGAAAATGACAAGCGCAAGCTGCATTATAATCTGAGTAGAAATGTATGGCATAACACCAAGCATGAACACAGAAAAACGCTCGAATGCGCCGCCTGCGAAAAAGTCCATGTAACTGGCAAACGCGCTCTCTGCACCGCTCGCAAGGTTATTAAAATATTGCAAAAGCAATGATGCATCGATTCCCGGTATTGTCAAAACACTACCGAGACGGAATACTGCAAGAATAAGCAAAGTAAAGAACACACGGTCGCGCAACTCTTTAACTTTGAACATATTTACAACAGGATTGTTTGCCATTTATAACTCCAACGCCCTTTATTTTTTTTCTTCGGTTTTCTTTTCTGAATCGGCCTCAGAGACTGTCAGTTTTCCGCCAGCCTTCTCAACCTTTTCCTTTGCAGAAACAGAAGCCTTGTCTACGTTGACCGTCAATTTCTTTGTCAAATCACCGTCTGCAAGGAGCTTTACAGGGGCAGAGACCTTGTTAAGCAAACCTTTCTTTACGAGAGATTCGCGATCAACTGTCTCGCCGTCAGAATACTTAGCTTCCAAATCACGGAGATTCACAACCTCGTATTCCTTCTTAAATGCAGCATTGGAGAATCCGCGGTGAGCTATGCGGCGATAAAGCGGCATCTGTCCGCCTTCAAAACCGACATAAGTCTTTCCTCCAGAACGTGACTGCTGACCTTTATTTCCTTTTCCAGCAGTAGTTCCGCGTCCTGAAGAAGATCCACGTCCGACGATGCGTTTTTTCTTATTCGCACCCGCTGGGGCATGCAATTCAAAATCAGCCATTAGTTAATCTCCTCAACTTTTACCAAATGGGAAACAGACTTAACCATTCCACGAACAGAAGGATTGTCCTCAAATTCATTTGAAGAGCTAATCTTTCTAAGTCCAAGACTACGAACGGTAGCCTTTTTCTCTGGCTTCTGGCCAATGACACTTCTTACGAGTGTTACACGAAGTTTCTTTGCCATATTTTAGCCCCACAAGTCGTTGATAGATTTTCCGCGGTTCTCTGACACCTTACCTGCATCCATCATCTTGGAAACAGCATCAAAAGTTGCGCGGATAACATTTACAGACGTTCTAGACCCCTGAGCCTTAGAAATGACATCTGTAATTCCAGCAGCATCCATAACGGCGCGAACAGCACCACCAGCCTTAACTCCAGTACCAGGGCAAGCCGGCTTCAGCAAAACCTCAGAACTGTTGAACTTTCCGAGAACCTCATGAGGAATCGTACCATTTTTTACAGGAATGGTAACAAGATTAGCCTTTGCCTTCTCGATGCTCTTTCTGATAGCTTCCGTTACGTCATTTGCCTTTCCGTAACCGAAACCAATCTTTCCCTTCTGGTCACCAACAACGGTCAGTGCGGAAAAAGCCATCTTACGTCCGCCCTTTTTGGTGACAGAAGTGCGGTTAAGCTTTACAAGCTTTTCCACAAAGTCGTCAGCGGGTTTTCTATCTCTATCCCTATTATTTTGACGTTCCATAGCTACTCCTAGAATTCAATCCCGGCCTTGCGGGTTCCATCAGCAAGAGCCTTTACAACGCCATGATAAAGATAACCGTTGCGGTCAAAAACAATCTTCGTGATGTTCTTATCTTTAAGACGAGCGCCGAAAGCCTCCCCAAGCTTTGTTGCACTGGCAACATTTGACTTGAGGTCAATAAAATCCTTCTCAAGGGTAGAAATTGCGGCAAGAGTTTTTCCCTCGTCGTCATTTATAACCTGTGCGTAAAGGTTGCGTCCACTTCTGAACACAGTCATCCGAGGACGATCTGCAGTACCGTAGATAGACTTGCGAATATGGACTTTTCTGTGCAAACGTCTTCTCTGTTTATCACTCAGCTTCTTAAACATATCGCTACCCCTTATTTCACACCAGTCTTTCCGACTTTGCGTCTAATAACTTCGTCGGAATAGTGAATACCCTTTCCCTTGTACGGCTCAGGCATGCGCAACTTACGGATCTGTGAACAGAACTCACCAACCTGCTGTTTATCGATTCCTGCAACGGTAATCTTTCCTTCTTTATCAACAGTTACTGTCAATCCCTCAGGAATTACAGCTATGAAGTCAGATGAATATCCGAGATTCATTACAAGAGTCTTACCCTGAACTTCAGAGCGGTAACCAACACCAGTAACAACAAGCGTCTTGCTGTATCCTTCTGTTACACCGACTACCATGTTGTGAATCAAGCTTCTGTAAAGTCCATGCTGAGCATTAGCATTATCAGAATCATCTGCGGCAGTAAGAATAATATTGCCGTCCTTGACCTCAACCTTTACAAGTTTTCCGAAGTTCTGCTTCAGTTCGCCCTTAGGACCTTTAACTGAAATAACTTCACCAGAAACATTAACATTTACACCCTGCGGGATGGCAACAGGAAGTTTTCCAATTTTAGACATAAAATTCCCCCTATTACCAAACTTTGCAAATCAACTCGCCGCCGACCATCTTTTCAGAAGCCTTCTTGCCAGTTGTTACACCGCTAGATGTTGAAACAATCAATGTACCGTAGCCATTAAAGACACGCGGTAATTCCCTGTAACCAGAATAAACACGGCGTCCTGGTGTTGAAATCTTATTCATTCCATGGATTACCGACTGGTTTTCATCATCATACTTCAAGAAGATGCGGATAATCGGATGATTATCATCATCCTGAACTTTCTTAAAGTTCTTGATATATCCTTCATTCTTCAAGATTTTTACTATCTCCAGTTTCATCTTAGAAGTAGAAACATCTACCTTCTCGTGGCGGGCCATTGCCGCGTTCTGGATTTTAGCAAGCATATCTGCTACTGGATCTGAAGCTGCCATTTCTGTTCTCCTACCACGCTACCAAGATGATTTTGTGACGCCAGGTAAAAGGCCTTCACTTGCCAATTTGCGGAAGCAAATACGACACATCTTATACTTCCTCATATAACCATGAGGACGACCACAAATCTTGCACCGATTATACTTGCGGGTGCGGTACTTTGGAGTCTTTTCAGACTTCAGTATCAATGATTTCTTTGCCATGACTTATCCCCTACTTTCTAAAAGGCATACCAAACTTGGTGAGCAGGGAACGTGCCTCGTTGTCAGTGCGTGCACTTGTAACGATACTGATGTTCATACCAGAAATCTTGACAATCTTATCGAAATCAATTTCCGGGAAGATAATCTGCTCAGTGATGCCAAGAGAGAAATTTCCGTGTCCGTCAAATCCAGTAGACTTGATTCCGCGGAAATCCTTAACGCGAGGAAGAGCAACGTTAATAAGACGATCGAGGAACTCATACATGATATTTCCACGAAGTGTTACCATCGCACCAATTTCCTGTCCCTCACGCAACTTGAAGTTTGCAATACTTTTCTTGGCTCTTGTCTTAACAGCTTTCTGGCCGGTAATCTGAGTGAGATCTGTAACTGCAGCATCAAGAAGTTTCTTATTAGTGAGAGCCTCGCCTACACCCATATTCACGACTACCTTCTTAATAACAGGTATCTGCATTACAGATGTATAACCCAACTCCTTAAAGAGTTCAGGGGCAATTTTTTCCTTATAGACTTTCTTAAGCCGTGGTACGTAATTTTCCAT
Organism: uncultured Treponema sp.; assembly: GCA_964554745.1. Taxonomy (GTDB): domain Bacteria; phylum Spirochaetota; class Spirochaetia; order Treponematales; family Treponemataceae; genus Treponema_D. The sequence goes on along the minus strand of CAZKPZ010000081.1, from coordinate 7,283 downwards.
TACAGTGCTTCTCCACACTTGCGGCAAACACGAATTTTCTTGTCGCCGTCAATTTTAAATCCTGCCTTAACAGGACGTCCACACTTTTTGCAGACCAGCATAACGTTAGAAATATCAAGAGGAGCTTCAACCTCTGCAATTCCACCTGCATCCTGCTGGCTTCTTCTCTTTATTGCCTTCTTTACAAGGTTAGCACCAGAAACAATAACTTTAGCACCATCATCTTTTCTGATGACGCGAACTATTGTTCCACGCTTTCCCTTGTCCTTTCCGGCAATAATCTCAACATTGTCATCTTTGTGAATCTTGTACTTAACTGCCATTCTAGGACTCCTTAGAGGACTTCCGGAGCAAGTGAAACGATCTTCATGTAATCCATGTCACGAAGCTCACGGGCAACTGGTCCAAAAATGCGCTTTCCTTTCGGATTCTTGTCAGCATCAACAAGAACACACGCATTGTCATCGAAACGGATATAAGTACCGTCTGCACGTCTGTATTCCTTAGAAACACGGACGATGACTGCTTTCTGGATTGTTCCAGCTTTAATCGTAGATGTAGGAATTGCTTCCTTAACAGCTACCACAACAATGTCACCGATACCGGCATAACGGCGGTGTGTACCGCCGAGAACCTTAATCACCTGCACCATCTTGGCTCCGGAGTTATCGGCAACGACCAGATTTGACTGCATCTGAAGCATATACTTTCCCTCGCCTTACTTCGCACGCTCGATAATGCTATCGAGACGCCAGCATTTATCCTTGCTGATTGGAGCGCACTCAACGATACGCACTGTGTCGCCTTCGTGAGCTTCATTCTTCTCATCATGAACCTTGCACTTCTTGGTGCGAGAGACATACTTTTTATAAAGGCTGTCCATCTTCTTTGTTGCGATGGATACAACAACTGTCTTATCCATCTTATCGCTTGTTACGATACCAACGAAAGACTTCTTGTTACCTTTTTTCTGAACATTCGTATCTTCCACAGTTCAGCTCCTACTTTGCCGCTGCAATTGCTTCAGCAGCCTTGGCCCTGAATTCCTCAAGGTCATGCTGATGAATAAATGTATTAAGACGCGCAATCTCATGGCGAATCTGGCGTTTCTGCATTGGATTATCTACATGACCCACGACCATCTGGAAACGAAGATCCATGTATTCTTTCTTCAATTCATCCCGCTTTGTCACCATTTCGGAATAAGAAAGCTTTTTATCCTCGGACTTCTTAAATTTCTTGGAATCTGCCATACCTTACTCCTTACTGCACTGTCGGGCGAAAAGCAATCTTTGTCTTAATTGGCAACTTGCTTGCTGCAAGAGTCATAGCCTTTTCAGCAAGCTTAAGATCAACGCCACCAATCTCGAACAAAACATTGCCAGGTCTTATAACAGCTGCCCAATACTCCGGGGCACCCTTTCCCTTTCCCATACGGGTATCAGCAGGCTTCTTTGAAACCGGCTTATCAGGGAAAATGCGTGTCCACATCTGTCCCTGACGGTTAATGCAACGGTTAATAGCAACACGAGCAGCCTCAATGTGCTTTGCCTGCAACCAGAATGGCTCAAGTGCAACAAGTGCAATATCGCCAAAATCAACGTGATTATCGCGAGAAGCATTACCATGCTCTCTGCCGCGCTGTACCTTACGGTGCGCTACTCTCTTTGGACTAAGCATTTTCTACTTTTCCTCCCTCAGCTTTTGGAGCGCGGGCAGATCTGCGGTCAGAAGAACGGTCACGTCTTGGACGCTTTGTTGTATCCTCAGCTTCCTCGATTCTCTCATGTCCATAGTTCATTCCATTATAGACCCAAACTTTTACACCTATCTTTCCATAGGTTGTCAAAGCTTCATAGAAACCATAATCGATATCTGCTCTAAGAGTGTGAAGAGGAACACGTCCCTCTTTGTGCTCTTCAGATCTTGTCATATCGGCACCGCCAAGGCGTCCGGAAATACGAACCTTAATACCCTGTGCTCCGCCTTTCATGGCGTTAGAAGTAGCCTGCTTCAAAGCCTTGCGGAAAGATCCGCGGCCAGAAAGCTGACGAGCGATATTCTGTGCAATCAAAGATGCATTGATTTCAGCTCTCTTTACTTCCTTAATCTTGATGTTGACCTTTTTGGACAACTGGCTCTGGATGTCGGCGCTAATCTTTTCGATTGTGGCACCCTTGACACCGATAATAACACCCGGACGAGCCGTGTGAATAACAATCGTCACTCTCTGCGGATGGCGAACAATCTCTACTTCGGCGATATCAGCGTTCTTGCATTCCGGAAGGGAATCAACAAGCTTTCTGATCTTCAAATCCTCAAGAACGAGATCTGCATACTCGCGCTTATCGGCGTACCAGCGTGACTGCCATGTCTTGTTAATACCAAGACGTAATCCTATCGGACTAACTTTCTGACCCATATTACTTTCCCGCCTTCTCGTCAACTATAACGGTGATATGGCACATACGTCTCAAGAGCTGATCAGCACGGCCACGACCGCGGAACCAAACTCTCTTAAGTCTAGGACCTTCGTCGATACGAATTTCCTTAACATAGAGCATATCCTCATCAAGCTGCTTGTTTTTGTACAAGGCATTAGACACAGCAGACTTCAAAGTCTTGCTGATAAGCTTTGCGCCTTTCTGAGGCATAACCTCAAGAATAGCAGCAGCCTCAGTACATGACTTTCTCTTAATTACATTAGCTACAGGGCGAACCTTTGTAGGAGATGCAATAAGGAACTTGGATATAGCAACATAACCAGGCTTTGCTGGTAAGTCTTCTCTTTTTGGCCTCTGATTTTTTGGAAAGGCCTTCATTGATTCTGCCATCTTAATCTACCTTAGCCTTACTTCTTAGCAGCAGCCTTATCGCCGCCGTGCCCCTTGAATGTACGTGTCGCAGCAAACTCGCCAAGCTTGTGGCCCACCAAGTTCTCAGTAACATATACCGGAATCCAAGACTTGCCATTGTGAACTGAAATAGTATTTCCAACCATTTCAGGTATAATCGTAGAGCAGCGAGAGTAAGTTTTGATAATTTTCTTATCAGCCGCTGCGGCCTTATTCATTTCTGTCACCTTCTTATAGAGTGATTTTTCTACAAAAGGTCCTTTCTTTACAGATCTTGACACTTTAATCTCCTACCCTACTTAGAACGGCGGCTAATAATAAAGCGACTTGAAGTCTTTCTCTTGTTGCGGGTCTTGTAACCACGACAAGGCTGTCCCCAAGGAGTAACTGGATGATGACCCTTACCTGCACCTTCACCACCACCAAGCGGATGATCAACAGGGTTCATAGCCATACCACGAACAGTCGGGCGAATTCCGCGCCATCTGTTGCGGCCAGCCTTTCCAAGCTTTGTATTCATGCGGTCTTCATTACCGACGACACCAATAGTTGCATAGCACTTGGCGTTCACACGGCGAAGCTCACCAGAAGGAAGGCGGATTGTTACATACTCACCCTCTTTAGCAGCAACAAGAGCACTGGCACCGGCAGAGCGAACCAACTGTCCGCCACGACCCAATGTCAACTCAATGTTATGAACAGTAAAACCGACAGGAATAGCTGAAAGCGGCAATGCGTTTCCTACTGTAGGAGCAGCATTCTCACCAGCCATAATCTTCTGACCAACAGTCAAACCCTTCGGAGCTATGATGTAGCGTTTCTCGCCATCAGCATAGAAAACCAAAGCAATGTTAGCACTGCGGAAAGGATCATACTCAATAGTCTTAACGGTTCCAGGAATACCATGCTTGTTTCTTCTGAAATCGATAATTCTATACTTTCTCTTATGACCACCACCCTGATGCCTTACAGAGATTCTTCCTCCGGCACCACGGCCTGCGTTGCGTTTTGTACCAACGGTAAGGCTTTTCTCGGGTTTATCGGCTGTCAACTCATCGCGAACCAAATCAACTCGGTTGCGTGTACCTTTTGAATAAGGCTTAAATACTTTAAGAGCCATATGGTTCCCCTTAATTAAAGTTCAAAGGCTCAAGCGCCTTCAAACACCTTGATTGTTTCACCAGGTGCAAGCTTGACAATAGCTTTCTTCCAGCTAGGTGTCGTGCCAATTCTTCCGCGAAGTCTCTTCTGCTTTCCACGAACATTCATTGTGGTGCAGTCTACAACCTTCACGTTAAAAAGTCTTCTTACAGCTTCCTTAATCTGAATCTTTGATGCAGAAGGGAGTACCTTGAAAGTATACTTGTTCTCCTCGCGGAGCATGTTTGCTTTCTCTGTAAGTACCGGCTCAATAAGAATATCTTCGTACTTGACTTCGTTCATTATTTAGCCTCCAAACCAGCATAAAATTCAGAAAGGTTCTTTGCAGCACCCTCAAGCATGATAATCTTTCTAGCGTAGAAAAGATCATGTGCGCGAAGACGATTGTAAGCAAGGAAATGAACATTCGGAAGATTGCGTCCAGCTCTTCTGATCATCTCATCGTCACCCTTAAGAAGAATGACAGTCCTTCTGTCCTCGCCGAAGTTGCTAAGAATCTTAACCAGGTCCTTTGTCTTTCCACTTTCTACAGTGAAATCTTCGATTACGGTAAGTCTGTCTGACTGAGCCTGAAGACTAAGAATGGTCTTCATAGCAAGTCTCTTCTCTTTCTTAGGAATAGCATAGCTGTAATCGCGTGGGCGCGGTCCAAAGATTGTACCACCGCCGACAGTGATAGGAGACTTCTTATCTCCACGGCGAGCATTACCAGTTCCCTTCTGCTTATACGGTTTAGCATTGCTTCCATGAACTTCAGCGCGAGTCTTCGTGCAAGCAGTTCCCTGGCGCATATTAGCTAATTCATTAGTGATGGCATAGTAAATCACATCTTCGTTTACAGGAAGATTGCCTACCTTATCGTCAAGGTTGATTGTCCTCAACTCTTTTCCATCGATTGAATAGACTTTCTTTTCCATTGTACTGTACCCTATTCCTCGACTTTACTTCTTAACCGCAGCCTTAACAATAAGGGTGCCGTCTTTAGATCCAGGAACGGCTCCACGTACCATCAAAACTGAAAGCTCAGGATCAACTTTTACGATCTTGAGATTCTGTACGGTAACACGAACATTGCCCATGTGTCCAGGCATCTTGCAATTCTTAAGTGTGTGTCCAGGAGTCGTGCAGCATCCTGTGCCGCCGGCCTCACGATGGAATTTAGAACCGTGGCTAGCACGTCCGCCATGGAAACCCCATCTCTTCATTACACCCTGAAAACCTTTACCTTTTGAAGTTGCGGTAACATCGATGAATGAAACATCATTAAACAATTCAACACCAAGCTGATCGCCAATCTTCACTTCACTTCCAAAATCGCGAAATTCTTTCAACTGGCACTTAGGAGTAACTCCCTCTGGAAACTGGTGTGCAATACGATGATGCTTTTCGTCTTTGGCAAGAATACCTTTCTTGTATTCGCCAACACCAAGAAGCACAGCATCATAGCCGAATTTGTCCTGTGTCTTTGTAGCAACGACTGTGTTAGGCTCAACGCGGATCACGGTTACTGGTGTCAGATTACCGCTTTCGTCAAAGACCTGTGTCATTCCTACCTTTTTTGCTATCAGACCTTTCATCTGAAAACTCCTAAAATTGATACCTCACGGCATCATTTTGTTTTTTTAGTCCGCCATCCCAGATCCTTGGGACCGTAACTTTTATTTCAGCAGAACGCCGCAAAGCGTCTTACTGCTTGATTTCTACATCAACACCTGCAGGAAGCTCAAGCTTCATCAGTGAATCCATAACGTCAGAACTGGGGTTATAGATGTCAATAAGGCGCTTATGAGTCCTCATCTCAAACTGCTCACGTGACTTTTTGTTTACGAAAGGTGAGCGGAGGACTGTCACTTTATTAATCCTTGTTGGGAGTGGGATAGGTCCTGAAACTGTTGCACCCGCACTCTTTACCTGCTGCACGATGTCTTTTGCACTCTGATCGATAAGAGCTACGTCAAAAGCACGAAGTCTTACACGAATCTTGCCGTTTGCCATCATTATCTCCTGACTGAACATTCAGTTGCCTGTCATTCAACAGGCAACTGAATTATTCATAATTTCAAACTACTCGATTATCTTTGTAACCTGACCGGAAGCGATTGTGTGACCGCCTTCACGGATAGCAAGCTTAAGTCCCTGATCCATAGCGATCGGGTGAATCAACTCACCGATAATCTTTACGTTATCACCAGGCTTTACCATGTCAACACCAGCCTCGAGTTCGACTGTTCCTGTGATATCAGTTGTTCTGAAGTAGAACTGTGGGCGATATCCAGTGAAGAATGGGCTGTGGCGTCCACCTTCTTCCTTTGAAAGAACGTAGATCTGAGCCTCGAACTTTGTGTGCGGGTGGATGCTTCCAGGAGCAGCGAGAACCTGTCCGCGAAGAACATCCTTCTTTTCAATACCGCGGAGCAAGATACCGGCGTTGTCTCCAGCCATACCTTCCTGCAATGTCTTATTGAACATTTCAATACCAGTAACAGTAGAAGACTGAGTTGGGCGGATTCCGACCAATTCAACAGGGTCGTTCATGTGAACAACACCGCGCTCGATACGGCCAGTAACAACAGTACCACGTCCAGTGATTGTGAAGATGTCCTCAATTGGCATCAAGAACGGCTTCTGATCATCGCGGACTGGATCATCGAACCAAGTGTCCATAGCAGCCAAGAGCTCTTCAATGCATTTTGTGTTGTCCGGGTTGTCAGACTCGTTCAAAGCCTTGAATGCAGATCCCTTGATGATTGGAGTCTCTTCTGAGAATCCGTAGCTCTTTACTGTATCGCGGACTTCCTCTTCTACGAGGTCGATCAATTCTGGATCGTCTACCAAGTCAACCTTGTTCAAGAAAACGATAATCTTCGGAACACCAACCTGGCGAGCGAGCAACAAGTGCTCCTTTGTCTGAGGCATAACAGAATCCGGAGCAGAAACAACGAGAACGGCTCCGTCCATCTGAGCAGCACCAGTAATCATGTTCTTAACATAGTCAGCATGTCCCGGGCAGTCAACGTGTGCATAGTGGCGCTTGTCTGACTGATACTCCAAGTGACGGCTGTTGATAGTAATACCACGAGCCTTTTCCTCTGGAGCATTGTCAATCTCATCATACTTCAAAAGCTTGTCGCCATACTTTTTTGCACAGTATGTTGTGATAGCTGCGGACAGCGTAGTCTTACCATGGTCAACGTGACCGATGGTTCCAACGTTCATGTGAGGTTTAGTTCTTTTGAACTCTTCCTTTGCCATGATTTTCTCCTTGCC
>CAZKPZ010000080.1:0-11665 GCA_964554745.1 uncultured Treponema sp. | reverse complement strand
TATTGGCAAACTTTGCTGAAATCTGCGGCATGGAAAAGAACTGGGACGAAGACACTGTGCTCAAGCATATAATCGACGGAATAAAACAGCAGGCGGGAAGCCGCAATGTGCTGCTCTTCCTTTCAGGCGGCGTTGACTCCACCGTTGCGTTTGCCCTGCTCAATAAAGCCTTGGGGCAGGAGCGCGTGCTTGGCCTGCACATAGACAACGGCTTTATGCGCAAGAACGAGAGCGCCAATGTTGCCGCCAGCTACAAGGCGCACGGCTTTACCAACTTTATTACTGAAGATGCGTCGCAGAGCTTTCTTGCTGCTGTTGCAGGTCTTACCGACCCTCAGAAAAAGCGCATGGCAATCGGCGAGAACTTTATTTCTGTCCGTGACGCTGTTGTTGCCCGCCAGCATCTGGATGAGGAAAACTGGCTTCTTGCGCAGGGAACGCTGTACCCGGATATCATCGAGTCGGGCGGAACAAAGAATGCAAAGGTCATCAAGACTCACCATAACCGCGTTGACGGCATTCAGAAACTGATTGCAAAGGGGCTGATTATAGAGCCTTTAAAAGATTTGTACAAGGACGAAGTTCGTTCCATTGGCAAGAAGATAGGCTTGTCGGATGATATGGTCATGCGCCATCCGTTCCCGGGGCCTGGGCTGAGTATAAATGTTCTTTGTTCTGACGGGGCCATGGCGGATGAGGACAAGGCCGACTTTGCCGCAGCAAAGGACGAGATAGAGTCTTTTGCTCTGGACGGTATTTTCTGTGCGGACTGCTCGGCGCAGATGAAGAAATATGTTCTGCCGGTACGCTCAGTGGGAGTGCAGGGCGACTTCCGCACTTACCGCTTTCCGTCTGTGCTTGCCTTTGCAAAAGAGGACGGCGGCTTTTATCATTTGCCTAAAAAGTGGGAGAAGCTTGAGACTGCGTCATCTTCCATAACAAATGCCTGTTCCAAGGTGAACCGCTGTATCATCAAGCTGTATCAGAATCCTGCCGCCGCGGACGAAGCGTTTGCCTTGCAGAAAGGCTACTGCGACAAGCGCCGCCTTGACCAGACCCGCGAGGCGGACAATATTGTTCTTACGGCACTGCACAAGAGCGGCTGGTACAATAAGATTTTCCAGCACCTTACTATAAACCTGCCGTATGCAACAAGTGCAGACCGCTGTTCGATAGTCCTGCGTCCGCTCTGCTCAGAAGACGTAATGACGGCGCGCTTTGCACAGCTTCCGCAGGATTTGCTGAAGCAGATTGTTGCGGACATTGCCGCCCTGCCGTATGTGGATGCCGTGTTCTTTGACCTTACGAACAAGCCGCCGGCAACATTCGGCTGGGAATAATAAGGGCAAAAGCTGCGTTCCGGTGCTGTATGCCGCAATACGCGGAGCCATGCTGTTACGCACCGTAACCGCTGGGCTTCGCACATCCGAAACGCTAGGGGTACGACAGCATGAACGCTGGCATTTTGATACCCTGAACGCTGGCGTTTCGATACCCTGAATGCTAAGGGTTTGACACCCTGAACCCTGGCGTTCTGACACCTCAACTGCATAGTATTTCTCGCGCGGAATCCGGTTGCGCAAATCTGCTGGCAGGCATATTGTTGCCCAAGATATGCAAAATACTGTATAATAAGAAACTATGACTGAATTACTAGCGCCTGCGGGCAATGTAGAAGCACTTGACGCTGCTATTGGAGAAGGGGCTGACGCCGTCTATCTCGGACTTAAAAGCTTTAACGCAAGGCTCCGGTCTTCTAACTTTTCTTGGCGTGAATTTGAGGGCGCTGTAAAAAGCCTTCACCGCATGGGAAAGAAGATTTATGTCACGGTCAATACTGTTTCCGAAGAAAGGGAAACTGAAAAGCTGTATCGTTTTCTTTCATATCTTAATACTGTCGGACCGGACGGACTTATTGTTCAGGATTTGGGCGTTGTAAGAATGTGTCAGGAGTTCTTTCCTGACTTGGAACTTCATGCGTCAACACAGATGAATATCGAAAGCGCGGAAAGCGCGAATCTGCTTGTAAAGCAGGGGCTTAAGCGGGTCGTTCTCGCCAGGGAGCTTGGCCTTGAGGAGCTTAGGGAGATTAAGGCTTCAACGAGCGCGCAGCTTGAGATTTTCGTGCACGGCGCTCTTTGCGTAAGCGAAAGCGGACTCTGTCTTTTTTCAAGTTTCTTGGGCGGAAAGTCTGCAAACCGGGGCATGTGCACACAGGCCTGCCGCCGCCTTTATACCGCAGAAAGCCACGGCATGGAAGAGACCGGCTACTATTTCTCTCCGTGCGACCTGCAGCTCATCGAGCATGTGCCGGATTTGATGAAGCTTGGTATCGTCTCCTTTAAGATTGAAGGCCGCATGAAGAGCGCCGAATATGTCGGCTCTGTTACGGCCGCCTACCGCTATGTTATGGATCACTGGGAACAGGACCGCAAGGGGGCTATAGCCGAAGGCAAGAGGATACTCAGCACAGACTTTGCGCGCTCAAAGACTGACTATTGGTACGGCTTTAAGGATGTCAGCGAGGGTGTGGAGCAGGCCGGTGCTAAGATATTGAATCCGAACCAGGCGGGCGGAACAGGAATCTATCTGGGCAAGCTCAATCAGATTCGTACTGCCTCCGCTGCGGAAAAGGCTGCTGAAGCCGAAGCTTCTTCAAAAGAAGTCGAGATACAAATGGCTACTTTGGTTGGCGGCTCCTACGACCCGGACCCCGGTGACAGCATCCGCATTCACAGCAAGGACGATACCGGCCGCGTAAGCCATAAGGTTCGCCTGATAAGGACTGACGAGAAGGGCCGCCGTTGGATAGATGTTCCTGCCGGTTTCAGGATGGGGGACGAGGTCTACTTGCTGCAGACCAAGTCCATGTCAAAGCATTACAAGCGTGTTTTGCCGGAGGACTTGTCTTCATTCAGGCGGCAGCCTGGTGCTGAGAAATTGCCTATGATAGACCTCACGCCTTTGCCTAAGGGCGGTTTGGACTGGTTCCCCGCCGGACTGTACATTGCGGTTTCTACTATCCAAGACGCACATTTGGTGCAGACTGCTCATCCTGTCCGTGTGATTATCGAACTTAATAACGAGACGGAATATGATTTCCTGCACAAGGACTCAAAGGAAAAGCCTCTGCTTCCGTATGGCAGACGTGCTGTCTTTATAGCCTTGGATCCGTTCCTGGCGCAGGGGAATATTGAGCATTTTAAGAATACGCTGAATGTCTTGCTTGAGAAGGGCTATACTAATTTTGTAGTGAATAACCTTGCGCAGGTGGAGCTTCTGAAAAGCAAGAAAGACGTGCATCTGGTCGCAGGACCGTATTTGTATACATTCAACCGCTGGGCAGTAAGCTTCCTTGAGAACCAGGATATTATGGCCGTGCAGATGCCTTATGAGAACGGTGAAAAGAACTTGTCGCTCACCTTTGCGAGCAAGATGGAAAAATCCCGTGTGCTTGTTCCGGTTTTTGCATATCCGGTGTTGTTCCGCATGAGGTTCAAGCTTCCTAAGGACTATGACTTTACGTATTTCAGTGACAAGCAGGGCATCAGCTTTAAGGTGAACTCGACTCCGGACGGTTCTTTTGTTATGCCTGACTTGCCTTTCAGCATCATCGAAAAGGCAAGTCAGCTTAAGAATGCCGGCTGGGAACGCCAGCTTCTGGACTTTACAAAGACTAAGGTAGGCAAGGGCGATATCAAGAACTTGCAGAACTTTATGTCGCGTCATGAGCACATAAGCGATTCCTCAAAGTTCAACTGGAAAGACGGCTTCTTTGACCAGGAAAAGATTGACGCGTATCAGGCTGCTGCTGAAAGACGCGAAAACGAAGCTCGTTTTAACCCGAAAGCTGCGGGAAAGGGCATGAACAAGACTGTACGCAGGGCACCGGCCAAAACAGGCAAGCGTGATAAACGCCGGTAATGCGAACTGTTTTATGAACCGCTTGTAAAATAAATGCCCCTGCAGACCGCAAGCTGTGCATGTGTCTGCAGGGGCGACATATATTATGGAACACAAATCTTTTTAAATTCTGCTTATTCTTATTGCATTTAGAATGCAGGAACTTCCGCGTATTCTTCCTGTGCGGCTGCCGCATTAGTTCTTGCGAGTATGGCTTGCTCCCGCTCTTCCTGTTGCTTTTTTGGCAGATTCAGGAGTTCGATATGCTCGGCAAGAATTGATACCTTGCTCAAGTTCTTGCCGTCTTGATTTTTCCATCGGTCTTGCTTTAAGCGTCCCACTACGCGTATGAGCCGGCCGACGGATGCGTACTTTACGCATACTTCTGCTGTTTTCCCGAATGACGAAATATCAAAGTACGACACTTCTTCCGTCACCGTTCCGGCGGCGTTCTTGTAGCTTCTGTTCACTGCGATGGGCAGGGCGCAGAAAGATGTTCCGCTGGGGAGCTGCTTTAGTTCCGCTTGCCGGGTCACCCGGCCTTCTAAGATAATCTGGTTCAATGAATTCATTGTTATTCACCTCTAAAATATAATTACTCATCGATTCTGAGTGGCTTTGAGCTGTAAATGTCTTTTTTATGCTGCGCGCCGCTTATAAAAGATTTATTTACGAGCCTGTACTAATATATATTGCTAAGCAATAGTAAAAATGCATAAATATCTAGAAACGCTTATGAAAATTCTATATAATGAATCCCATTATTTGCAAAAGCTATCGAGGTATAACGCATGAAGGCCATTGAATTGGAAAAGGCATACAATCCGAAAGATTTTGAGGACAGAATATATAAGGAATGGGTCGAGAAAGGCTGTTTCAAGCCTGCTTCTGACGAGAAGTCTCCGCTGCACGGAACATACTTGGACAAAAAATCAAAGAATGCGAAAATTGCTAAATACACGGTAGTCATTCCTCCGCCAAATGTAACCGGTGTCTTGCATGTCGGGCACGGACTTAACAATGTCCTGCAGGATATCGTCGTACGCTATCACCGCATGAAGGGTGATGATACTCTGTGGGTAACAGGAACCGACCATGCCGGAATCGCTACACAGAACGTAGTTGAGCGTGCCCTGAAAAAAGAAGGAAAGTCTCGGCAGGAGCTTGGCCGGGAGGCCTTTTTGGAGCGCACGTGGAAACTGAAGGAAGAACACCACGATACTATTGTAAAGCAGCAGAAGCGTCTTGGAAACTCAACTGATTGGGACCGCGAGCGTTTTACTATGGACGAAGGTCTTTCTGAGGCTGTCCGCAATGTGTTTGTCACTCTCTATGAGCATGGCTTGATTTACAAGGGACACTATCTTGTTAACTGGTGTCCGCGCTGCGGCACAGCCCTTGCAGACGACGAGGTTGACCACACAGACACTGCCGGTGCCATGTACCACATCTGGTATGAGTTTGCGGACGGCCCTGCCCCGGACGGCTCTACAAGAATTGAGATTGCCACAACCCGCCCTGAGACCTTGCTTGGCGATACAGCTGTCGCCGTCAACCCGGAGGACGAGCGCTATAAGGCCATCGTAGGCAAGAAGCTTAAGCTTCCGCTTACCAACCGTACTATTCCGCTTATTGCAGATGCGTACGTAGACAAGGAATTCGGCACCGGTATGGTAAAGATAACCCCGGCTCATGACCCGAACGACTGGAATGTAGGTAAGCGCAATAATCTTGAGGTTACCAATATATTGAATCCGGACGGCACTCTCAATGAGAACTGCCCTGAAAAATACCGCGGTATGACATGCGCAAAAGCCCGGGCGCTTATCATCGAAGACCTCAAGGAGCTGGGACTATTCAAAGAAGAAGAGAAGATTACTCACTCCGTAGGTCACTGCTACCGTTGCGGTACAGTCGTTGAGCCTTATTTGAGTGATCAGTGGTTCGTAAAGATGAAGCCGCTTGCAGATAAAGCCCTTGCCGCATGGAAGAACGGTGAGATTGTGTTCTATCCGCGCAAGTGGGAGAATACTTATGCCCACTGGATGGAGAATATCCGTGACTGGTGTATCAGCCGCCAACTCTGGTGGGGTCACCGTATTCCGGTATGGTACTGCCAGAAGTGCGGCGAGACTATTGTCTCGCGCGAAGATCCGGACAAGTGCCCTAAGTGCGGTGCGGCGGCAGGTGATTTGCAGCAGGATCCTGACGTGCTTGACACCTGGTTCTCTTCCTGGCTCTGGCCGTTCAGTACGCTCGGCTGGCCGGAAAACACTGCGGACTTGCAGGAATTCTATCCTACAACGGCGCTTGTGACGGCTTATGACATTATCTTCTTCTGGGTAAGCCGTATGGTTATGGCAGGACTTGAGTTTACCGGCAAGGCTCCGTTCCATGATATTTACATACATGGACTTGTCCGCGACAAGCAGGGGCGCAAGATGAGCAAGTCTTTGGGGAACGGAATCGACCCTCTTGAGATTATCGATATGTACGGTGCGGATGCGCTTAAGTTTACTTTGTCTTATATGTGTGCCCAGGGGCAGGATGTTTTGATTGACAAGGATTCTTTCAAGATGGGCAGCCGTTTCTGCAATAAAGTATGGAACGCAAGCCGCTACATACTCGGTAATTTGGAAGGACGTACGCTCGTTCCGGTAACTGACAAAGACTTAACAGAGCTTGACCGCTGGATTTACACTTGCCTTGACCGTGCTGTCCGTGAAGAAAAGTCTGCTATGGAAGGCTATCGGTACAATGAAGGCGCCCAGACCCTTTATGAGTATTTCTGGAATGACTTCTGCGACTGGTACGTTGAGGCAACGAAACTTTCATTCCGCAATGGTGATGACAAGGAAAAAGACCGTGCAGTTTCAGTTCTTCTTAATGTAATGGAAGAAAGCTTGCGTCTTTTGCATCCGTATTTGCCGTTCGTAACGGAAGAAATTTACGGCAAGCTGCCGCTTGATGAGATTTTTGCAAATCGAACAAAGGCCGGTGCTCAGAAGATTATTTCTAATGAGACTACACGCCTGATGCTGGTGGATTGCCCTTATCCAGAGGTTTCTGATTCCCGTACCGATGAGTCTGTTACAAGACGCTTTGCCGTTTTGCAGGAGCTTATCCGTGCCGTGCGTTCTCTGCGTGTGGAGTGCGGCCTTGATCCTGCCGCAAAGCTGCATATTGCCGTTATGGTGAGCGCAGGTTCTGCCGCAGAGGTGATAAAAGAGAAGACCGACATGGTTGAACTTCTTGCCGGTGTCAGCAAGATAGACTTTGTTCAGTCTAAGCCGGCAGGAGCAATAGGTACTGTAGGAAGCGGCTTTGAGGCATCCCTGCTTGTTGACGAGGGAATTAACAAGGAGCAGCTTAAGGCCCGCTTTGAAAAGTCCATCGTTACAGAAGAGTCTGCCATCAAGAAGAGCGAGGCAAAGCTTTCCGGTAAATTTGCCGAGCATGCTCCGGCCGAAGTTGTTCAGGCTGAGAGAGACAAATTGGAAGAAAGCCGCCGCCGTGTAGAAAAGCTCAGCGGTTATCTTAAAGAACTGTAAAAGACTCTTTGCGGGGGACTTTTCAGAAGTTTCCCGCATCCTTGCCGGGGTTTTCATTGCAGACAAATTGCTTTAAAAAAGCAATTTGTCATGTTATACTTTATGTATGAAGACCAAGCATAGAAAATTAGTCCATATTGTTATGACAACGGCGCTGCTCGTCGTCATCGTTCTAAATGCGGTTCAGTCTCTTGTTGTGGGATTGTCGGCAAAAAATTCTATTGAAAAGTCTTATCAGACGCAGTGTTCCGTCATTGCTGATTCCTATTCTGATACCCTTTCTACAAAACTTAGTGAATATATCAAGCAGCTCAGAATGTATACCTCGGCAGAGGTAAATAAGGGGCAGAATCCTGCTGAAATCCAAAAGTGGCTTGTCTCAATAGCAGACAAGCGTACGCCGGACTACGACCGAATTGGTTATATCGATGCTTCCGGTAACTTTTACAATGATCAGGGAAAGATTACGAACGTAGTTGACCGAGATTATTTCAAGAGCATCATGCAGCGTGGCGAGGAGTTCAATATTGATGACCCTGTTATCTCAAAGTCTACTGGCGTGTCCATTATCCACGTGTCCGGTGCTGTACAGGACGGCGGCAGGACTACAGGAATGTACAGTGCGGTAGTAGGTGTAGACAAGCTGGTGAATCTGGTTAACGGCATTAAAGTCGGTTCTGACGGCTATTCCGTTCTTTTGGACAGTACAGGAAAAGTAATCGCAAGTTCTCTGCCAGACTCTGTAATAGAAAAGGCGGGTGGGGCTGATTCGGATTATTTTACTTCAGCCCTTAAGGAAATGGCTTCCTCTTCGTCATCAAACGGAGAGCTTTCGTGGAAAAGCCTTGGCAAAGCCGGAAGGTATCTGGTGGCAAGCCGTCCTGTTGAAAACTGCTCATGGACATATCTGCTTATAATAGGCGAAAAGCAGGTTTACAGCACTGCGCAGCATATTGTTGGCATTATCCTTGTCTGCGCCGTTGTTCTGATTATTTCCCTTGCGCTTATGCTTGGACCGCTTATTTTTAGGGCGCTTAAGCCGCTCGGCAGGGTAGAGCAGACCGTCGAGGGAATTGCTAACGGTGATGCCGATTTGACCCAGCGAATCGAAGGCCGTGAAGCGGAAGCAGCCAACGAGATTGGTGCACTCGTGCGTGCATTCAACCGCTTTGTGGAAAAACTCCATGACATTATCCGTTCAGTAAAGGCCTCAAAGGAGCGTCTCGTCTCAACTGGTGAGCGTTTGGGGAATTCTACGCAGGATACCGCCGCCTCAATTACACAGATTATTTCAAATATAGAGAGTATGGGCCGCAACATCACGAGCCAGAGCAGCAGCGTAGACTCCACCGCAGGGGCGGTGAACGAGATTGCAAGCAACATCGAGTCTTTGAATAAGATGATTATGCGGCAGGGCGAAAGCGTTTCCCAGGCATCCAGTGCCGTAGAGCAGATGATTAGCAACATAGGCAGCGTAAACGGCTTTGTTGAGCAGATGGTGCAAGCGTTCGATGCGCTTGAAAAAGATGCTGTGAACGGCAGCCACAAGCAGAAGGACGTGAATACAAGAATCTCTCAGATTCAGGAAGAGTCAGAGAGCCTTAAAGCAGCAAATGCCGTTATATCAAGCATTGCGGAACAGACCAATCTTCTGGCCATGAATGCCGCAATAGAGGCTGCTCATGCAGGAGAGGCCGGAAAAGGCTTTGCTGTTGTTGCGGATGAGATTAGAAAGCTTTCCGAGACTTCAAGCACTCAGTCAAAGACAATCGGCAATCAGCTGAATAAGATAAACGAGTCTATAGCGGGCATCGTTGCGGCAGGACGAGAGAGCCAGATGGCCTTTGACTCCGTAGCCCAGGGCATCCGTAATACGGACGAGCGGGTTCTGCACATAAAGCAGGCCATGAAGGAGCAGACTGAAGGCTCCAAGCAGATTGGACAGGCTTTGAGCGAGGTGAACAGCAGTACGGCGGAAGTTCGGACTGCCTCTGCGGAAATGTCTGCCGGAAATGCTGCCATTTTGGAGGAAATCCGCAACCTGCAGGATGCCACGCTCAGTATGAAAACCGGTATGGACGAGATGGCTATCGGAGCAAAGAAGATAAACGAGACAGGCGCATTGCTGTCGGAGTTGTCTCATGAGATGGGCAGTTCCATTGACGATATTGGCGAGCAGATAGACAAATTCAAGGTGTAGAATTCTAAAAAAAACAGGGCAGCACTTGCAGCGTGCTGCTCTTCACATTTTTAAGTCTTTATGTTAATCTTCCGATAATTAGGAAGTAAGTAGCATAAGAGGCAAGTCATGGGTCTGAAATTTAATATGGCGACAGAAAAACCGTCTCAAATGGATGAGGAGCACATGCTCCAGTTGAAGGGGATTTTTTTGGCTCCATATATGCAGCTTGCGACTGCATTGATTGGTAAGGCCCGCTTTGCAGGCGGCAATATGTTCCGCCATCAGATAGACACGATGGGCATTCTGATTGACTATGGCTACATAGATAAGATTCTGCTCAAGGCGTCCTGCGTGCATGATGTTCTGGAGGATATACCCGGCTTTGACCCCGACCTTATCCGCAATGCGGACGAAGACGGAGAAGAAGTCCTTAAGCTTGTCCGCGAAGTGACTAAACAGAAGGGGCAGCTTAAGCAGGATTACTTGCGGGGCATTTTGAACGAGGGCAGCCATAAGGCAAAGGTCTTGAAGTGCGCGGACCGCATAAGCAACATGATCAGCCTTGGTTTTGTCACTAGTTCCGCCTTTATTGAGCGCTATTGCGATGAGACAGAATACTTTATCTTCCCTATCGCGCTTGAAGTTGACTACAATATGTATCAGGAACTGATTAATCTTGTAATGACCCGCCGTCAGTATCTTGAGCAGTCCAAGTACTTTGATTCCCAAAAGAACGACGATTAGCTAAAGTTTACACTAATTTCTTCAAATCCCATTGACGTTATTGAACATTTTGTAAAAAAGCTGTATTCTTAGCGTATAGAATTTTCTATAGATAGGAGATACACTTTTATGGCAGATGTAAAGGTTGCTATTAATGGTTTCGGCCGCATTGGCCGCTTGGCTTTCCGCCAGATGTTTGGTGCTAAGGGATATCAGGTTGTTGCTATCAACGATCTCACAAGCCCGACAATGCTTGCTCACCTCTTGAAGTATGATACAGCACAGGGTGGTTTTGCTGGAAGAATCGGTGAGGGAAAGCACACCGTAGAAGCTCATGACGGTGAAGGCGAAGACAACTACATCGTCGTTGATGGAAAGAAAATCGTTATCTACAAGTGCAAGGGACCAGATGCTGCTAACCTTCCTGCATGGGGAAAGATGGGCATTGACGTAGTTCTTGAGTGCACAGGTTTCTATACAGCAAAGGCTAAGGCTGAAGAGCACGTTAAGGCCGGTGCACGCAAGGTTGTAATTTCTGCACCTGCTGGAAACGACCTTCCTACAATCGTTTACAATGTAAACCACAAGACATTGAAGCCAACTGACACTGTTATCTCAGCAGCTTCTTGTACAACGAACTGCTTGGCTCCTATGGCTAAGGCTCTTAACGACTTCGCTCCAATCCAGTCTGGTATCATGTCTACAATCCACGCTTACACTGGCGACCAGATGATTCTTGACGGACCTCAGAGAAAGGGTGATCTCCGCCGCTCACGCGCTGGTGCTCAGAACATCGTTCCGAACAGCACAGGTGCTGCAAAGGCTATCGGCCTTGTAATTCCTGAATTGAACGGAAAGCTCATCGGATCTGCACAGCGTGTTCCTGTTCCAACAGGTTCAACAACAATTCTTACAGCTGTTGTTAAGAAGGACAATGTAACAAAAGAAGATATCAATGCTGCTATGAAGAAGGCATCTGATCCTGAGACATTCGGATACAACGAAGACCAGATTGTTTCTTCTGACGTTATCGGAATGCGCTTCGGCTCACTCTTTGATGCAACTCAGACAATGGTTAACAAGATTGCTGACGGCCTCTGGGAAGTTCAGGTTGTTTCTTGGTACGACAACGAGAACAGCTACACATCACAGATGGTTAGAACAATTAAGTACTTCAGCGAGTTGAAGTAGGATTTGAGCTGATTTAAGCTTAATATAACGGCATCTGCCTTTGGGCGGATGCCGTTTTTTTTATAAAACAACTCTTATGCTGCATGAGCCTGTATCATTATTCGTCTTTGTTACT
>CAZKPZ010000079.1:0-12099 GCA_964554745.1 uncultured Treponema sp. | reverse complement strand
GCCCTTGGGAGCTTCCTATGTTACAGAGCTTTTTGTTGTTTATATAGCAAGTCTCTGTCCTGTGGGAATGAGTGTTTCTTCTTTTGCCTGCATATTTAAAAAAGACGCATCATATGCAGGACTTATTGTACTGACTACTTCTGTTCTCTGTGTCGTCTCCGTCCCTCTTTTTGTGCGACTCGCCGAGCTTTTGATGGGGCTTTAGCAGAACTCCGCTCTATTTTTGGAGTGTCATTCTCCTCATCACTGGCAGAATCCAATGCGGCGTCTTCAGGAACTTCTGCTGTTGCAAGTAGCTTTCCCTTATAAAGGACTTTAGGGTATACGGTAAGTCCTAGATTCTTTTCAAGCAAGACATACCGTTCCATTTCACGTGCGTCTCCAATTACACAATTAAAGCCCGTTCTGCCAGCGCGTCCGGTTCTGCCAGCGCGGTGAATAAAAAAGTCTTTTCCTTCCGGTAAGTCCATCTGAACCACATGCGTAACGCCTTGAATATCTAGTCCGCGTGCCGCTACATCTGTCGTAACAAGAATTTTGATTTTTCCTGTCTTAAAGCGGTCCCAAGAGGCTTTTCTGTCACGTTTGTCAGCTTTTGCGCTGAGGGCATCGCAGTCTATATGCTTAAATCTGAGTTTTGAGACTATGTTTTCCACTTGATCAAATCTGCTTGTAAAAATCAGCAGTTTTTCAGGTTCTACGGCTCGGATGAATGAGCGGAGCGTGTCAATTTTGTCTCTGCGTTCAGCAAATAAAGCCCAATGCTGTATTCTTTTTCTAAGAATATCTTCCGCCGGAAGTTCAACTAGCTCAATGTCATCTTTTATGCGGGCTTCGGTTATGATTTTTTTTGTGTATACACTTACTGTTGCGGAATTTCCGATGAGCTGCACAGTCTTTGGCAACCGTTCAATAAGACCCTCTGTGTATTCCCTGAGTTCCGGAGAAAGCAGACGGTCTGCCTCATCCAACACCAGTGCTTCGATACCTTCTGTTTTGAGTTTTTTTAGATGTATAAGTTCTAGAATTCTTGCAGAACCCCCTATGACAATTTCTGGTTTTTCCTTAAGTGTTTCGATTTGTCTGCTTATAGGACTTCCTCCTACAAACAATGCTGTTTTAATGTTCGTAATAATTTTAACTTGATCTCGTATCTGCGATGCAAGTTCAAGTGTCGGAGAAACGATAAGAAGGCGTATCTGATTCCTTGGATTTTCTTCTGATTCTAATTTTTGTACGAGAGGAAGAAGATATGCAAAAGTTTTTCCTGTTCCTGTTTCACTCTGGAACAGGATATTTTTGCCGGAAAGTATAAAAGGAATGACCTTTTCTTGAACTGGAGTAGGGCGCTCTATTCCAATGGGGGTGAGTTTGGCCGTGACTTCTTCTTTTATGCCTATATCTTGAAAAGTATTGCTCATTCTGATACTATAGCATATTTTCATCTTTTTGTGGTATACTTTTTAGCGATATGAAAATTGGAATTGATACATTTGGTTGCGACAGCGGACGTTCAGGTCTTGGCTCATATCTTGCATCGCTGGTTTCTGTCCTGCCGGAGACAGACAGCGATAATGGGAAACTTGAATGGGAGCTTTTTGGTCCTGAAATAGACCGCTACACCTATACAGGCGACAGAGGATTTCCTTTCGTAGCGGTAAATGTACCAGACAGTTTGAATTTGGAGCGTTTGTGGCATCTTTTTAAGGGGAATTCCTTCGCGGCAAAAAAGCACTATGATGTGGTTCTGTATACTGCAGGAATTCGCATGCTTCCGCAGAAGTTTAAGGTAAAAGGAATTGCAGTCATAAATGATATAGTTTCCTCATATCTTGAGCAGGATGACAGTCCTTTTTATCGGAAAAAAATCTTAAAATCACTCTCCCGCATTAATCATATCATCGCAGCCAGCAATTTTATAAAAGACGACTTGATAAACAAGTGCGGTGTAGATTCCTCTCGAATTGATGTTGTTTACAACGGCGTGGATCACAGTAAATTTTATGCAGGCGGGGTGGAATTAGGCGAAGCAGTTGATATAAAACCTTTTGCCATAAAAAGGCCATACCTCATTTATCCAAGCCGTATGCAGGGCGAGAATAAGAAACACATCGAGCTTATCGAATCATTCTCTTTGTTCAAAAAGACTACTAATCTTCCGCACAGGCTTGTCATTGCAGGAAGCGAGGGCAGCACTGCTGATGAAATACGTGCAGCGGCTAAAAATGCTCCGTATGCGAATGATATTTTCATTACGGGATTTTTCCCGCATGAGAATTTCCCTGATTTGTATCGCAATGCCGATGCCTGTATCTTTCCGTCTGTAACGGAAGGTGTCGGACTCTCTGTTATAGAGGCAATGGCCTGTGGTCTTCCGGTAGCCTGTTCTGCGGAGGGCGCTCTAAAAGAGATTGCCGGTGAAGGAGCGCTCTACTTTTATAGCTCAGATGTAAAAGAAATAGCCGATTCCATAGAAAAAATCGTGACTGACAACAACTTGCGTACAAAGCTTATAAATAGCGGAATAGAAAAAGCGAAGGAATATTCGTGGAAAAAGACCGCAGAGCAGACCGTACGAATCATAAGGTCTGTCTGCGGCTGTTAATTAAGCTGTTTTCTGATTAACAAGAAGCATTTCCGGGGTAGGGATTTCTTTCTTGTTGACAATATCTTTTGTTATCACAAGTTTCTTCTTCCCCTTGATGCTTGGAATCTCAAACATTAAGTCAAGCAGAATCTTTTCGACAATAGCTCTCAGTCCGCGGGCACCAGTCTTATTCTTGATGGCAATATCCGCGATTTCGTTTATCGCAGTCTCGTCAAAAGACAACTCTACGTCATCAATGGCAAAGCTTGCTTCAAACTGTTTTGTGATGGCGTTCTTTGGTTCGGTAAGAATCCGTACCAAGTCATCTCTATCAAGTTCCTTAAGTGAACAGGTAATCGGCAAGCGTCCGATAAGTTCCGGAATGATTCCGAACTTAACCAAGTCATCTGATGTCACCTGGTTAAGCAATGCCATTCTTTCTTCTTCCGTGCGGTGAGTGCCTTCCGCTCCAAAACCAATAGATGATGAAGAAAGACGCTGTTCAATAATCTTGTCCAGACCCACAAAAGCTCCGCCACAGATAAAGAGAATATTCGTGGTGTCTATGTCGAGCATTTCCTGATTCGGATGTTTGCGTCCACCCTGAGGCGGAACAGATGCATGAGTTCCCTCAAGAATCTTAAGAAGAGCCTGCTGCACGCCTTCGCCGGATACATCGCGGGTAATAGAAGTATTCTCGCTCTTGCGGCTGATTTTGTCTATCTCGTCAATAAAGATGATGCCGCGTTCTGCAGCGCTTATGTCACCGTCTGCCGCATTGATAAGCTTGAGCAGCACGTTCTCCACGTCTTCGCCGACGTAGCCCGCTTCTGTAAGGGTAGTGGCATCTGCAATTGCAAAAGGCACTTTGAGCTTCTGGGCAAGCGTCTTTGCCAAAAGTGTTTTTCCGCTACCTGTCGGTCCGAGCAGGAGAATATTGGATTTCTCTATCTTTACGTCATCAGAGCGGGAGTTGTTTTTAGGTGCAGAAAGCTGCTTGTAATGGTTGTATACCGCTACAGAAAGAACTTTCTTTGCCAAATCCTGACCTATAACATACTGGTCAAGATATTCCTTGAACTCTTTTGGAGTAGGCACGTCTTCCATGCTGATTGGTGCAAGAGAACGCTTTTCATCGTTTAAAAGCGACTGACAAGCTGCGACACAGTTTTCACAGATATAGACATCAGAGTTAGGAGCTTTTACAATCCGGCGGTCTCCGTCTGCGGGTCTGCCGCAGAAAGCGCAAAAATGCTGGTCGTTTCTTCCAAAACCTCTCATTTATTGTCTCCCTTATTGTTCGTGTTATCTTTCTTTGCACTGTGCATGATATGGTCAACTATACCGTATTCCTTTGCTTCTTCCGCGCACATATAGAAGTCTCTTTCCATATCCTTTGCAACCTGCTCTTCGCTTTTACCGGTTTTGCTTGCAAAGTATTTTATAGAAAGCTTTTTCAAGCGTATAATCTCTTTTGCCTGAATTGCAATATCGCTTTCCTGACCCTGCGCACCGCCCCACGGCTGGTGAATCATAACTCTGCTGGAAGGCAGGGCATAGCGCTTGCCTACCGTTCCGCCTGCAAGCAGAATCGCGCCCATGCTTGCGGCCTGACCCATACAGATGGTCTGGATGTCGCACTTTACGTACTGCATTGTGTCATAAATCGCAAGACCCGCCGTTACAGAGCCTCCCGGGCTGTTGATATACATGTTGATGTCTTTTTCTGGGTTCTCGCTTTCCAAGTAGAGAAGCTGAGCCACAATCAAATCTGCACTTTCGTCACGGATTTCTCCGTCCACAAATATAATTCTGTCGCGCAAAAGACGTGAATACAAGTCGTAAGCTCTCTCTCCGTTACCGCTTCGCTCAATAACGGTGGGCACAAGTGTGTTCATATATTCGTTCATAACTTCTCCCTAGAATATAACAAATTTATACTATAATGTAAACAAAAAAACGGAATGCGGCAAGTAAGCTACATTCCGTTTTATTCAGAAACAAAACAACTTAGTTGTTGCCTTCAACCTTGAAGAGATCTGAGAATGAAGTCTTATCTCCGTTCTCGACCTTGACTTCTTTGTAAAGCATCTCAAACAGTTTCTTTTCTTTTACCTCGTCAACAAGGTATTCTTTAGCCTGCAAATCCTTATAGTGCTCTTTTACCTCGTCAACGGTAATCTCGTTGTCTGCTGCAATCTTCTTGTATTCTTCTTCGATTTCTTCCGGTGAGACAGAAACGTTCTTGTCGCGCAAGAGAAGATCTACGATGATGCGGCTCTTAAGAGCCTTTTCTGTATCTCCGACCCACTGCTTGAGCATGTCCTCGCGCTTCTGGCCGCTGGCCGCAACCATCTTGTCAAGCTGCTCCGGCGTTGTCTTGAACTGCTGTGCAACAGCATTCCAACGACCGCGGTTCTCTGCTTCGACCATAGACTTCGGAAGGTCAAATGCGTTCTTCTCAACCAGCTGCTCCAACAAGCTCTGGCTCTTCATCTCCTCAAGCTTTCTGTCCTTTGCAAGGTTCAGGTTGCGCTTGATGTCCTTCTTCAAGTCATCAAGTGTCTTGTACTTTTCGTTTACGTCCTGAGCCAAGTCATCGTCCAATGCAGGAAGATTGCGGAGCTTTATCTGCTTTACGGTTACGCTGAGCTTTACCGTCTTTCCAGCAAGGTCTGCGTTCTTGTCATCTTTATTGTACTTTTTGGTGATTTCCTTTGTCTCGCCTTTCTTCATGCCGAGAATGTCATCATCAATCTTGTAGAGATTCTCTCCGGAGCCTTCTGTAAAGACAAAATCCTGTCTCTCGCTGCCGGCAACGGTGTTTCCGCTGTCATCGAGTTCCTTGTAGTCGATGGTCACGATGTTGTCTTTTTCTACCGGGTCGTCATCCTTTCTGTCAATTACAGAAGCATTGCGCTCCTGAATGGCCTTGAGTTCCTTGTTGAGGTCTTCGTCTGTTACTTCAACCTGAGGAACCTTAATCTTGATGCCGCTGAAGTTCTTTACTTCAACCTGCGGGAAAATATCGTAGACAACTGTGAATGTGAAATCCTTGCTTGTGTCAAGCTCAGGGAACTTGTCTCCGTCGAGTCTTGGCTGTGAGTAGGGGAGCGGGCGGAAATCCTTCATGTCCTCTGCGCTGATGATGTCGTTAAGAGCCTGGTCAATCAAGTCTCCTGTAATCTCAGCCTTAAGGCTTTCGCCGTACTTGCTTTCGAGGACGTTGTTCGGAACGTGACCTTTTCTGAATCCTGGGAGCTGTATAATCTTGGCAATCTTTCCCATGTTCGTCTTGTAGCCTGTAGCTACATCTTCTTTTGCGATTGTTGCTGTAAGCTTGACGGCAGAGTTCTCAATCTTTGTGATTTCCTTGGTAACTTTCACTTGGAATCCCCTTTGAAAAAAATAAAAACTAAAAAAAAAGCGATTTGAAGTTTCTCCAAATCGCTTTCAAGTTTAGAGCGGGAAACGGGAATCGGACCCGCGACATCAACCTTGGCAAGGTTGCGCTCTACCACTGAGCCATTCCCGCAAATACTTGCAAGTCCTTTTTGGAAGGTGGAACTAAAACCTTTTTAGAGCGGGAAACGGGAATCGGACCCGCGACATCAACCTTGGCAAGGTTGCGCTCTACCACTGAGCCATTCCCGCAGATACTGTTTTTCGCCCAAGCACTTAAGCTGTGCGAGTGAAGGGACTTGAACCCTTACGCCGAAGCACCAGATCCTAAGTCTGGCGTGTCTGCCAATTCCACCACTCTCGCTGAAGATGGTGCTTTTTGACACTTTGACTTAAAGGAGTCACCTTGTTTTTTTTGGTTAAAACCAAAATGAGCGATCGGGGGCTCGAACCCCGGACCCACAGATTAAGAGTCTGTTGCTCTACCAACTGAGCTAATCGCCCGGATAACTTAGTACACGCTGTCCGCTTCAAAAGTCTGCGTCCGACAGGACTTGAACCTGCAACCTCCGGATTCGAAGTCCATTGCTCTATCCAGTTGAGCTACGAACGCGGTTCTGCAAAATCAATCTATTCAGACTGCAACGCTCTGTTGCTCAGCGTTTGGGTGCCTAGTGGGGATCGAACCCACGACAACCAGATCCACAATCTGGCGCTCTACCGCTGAACTACAGGCACCATGTAATCGATGAAATGACTATATCCTAAATGGCTTATATTTGTCAATAGCTCTTTTTATTTTTTTCATAAAAAAGTTTTTATTTTTCAATGTCTTGCTGTCCGCCTGTTTATAACTTGACACTATCCTGTTAATTTGTATATAATTGAGCAAATCAATCTTGTGGTATTGACTTGTTTGCTAACGGTGAGGGAATGATATCGTCACATCGTGCAAGGCACTGCGGCTGGTAGGGCTGACCGGGCTTACTTCAATATCGGGCAAGACAAGGAGTATTTATATGAAGAAGGGCATCCACCCAGAGTACAAACCGTGCAAGATTATTTGCGTTTGCGGAAACGTCATTGAGACCCGTTCTACAGTTTCACCAGAGATTCGCGTTGAAATCTGTTCCGCATGCCACCCGTTCTACACAGGCAAGCAGAAGCTTGTTGACACAGCAGGACGCATTGAGCGCTTCAACAAGCGCTATGGTGTAAAGAGCGCGGAGACAAAGTAACTTTTGCGTTAAGTTAATTTGCGTTAAATAGTAAAAGGCCGGTTTTTGCCGGTCTTTTTTGTTTTAAAAAAAAGAGAATCAGGCCTTTCGGTGCCGCTTTGACGTACGTTTCGATGATGTGTTAACGTAGCTTACAAAGGAGCTTTAACGTACGTTGGAGCGTCGTGTTAACGTAGCTTGTAAAGGAGCTTTAACGTACGTTCCAACGTCACATTAACGTAGCTTTCTATGCCGTGCTAAGGAGCGTGAAAAATTCTTGCAATAAACGACAGGGGCGTTTATTATGGGATTATGGCGGAAAAGGTGTATGGCAAAAAAGAGTTTTTGCAAGACGTATCCATCGGGGTGATTATCGCCCTGGTCTCTATTACCATAAGCATGGGCTATGCGTCAGTTGCCGGTCTGCCTGTTGTCTACGGCCTGTATGGCTCCCTTTTGCCTATAGCTGTCTTTGGTCTGCTTTCTTCTTCTCCTCGCTTTGTGTTCGGCGTGGACGCAGCTCCGGCCGCTCTTGTGGGGGCGCTGCTTTCTTCTTTCGGCATAGCATTTGAGTCCGTTGACGCGCTGAGTATTGTTCCCCTTGTGACCTTTCTTGTTTCGCTCTGGCTCTTTGTCTTTTTTTTATTGCGTGCCGACCGTCTCTTAAAGTTCATATCTGAGCCGGTTATGGGCGGCTTTATTACGGGAATCGGCACTACGATTATTCTGATGCAATTTCCAAAGTTGTTCGGCGGAACTGCCGGAACCGGCGAAGTCGTTGAGCTTATTGAGCATATAGTGCATGAGGCTAGGGCAGGCCTTAATGTGCCGTCTTTTGTCTTGGGGCTGCTTACAGTTGCGGTTATTCTGACCTGCAAAAAGTTTGTTCCGTCTTTGCCTGTGCAGCCGTTGCTTATGTTTGCAGGAGCCGGCATCGCGTTTTTCTTCCATATAGAACGGTTTGGCATAAAGATGCTGCCGCCTGTGGACGCAGGACTGCCGCATCTGTTTTTGCCGCCTGTTGCGGAAGGGGCTTTGTTTTTTAATAATGCAAAGGGGCTGGTCGTTCCGAGTTTTTCGATTGCGGTTGTAATATTGTCAGAGACTCTGCTTGCCACAAGTAATATTGCTCTGAAGAAGGGCGACAGAATTAATGCCAGGCGTGAAATCCTTGCGTACAGTCTCGGAAACTTTGTCTCTGCGCTGACAGGTTCCTGCCCTGTAAACGGCAGCGTATCCCGGACTGGAATCGCAAACCAGCTGGGCGTAAAGTCACAGGTCATGTCGCTGTCGGCGGCGTTTGCCATGCTGCTGATTCTTCTTTTTGCCACAGGCTTTATTTCGTATCTGCCGGTGCCGGTTCTTACCGCCATCGTCATTGCCGCTTTGATAGGAACATTTGAGTTTTCTTTGGCGTACAAGCTTAGAAAAGTTGATACTGCGGAGTTCTTTATTTTTTACGCGGCGTTCTTTTCCGTGCTTTTTTTTGGAACGGTCTACGGTGTTGTAGTCGGTGTGTTCCTTTCTTTTATAACGTTCATAATCAGGCAGTCAAAGCCTGCCACTGATTTTATGGGGGCTATTCCCGGAAAGCAGGGCTATTATTCCCTGCGCAACAAGGACAGCGTTGCTTCTCCTATAAAAGATACCGTCATCTACCGCTTTTGCGCGCCCTTGTTCTATGCCAATGTGGGGCTGTTCTGCTCTGAGCTTGAGGGGGCTGTGACGGAGAAGACGCGCATAATTGTTGTGGATGCAAGCGGCATAAGCAGCGTTGATGCCACTGCCGCGGAACGGCTTCTTTTGCTTTACCGCAAGTTTAAGGAGGAGGGCAAGAAGTTTTACATTGCCGGGCATACGGTTGCGGTGAATGACCAGCTGCGCGCATTCGGGGCGGGCCTTTTGATTCTTGAGCGCGTCGTTCGCCCCAGGCTTGCCTTTGCTCTTGCGGATGCCGGACTGCAGCGGCCTTTCCCGGTGGAGGGGCATTACGAGCATAAGTCCGCCTCGTATTCAAAGCAGATGATGGAATTTGAATGGGCGTTCGGCTCTGACGCAAAGCGTATTCTGCTGGAGATTGCGCATAAGATTTGCAGAAGGGGAGAGGCTGTTTATGATGACGGCAGGACGATTGACATGCAGGAACTGCGCAGGGAGGCTTCTGCTTATGTTCTTGACTTCTGGGACGAGGAGACGGAGGAGGAGCTTTCTGGAATAACAAAGCGGCTTTTGCGCATGATAGAAGATGAAGAAAGCTCCTGCTGCAAGGGCGGGTAATTATTCCTTTTTTTATTAACTTAATTTTTCTGCCTCCGATAATGGAAGTATGAAAGCAAAGAAATTAGGTGTCGTCTTAGGACTTTTTTTAACGGCCTCTGCGCTATTCGCAAATGAAATGTACAAAGAGAATGTTGTCGCTTCATATTACGCCGACAAGTTCAACGGTAGACGGACTGCCAGCGGTGAAATTTTTGATATGAACGGATATACGGCAGCTCATAAAACACTTCCTTTTGGAACTGTTTTGCGTGTGACTAACTTGGAGAACGGAAAGTCCGTGAATGTCCGCGTTAATGACCGCGGCCCGTTCGTTCAGGGCAGGGAGATTGACGTTTCAAAGGCTGCCGCTGTTCAGCTTGACATGGTTTCAAACGGAACTGCAAAAGTATCTCTTGAGATTGTCGAAGAGAGCGAGGGGCCTGTTGCCGGTTCTTCTACAGCAGTGGCTGCAAGTGATGATGATTTTAATCCGTACGAGGATTCTTCTGCGGCAAGTCCTTCCGGCTTGACGTTCCCGTCTGATTCTGTTTCTGCACCTGCTTCTGGCAGTGCGGAGCCTGCTCCTGCAAGCAACTCTGTTGCCGCTAGTGCTCCTGCTGCAAATACTCCGGCTCCTGCTAAGAAAGAGACAAAGACTGTGACGACTACAACCACCACGACAACAACGACTGTCGTGCAGGAAACTTCGCTCAAGCGCTGGGATATTCAGCTTGGCGCTTATACAAACGAAGGAAACGCAAAGGTCATGGCGCACAAGCTGCTGCAGGCTGGATTCGATAATGTCGCCTATCAGAAAGTCGGCAACATGATTCGTGTCGTGCTCCGCGATATCGCAAGCGATGATTTGGATACCTACCAGACCAAGCTTGACGAGAACGGCTTTAGCTCATACATTGTGCGTGAGCGCAAGAACATTGTGAACAAGAATTAGTTCGTAATTTTCCAAACGCGGTGTATTTTCTGGTTCCTGTAGTCTTCAGAAACCGTACGCCGCGTTATTTCTTCCGCCTTCCACAGGCTGTTACCATTTTCATCCTTTGGCAGTTTTTCTTCATCGAATTTAAGTCTCCTGCTGTTTGTAGAAAAGTATAGTATTCCGTCCTGCGAGAGCAGTGACAGGCACAGTTCCAGCAGTGACGGCCAGTCGCGGTTTACGTCCAGGAGGGTGTCTGTCTTTTTTGAGTTGCTGAATGTGGGGGGGTCCAAGACTATGATGTCGTACAGGTCGGGGTTCTTGCCGTTTTTCTTTTCTGCGTTGCGCTGTTTCAGGAATTTTACTGCATCCATGCAGTAGAACGGATATTTGCTTTCGTACTGCGGATTGAATTCGTTCATCTCAAGGTTTTTCTTTGCCCAGTTGATGTATGTTTTGCTCATGTCGACGCTGGTGATTTTTCTAGCTCCGCCCTCTGCTGCGTATACGGAAAAGCTTCCGGTGTAGCAGAAGAGGTTGAGTATGCTCTTGCCTCCGCTCCGTTCCCGGACTTCTTTGCGCAGGAGCCGGTGATCCAGGAAAAGGCCTGTGTCGATGTAGTCTGTGAGGTTCACAAAGAAGAGCTGCCCTTGTTCCTGGATTGTTCCTGTTATGCCGGCCGCCGTCTTGACGTGCTCATATTGCTCCGAGCGGCCGTGCTTGCCGTTGCGGGAGCCGCCGTCCTTTGCGCGTATGATTTTGCGTGTCTTAATGATTACGTTTTTTCTTGGAACGCCGATTGAAGTCGCGGCGGCGTCGGCCATGATGTTGAGCCATACTTTTTCTTCGGTCTCGTCTTTTTCATAAGGCCGCTCGTACAGATAGATGTGCAGGTAGGTCAGCTTCATTGCGTCCTCAATGTATGCGGCGGCGTCGGCTCCGTTTTCACTGATGGCCTTGGCTTCTTTTGAAAGCAGCCGCTCCGCCTGGAATTTTGTAAAGAGTTCTTCAGGAAGCAGGCGGTAAAGTTCTACGGCGAGGGGAACTTCCGGTATGTCTTTGTCATAGAGTCTGTAGCAGGTTATATCGTTTTTTCGCGCCCATTTTTTTAGCAGCTTGTAGTTCTTGGAGAGTCTGTTTGCAAAAATTTCAGCTTGGTATTGTGTCTTTTCGTCCATGTTGTCTACTATACAACATTTATAAAAAGTTGTACAATATCGGCGTTTTTATAGGCGCTTTAGAGGATTTTTATAGAATATCAGCCAAAAATGGCGCATTTTGCGCTTTTATCAATATACATTACAGGATAGACGATGAAATTTACTGATTTTTCCCTTAATGAGATGCTTTTAAAGGGGATTGAGGGCGCAGGTTATGTTGAATGCACCCCTGTTCAGGAACAGGTTCTCCAGAATTCCTTGGAAGGACGTGATTTGTATGTCCAGTCTCAGACTGGAACAGGAAAAACTGCCGCTTACCTTGTTTCGATTATTCAGGAGCTTTTGACAAGAAATGAGGTTTCCGGCAAGAAAGCGCGTATTATGGTTCCGACCCGTGAACTTGCGGTTCAGGTTCAGGAAGAGGCGGAAAAGCTGGCCGGCGCCACAGAGCTGAAGTACGCGAGTTTTTACGGCGGAGTCGGCTATGACAAGCAGATTGCCGCAATCAAGAGGGGAGTTGACATTATCGTCGGAACTCCT
>CAZKPZ010000078.1:0-12172 GCA_964554745.1 uncultured Treponema sp. | reverse complement strand
CAATACAGGTTTAATCGCAATGGAGATGCGGAAATGTCACTTTGAGTTCTGTAATTTCTCACTATAAAATACTCTGTTTTATAGTATGAAATAGAATGTTTTATAGTATAAAACACCTTGTTTCTCCTAAAGAAACATAAGTCAGCTACCGCCAGTCGTATTCTTCAGTAAAGCGACTGTAAACAGGCTCGCTTTTGACGCCGCATTTTAAGAACACTCTTTTTATGATTTTTTGCTCAGCGGGCAGGAGAGGTTTTTCTTCACGATAAAACTGGTAGTATTTTGTCCGTCCAAACATTGCAAGCAATGTCTTTTTTATTTCCTTTGCGGAATCATAAGGAAGCTCTGACAAAAGATTTTTGATTCCCCACGCAAGGCTGATTTTTTTGTCTGTACGAAAAAATGTGCACTTCTTTCCTGCTGGGTAACACTTTGGGTTCAAAGCCCTGATAGAAAAACACTCCGAACTTATCCATTCAAGGCAAAGGTGGCGCAGGCAGTGTTCTTTTTGAGGGCAGGCTTCATTTTGGCAGAGCATATAATCGGTGGGTATTTTTATTTGCATGGGAATAGTATATCACAATTTTCGCACCCTTACCATACGTGTGATGTAATGGGCTTTGAATATTTCTTAAACGATTCTAATACGGATATTTTGAGTTTATTTCTCCAGTCTTTTGCACAGTGGCAGAAGTTCTTCGATTTTGGCAACTATGCCACGACCGCACGCACCTGCTACGGTCGTGTGCTCGGCAAGCGGCAAGCTATTGCAAATAATTTATCTAATTTGCAGACAATTCGCTGTTGCTCATTTAAAGGTGGTAACGGAATCAATAAATTGAGCATTGTCTCCGTTCCGACTCTTGGCATTTTTACGCCATAAGTTACAGAATTGATTGCGTCATTTACGTACGGACACATTAAAACTTTCAGAATGTAGCTTGGGTTTATGTTGCCATATAATCTGAACGGCACCATTTCAGAAGAACATATTCCGTCTTCTGGGGCTATCAGATTTTTTTGCAGATAGGGACGAAGTTTGCTGTAAAGAATATCGCCCTTGTGAAAAACGGCTTTGTCGCCGTGGTCATCTGGGGTGTCGTATTGTCATTAGAGCCGTCTTCGTCAGTTCCGTTTTGCTCATTCATCGGATTAATCAGCGTAACGCCGTCTTCGCCGCCAAAGTCTGGGTGCTGTTCAATC
Organism: uncultured Treponema sp.; assembly: GCA_964554745.1. Classification (GTDB taxonomy): domain Bacteria; phylum Spirochaetota; class Spirochaetia; order Treponematales; family Treponemataceae; genus Treponema_D. The sequence goes on along the minus strand of CAZKPZ010000078.1, from coordinate 10,969 downwards.
GGGCCGTCCCATTCGGGGTTTGCAAAGAGGCGTGTCACGTTGCGGAAGTCCATGACGGTAAAGTGCATCTTGCCTTCTTTTTCGCGGATTCTTGTTCCGCGCCCGATTATCTGCTTGAACTCGGTCATGGAGCCAATCATTTCATCCAAGACAATCAGCTTTGTCATCTTGCAGTCAGCACCAGTAGACAAAAGTTTTAAGTTGTGGCAATTACCGGATAAGGCGAGCCAACCGAGATAAAATAATCAAGTTTACTCTTGCCGTATGTGTCGCTGCCTGTAATGCGCACAACGTAGTCAGGATTCTTGGCAACCATATCGGCATTCAGATTGTTCAGTTCCTTGCGCATTGCCTCTGCGTGTTCTTCCGTTGCACAAAAGACAATCGTCTTTGCCTGTTGGAGTCCGTAGCTTACTGAATGGTTGTTATCCTTTGCTTCTACTATTGCAATCGGAGTGCCGGAATTCAGATAAAGAACATAGTCGGCTTTCTTTGGCTTTTCGCGGGCAACGACATTTCCCTTGATGTTGATTTTTCCGTCGGTAAAACGCACGTCAGTTTTTACCTTGGCAGAGATTTTTGTTTCCATGCTGATGTTCTGGACATTCCATTTTGAAAGAATGGCTGGAGTGATGAACCGTAATTTTATGTCTTCCTCTGTCATCTGTTTTTTGTTCACCATCATAGGGGCATTATAGCATATATTTATCTATTTTGCTATATGCGATTTAAGCATAATTATGGAAGACGAATTCCTAGCAGTTTCAATTATTGACCGGTGACCTATTATTTTCGCGATGCGAGATACTATGAATCTTGATTTTACCCTGCAAAGCGATAGCCTGCGCCCCAGACGGTCAGAATGATTTTTGGTTCGGCAGGGTTTTGTTCGATTTTCTCTCGAAGGCGGTTTATGTGGACTGCAACGGTGGCTAGCCCGCTCATCGTATCGTCACCCCAAATCTTCTTGTAAAGCTCTTCCTTGCTGAAAACCCGCTCGGGATTTTGCATAAGAAAGGCCAAAAGGTCGCATTCTTTTTTCTTTAAGTCCTTTTCCTGTCCGTTTGCACTCACTCGGAGTGTCTGCGTATTAAGGGCGATTCCTGTGGCTCTTACTATTTGCGCTGCTGAATTACCGCCGCTCTCTGCAATGCGCTGATAGTTTGCGATTTGTGATTTTACGCGGGCAACAAGCACAGCTGGAGAGAAAGGCTTTTCTATGTAGTCGTTTGCACCTAACCCAAGCCCACGGATTTTATCGATGTCATGAGTGCGTGCGGTCACAAGTAGAATAGGCACTGTAAGTTTTGCGCGAATTTCCTTGCACACTGCAAATCCGTCCATTCCGGGGAGCATTATGTCAAGCAGTATTAAATCAAAGTTTTCTGAAAGAGCGGCTTTTAGTCCATCGGAACCGTTGTCGCAGGTCTGCACTTCAAAGCCGTCAACTGCAAGAAAGTCCCTTACTATGTCGGAAATTGCCTTGTCGTCTTCTATAATCAAAATACGCTTTTTACTCATTGTTCGCTCCACAAGGCGGAAGTTCTATAATCACAGAAAGACCGCCCATCCTATTATTTTCGGCTCGAACCGTGCCGCCCATAAAGGAAACCGCCTTTGCCACAACCGCAAGCCCGATTCCGTTTCCGCCGCCGGTGTTCGCCCTTGCAGGGTCGGCACGGTAGAAGATGTCAAAGAGTTTTTGCAGGGCTGCTTTGGGGACACCCGATCCGTCATCAGAAAAAGTGATTTTGCCATAATTACAGGCAATCACAATTGTTCCTGTATCCTTGTTTTTATATTTCAGCGAGTTTGACAGAATGTTTGCACAAATCCGCTCTAGAAGTTCACGGTCAAGCAGGACTTTGCAGTTCTTTGTCTGCTTAAAATTACATTCAATTAAAAGTCCTCTTGTCTTATATTCTTCAATCTGCGGAAGAATGATTTGTTCTATTTCAAATACCAAATCACATTCTTCAAGTTTGGGTTTATAAGAATCAAGCTCCATTTTTGAAAAGGTCAAGAGTTGGTGAACCATTTCTTCAAGTTGATGTTCCTTTTCTAGAATGGTCCGCAAATATCTTTCACGTTTTTCGTCAGTGTCAGCAATGTTTGACAAAAGCCCTTCTGTATATGCCCGTATCGAAGTGAGCGGAGTTTTTAAATCATGGGAAAGCCCTGCAACAAGCTCCTTGCGGTCAGAGTCGGCTTTTAACAAGGCTTCTGTGGAGTCTTTCAACCTGTCAGCCATTTGATTAAAAGCCTTGCACACTGGTGAAAATTCATCATCGGAATCATAGGCAATCTTGTAGTCAAGGTTTCCGCTGCTTATCTCATTTACCCCGGTTGAAAGTCTTTTCAATGGATTTTCAATTTTGTCAAAAACGAACTTCATCAAAAATCTGTCAAAGAAAACAACGAATATAATAGAAAGAATTGCACAGATTACAATAAGAATATCAAAAAGATTGTCATAATTCGCAAGGCTGTCGCTTCCTTTTATTTGCGCAAGAATGATTTTAAAATCGTCATTTTTTTGAGAGAAAAGATTGAAGCTCTGGCTTTCTGTTGCATAAATTCCGTTGTCAATTTCTATATTCAGAAAGTTTTCAATTTCATCTGGCAATTTCCCTGATGAAAAGACCAGTTCTTTATCCTTGTAAATCATAAGTGAAAGCTGTTGCTTTGAGCATGTTTTTTCGACTGAATCGAAATTCTCAAGGCAAATGTTCTCTTCCAATTGCGGCATAATCTCACGGCAGACGCATACAAAATCTTCAAAACTGTAATTCTTGGATGCATTGCCGAGTGGCTTGGTTAGAAAATACGCGAAGGTAAGCAGTGCAACCGAAACCGACACTGGCAGAAAAAGCATGAGAAAATTCGAAATCAAAAGTCTGCGCTTTATAAGCATCTTCAAAATATATTATAGCACGAATAATGTAATCCGTCAGTTATTTAGTATTTATATTTCCTTTTCATTCCAAAGATAAATGAAATAGAAGCCAGACATGACAGGACTTCGCTTCCTGCTATAGAATACCAAACACCATTAAGTTTCCATAAGAGTGGAAATAAAACTATGCAGAATGTTGGAAGAACAAGTGTATGCAGGAAAGAAATTATTGCAGAGATTTTTCCATCGTTTAAGGCTGTGAAGAATGAAGATGTATATATGTTCACCCACATGACCAAAAACGGAACTACACAAATTATAAGGGCGTGGTGTGTAAGTTCCACAAGGTAATTATCATAGCCGACAAAGAATTTTATAATTGGATAGGCAAGAATTATTGCGCTTGCCGTTAAGATGATTGCAGAAAGTGTAAGTATGATTATGCTCTTTTTCATAACATTCTTCATTTCTGAATGATTTTTCGCTCCGTAATGATAACTTATTATTGGAGAAGAGCCAGAAGAAAAGCCTTCAAAAATAGCAATAAAAATAAAGGTTGTATACATAACGACACCATAGGCTGTGACACCATTTTCTCCTGCATACTTCATCAGCTGCCAATTGTATAGAATTCCAGTTAGCGAACCTGATACACTTGAAAGCATTTCTGAGCTTCCGTTCCCACAAGCTTTTAGCATGACATAAAGTTCAAATTTTGTTTTTATAAAATGAAGTCTCGATTTGTTTTTCTTACTCAAAAACCAAACAAAAGGAATCAGTCCGCCTATACACTGACTGATTCCTGTTGCCAATGCAGCTCCTTTGACACCCCATTTTAATACCGCTATAAAAAGCCAGTCCAAAACTATGTTTGTAAGACCTGCAACAATCGTTCCAGCGAGAGCAAGATGGGGTTTTCCCGCAACAATCATATACGACTCAAATGTATACTGAGCAAGAAGCATGATAATAAAGAGAATGCAAATCTTTCCGTAGGTTACGCAGTAATTTATCATTGAATCATTTGCGCCAAAAAGTTTTGAAACAGGTTCTATTACCACAAAGCCTATTGCTCCGCAAAAAAGACCTGTAATGACCATTAGATAAATCATCATTGTAAAATAACGTCCTGCACGATTATCGTCACCTTCACCCAAAGTTTTTGCAACAAGGGCAGAACCTCCCACTCCGAGCATGGAACCCATTCCACCGATTACCATTAGAAAAGGAATAATCATGTTTACGGCGGCAAACGCAACTTTTCCCACATAGTTTGAAATAAAATATCCGTCCACCATTCCGTAAATAGATGTCAGGATCAATATTCCGATTGACGGAAGTGTAAAGCGGATGAGGCGGGAATATGTAAAATGATCTGAGAGTTTGATTTTAGTTTTCAATTGAATGCACTCCTTTTTTCATAATGAAGGTATACACTACCGGAATCAAAATCGTAGTAACGAAAGTTGATGAAGTCAACCCACCGACGATGCAAAGCCCAATAGGCTGAATCATTGCGGCCATTCCCTTGGTGTCCAATGCCATGGGAATGGTGCCGAGAATTGTGGTAAGCGTTGTCATCAAAACGGGGCGAAGTCGCGAAATTCCTGCCTGAAAACAAGCTTCCTGCAATGACATTCCGTTTTTTATCAAAATGCCAGTGTAGTCTACCAAGATGATTCCATTGTTTACGACGATTCCCACGAGCATGATTAGTCCGATTGCAGACAATACGGAGAACGCCTGACCTGAGATAAAGTAAATCAGGACGACACCTATTGCCAAAAAAGGAATTGTCATCATGTTGATGAATGGGGCTTTGTATGATTCATAAGTTCCTGCCATTACGCCAAAAACCATAAGCAGGGCAAGAAAAATTACGATTGCAAATACCTTGCTCTGGGCTGCAATTTTACCCCACTGACCTTCGTATGAAATCGTAACGCCGTCAGGCAGAATCAAGTCCGTGCTGATTTTATTTTTGATAGTGTCTTCGGCTTCCTTTGTGCCCATGCTGCCAGTGATGCTTGCAGTAACATGAATAGTCTTTTCCTGATTTTCTCGCTGAATGCTCACTGGGCCGTAGCCTTTTTTGATGTCGGCAAAATTCGCCACACAGACACGGCCATTTGTTCCAGCCACAAAAATTGTGTCCAAGTCCAGAACTTGAGAACGGTCTTCCGGTTCAAACATCACAATCATGTCGTATTCTTTTCCCTGCTTTCGGAATTTTGTTGCCTTGATTCCGTTTACGCAGGCGGCAATTTCGTTTGCGGCTGCAGCAACTGTCACTCCGAAAGAAGAAGCTCTGTCTCGGTCAATGCTCACTTCAATTTGTGGCAGTCCTGTTGAAGTGTCGCTTATTGGCTCTGAGAATCCTGAAATTGACTTTATGATTTTCTTTACACCGTCTGCGGTTGCAATCGCATCATTTAGCGAAGATGAGCGGACTGAAATGTCTATGTCGTAGCCGGCAAGCTGTTCGTCCATGCCTTTTGAAAAAGATATTTCCATTCCCTTGAATTCGCCAAAGTGCTTCTTGAGCTTTTCTTTGATTGTGGAAACAGTGTCAATCTGCATTAAAGCCTCTGGCAAAGAAATTCGTATGCTTCCCTGATTGCTTGCTTCATCCCCGCCAGAAGACATTCCAACGTCCATGGTCATACTTTTGATTCCCTGAACTTCATCGCTGATGATTTTTTGCCATTTAAGCATTTGTTCTTTTAAGCTTTCGTAGGGAGTCCCCGACGGCATTTTTACGCTCAATGTTACTGACTGACTTTCCGCCTCCGGGTACATTGAAAGGTTAAGTTTGGTCGCAAGGTATCCTGTTCAAAGCATAAACAAAAGCGAGATAACGATTGTAGTGAATCTGTGGGCGAGGGCTGCTCTCAAAATTCTTTTGTATACGTTCTGAATGGAGTCAAAGCCCATGTCAAAAAGGGAATATAGACCTTTCAAGACAGGATTCGTAACAGGATTTTCCTTTCTGTTTGAAATGGAAAGGAATTTTCCTGCCAGAACTGGAACTAGGAAAATAGCAACCAAAAGACTTGCGAGCAGGGCAATCACAACGGTAAAAATCACGTCCTTAAACATAATAGCCATTTCGCCAAGTCGGTTTCTATAGAAAATAAACGGAATGAAGACGCAGATTGTCGTGAGGTTTCCAGAAAGCACTGAGCCGACCATCTCCTGCGAGCCGAGAACTGCCGCCGCTTTGGGACTTTCGCCGCGTTCACGGTAAGTTGAAATGTTTTCCAGCATGACGATTGAAGCGTCAACAATCATTCCGACAGCAAGAATAAGACCAGTCATTGTCATAAGGTTCAGACTTAGCCCAAAAAGATTCATCGCAAGCAGCGTGATGATGAGCGACAGCGGAATTGAAATGCTGATTATGATTGTGGACTTAAAATTTTTTAGAAAAATAAAGAGGATGATAACTGCAAGAATAAGACCTTCAATCAAAGATTTTCGCAAGGCGGTGATTGTCTGGCGTATTTCAATGGAGCCGTCCTGAATTATTTCCAGATGTATTCCCTGCGGAAGAGTTGCATTGATTTCCTCTATCTTTTCGTAAACGGCATCGGCTGTCTTGATGGTATTTGCGCCTGTTCTCTTTTGAATGTCGATTGAAACTCCAGACTCTCCGTTGATGTAGACGCAGGACTTTTCGTCACGGTAGCCCTCAAAGGCACGCCCAATGTCAGAAAGTCGAACGTCATAGTCTCCCACATTTGCAACAACAGTGTCGTTTACGGCTTCCAAGTCTGGGAATTCTCCCGTCGTGCGGATTGTATATTCGCTCGTCTTCTCTGCGATTTTTCCACCGCCCATGTCAAGATTCTGGCTTGCAAGCGATTCTGAAACTTGTGTAAGCGTAAGGCCGTAGGCTTCCAGACGGTTCTGAGAAAGTTCCACACGGATGATTTTGTCTGTTCCGCCTGCAACTTGGGCACGTGCAACTCCGTCTGTCTGAGCAAGTCGGGACTTTACAAAATTCTTTGCAAGAAAATCCATTTCATTTACGGATTTGTTTCCCCGGAGGGCAAGCGTGATAATCGGCTCTGAAGCAGTGTTCATTCTGAAAATCGAAGGATTTGAAACTCCTGTAGGCAAGTCCCCCTTTGCCTCGTCAATCTTGTCGCGTATTTCGTTTACGGCTGCGTCAAGGTTTGTTTCCTGATTGAATTCCAGCATAATCATTGAAGAGCCTTCTGATGAAGTTGATGTGAGCTTCTTAAGTTTGTTCACGCTCACAAGGGAATCTTCCAGCGGAACGGTTACTGCCTTCTCCACAGACTCAGGTCCTGCGTTTTCGTAGGAAGTGAAAACTGTAATAATCGGCTCTTCCGTTGCGGGGTACAGTTCAAGTGCAAGATTCGGAATCATAAAAAGTCCCAGAATCGCCATGAGGGCAAAAACAGTGACGGTCAAAATCGGATGATCCAGAATTTTTTTTGAAAGTGTCATGTGTTCTATCCTCTTAGTTTTCAATCTCTCTGATTTTAGCACCGTCGGTCAGAATCGCGGTTCCTGCAGTAACAATAGTGTCGTTTTCGGAAAGTCCAGAAATTATTCTGGTACGTCCTTCAAGGCTTTCACCAGTGGTAATCTGGGTGCGGCTTACCCTGCCATTTGCATCTGCCTTGTAAACGTAATTCCCGTCATCACCTGTCAAAACGGCTTCTTGCGGAATGGTAAGTGCATCTTTGTATTCCAAAATATAGAATTTGACTTTTGCAAACATTCCGGCTTTTATTCTGCTGTCGTCATTGTCAAAGGCAAGGACAGTCTGCACGGTGCGAGACAGGGAATCCACGACAGGAGAAACACTTATGACTTTTGCATCAAAAGAAATTTCCGGGTAAGCTTGAAAAGTCGCTTTGGCTTTTATTCCGGTCTTCAAGCTCGCGGCGTATCGTTCTGGAATATTTGTACTGATTAAGAGGTTTGAAACATCACCGATTGTGGCAACCGCAGTTTCTGTAGTGACGGTGAAGCCTGTCTTTACAGGAACCGAAATCACCGAGCCGGATATAGGAGCGCGGACGTAGGAATGAACGAATTCTTCTCCGGGACGCGACGGGTCAATTTCTGCAATTATTTCACCTTTTTCCACTTTAGAACCAAGTGTCGCAAAAGTTCTAAAAATTTTTCCGCTCATTTCTGGGTATGCCAAGACGGTATTCTTTGCCTCAATGTTTCCGTTCACCTTAATGTAAAACGAAAAGTCATCTTTTTGCACTTTTTCAGTCATTACGGTAACGGTGTTTTCCTCAACGAGAGCTGTTTCATCTTGCTTGCCCTGTCCTGCATCTTTATGAATCAAGGCTACCGCCGCCACCGATGTAAGACAAATACCCATAATAAATACAATTCTGTTTTTCTTGGTCATCATTTTCCCCCTTTTTATTCAATATCCAAGTTTGTAATCTGTAACTGCTGAAATCAATTCCAAATAATCCGAAAGTTGGCTCACCTGAGCCTGAATTACAAGGTCTGAGGCATTCTGCAAATCCAGAATGCCCTTGCTGCCTTTTTCGTAAGCGGATTTTGTCATTGCGTAGTTTGCAAGGCAAAGGTCTATGTTTGCCTTTGCAGATTCAATTTGATTTTTCAGCAGATTGATTTTTTCAATATCGCTCAGCTTTTTGATTTCCAGCTTTTTCTTTTCCGATTCTAGTTCCAGTCGGGCATCCTTCACGGCATCTTTTGCGGCCGCAATATTGTCCGATGCTTTTGAAAAGGGAAAAAAGTTTGAAAAAGAAAAAGAAAGCGTGACAGTTGCTGAATCTGTCATTGTCCATTCGTCTCCGCCAAAGTTCTTTGCAGGATTCAGGTTCACCCCTGCTTTTAGAGAAGGCAGCAGGTTCTGCGCTTTTGTCATTTTTGCTGCAGCTTCAAGACTTTCGATTTTCTTTTCCAACTGCCTGATTTTTAGATTTTCAGATAGCTTGCCCGGCTCGAAATCTTCAAAGACTTTTCTTGCTGATTCTTCAAGTGAGTCTGTCAGTTTTATTTCTGAATTTAAATCAAGCCCCAATAGTTCCTTTAGGCTTTGTATGTTTTGATTTTTTTCAATCACAGCCTGTTTTAGAGAAACCTTTAATTTTTCAACATTTATTTTTGAAGTCATTACATCGATTTTTGAAAGTCTTCCTTCGTTGTATTTTTTCAGATTCTGCTCATAGGTAAGTCGTCCTGTTTCCAAGTTGTGTTCCTGTAAGTCACAATACGCCTGCTGATAAAGAATCGTAAAGTAGAGTTTTTGCACCTGTCTTTCAATTTCCCGCCGCACAAGCTCAAATGCGACAAGCCCTTCCTCGTAATTCTTTTTTCCGCTTTTGACTTCAGAGAAAGATGAAAGCGGAAGCTCAATTCCTGCGGAAAAATTTCCTTGCAAAGTATGACTGCTAGTTGCCCACAAATCGCTGATGTCATAAGAAGCTGAAAGGTCTGCATATGGCGCAATGGAATTCCAAGAATGTTTTTTAGCCCGTTCCAACGCCTTTAGCGTAATTTCTGACCGCTTTATAGAACCTGAATTTTCAAGAGCCAGCGCAATAGCCTTGTTTGCAGAAAGTTCCAACGGAGCAGCTGCAAAAGCCTCCCCAATCATAAGAAATATAATAAAAAGAAAGAATATTTTCTTCATCAGTGCCTCCGTGTTTATCCGTATTTATATGAAGACAATACACTTAAAATTTAAACTAATTCTAAACTGAAGATTAAAAGATTTTAAAAAACTCAAAAAATAAGTTCTGGAATGAGCACTATTTTTTACAAAAGGAAATAAAGGAAACAATAGACGAATTATTGATACAATAAGAAATATATGCCATAATTAGCCGGGATAAAACAATGATTACAGATTGCTTTGACACAAGTACCGAACCGATTATCAGCTTAAAAGAGTTCTACGGCGAGCAAAAACACCTCGTAGATATATGCCTGATTATCTTTTCAAAAGAACTGAATGCTCATTTGTTGCAAGAATATTACTGCGAGGAAATAGGCAAGCTGACCTGCTGCAACGGAGATACTCCGATTTATAAGATGAACTATAAGGGCAAAGACGTTGCATTTTACCTGACTGGCATCGGTTCCGCCCTGGCTGCTTCTCTGTGCTATGAGGCGCATTGGCTTACGGGAGCTACAAAGTTCGTGATGTTCGGCTCCTGCGGAAGCCTTGACAAAAATCAGACAACTGGCAAATTCATCATTCCAACGGAAAGCTATCGCGGCGAGGGCTGTTCCTATTATTTTGCACCGCCTACTGACTACATCACAATTAAAAACAGCGAAAAGCTGACGAGGATTTTTGATGAACTGTCAGCACCATACGTCCTGGGAAAAGTGTGGACGACCGACTCAATGGTCAGGGAAACTGCAGGTCTTGTTGCAAAACGAAAAGCCGAAGGCTGCATCGCCGTAGAGATGGAGCTTGCCGGCGTACAGGCGTTTGCAATTTCTATGGTTTGGAGCTGTATGACTTTCTTGAGTCCGGTGACGTATTGGAAGCAAGCGGGTATGAAGTGGAAGGTCTTTATAAGGCAAACCATGACTTGGGCAAATTATACATAGCCCTGGAAATTGCCACACGCATATAAGAAGCGTCTGTGAATTATACAAAAGATGAGCGAATAATCCTCATTGATAAATACTCTCTTTTATCGTATTATAAAGACCAGAATCGAATTATTGCAAAGACTAGGAGTTTTTTATGAAAGCGGTAATCATTTATGCGTCAACGTTCCATGGGAACACATACAAGCTGGTTGAGGCTGTCGCACAAAAATTCAGCGTGGACATTATCGACGCAACAAAGGTAAAGCAGGCGAATTTGTCTGCCTATGACTTAATCGGCTTTGCGTCTGGAATTGACTTCGGCTCATTTTACAAGAGCGTCTTAGAGTTTGCCCAATCGAATCTGCCGGAATCAAAAAAGGTGTTCTTCATGTACACGTGCGGAATGCCGAGCAAAAAATTCACTGACTCCATTGAACAGATTGCAAAAAGCAAGGACTGCACTGCCTGCGGAGCATACGGCTGCAAGGGCTTTGACAC
>CAZKPZ010000077.1:3702-12260 GCA_964554745.1 uncultured Treponema sp. | reverse complement strand
TCAGAAACATCTTTTGCACCGCCAAAAGCAGCCGAATAAATAAAGTCACTTTCAACCATCGGAGAAACTAAATCCAACTTCTTATGAAGCTCAACCTCGTTTGTCTTGCGTCCGCGTTTCTGATCGACCATATTCATCGCGTTCCGCAACGTCTCCACAACAGTATTACGATTCACAGGCTTTGTAAGATAACGGTATACACCAAGATTTACAGCTTCCTGTGCGTATTGGAATTTATCAAACGCACTTAAGATGACAATCACTGTATCTGGCTTTGACTGCAGGATATATTTCACCGTCTCAAGGCCGTTAAGTCCCGGCATATTTATATCCATAAAAATAATGTCTATCTGCTCCTTTGCCGTAATTTCCAAGGCCTGAGAACCGGAAAGGGAAGAGAATATCCTTGTCTGCGAAGGAAAGTTCTTTTCAATAATAAACGTAAGGGAGTCGACCATTATCTGTTCGTCATCAGTTAAAAGTATATTATACATGATTATTTTCCTTTTCCACATTCTCTGGAGCCTGCGGAATCTTCAGCAAAAATGTAGTTCCGCCTTCTTCATTCGTAAGAATATCAAAGACATCCGCCCGATGAAAGAACAGTCTCAAGCGCGAAGCGACATTCACAAGCCCCGTTCCCGTTCCCGAGGCAGAAGCAGCTTGCGCTGACGTTTTTTTTATCGGCATGTCCTGCCCCGAACAAAGAATTTGATTTCTAAGCTCCTCTGTTATTCCGTTTCCGTTATCTGATATAGCAATCTTTATTACAAACGTATCATGAGTAACAGAAAGCACTACATGGCCTTTTTCACCTTTCAGTCCATACTTTATGCAGTTTTCCACCAACGGCTGCAAAATCATCCGAGGCAAAAGAATAGTGTAATCGACGTCGGCCGGCAAGTCTTTTTCAAAAATCAGACGCTCGCCGAAACGAACTTTCATAATATAAACAAAATTGTCAACAAGGGATAATTCTTCAGAAAGCGTCGCCGCCTGCCCCTGCTGCTGTATATTATAGCGGAAAAAGTCCGCCACCTGTTCAATAAAATAGCAAGTCTTATCCGCGCCTTCCATCATGGCAAGCTGGGCACCGGTATTCAGAGTATTAAAAAGGAAATGCGGATTTATCTGATTCTGCAACGCGCGTAATTGAGCTGCGGAATACAGTTCCCTCATCTCAAGCTCCTTTTCCTTAAGCTCATTTTCCTGCGCGACCTTTTCCCAGATTTTATCGACATACGCCTTGATACTGACAATCATGCGGTCAAATGCACGGCAGATGTTCCCAATCTCATCTTCCGCCTGGCTGTTAAACAGAGGAACATCAAAGTCCATTACTGCCACACGGGTTGCAATTGAAGAAATCTCCGAAAGGGGAGTCATTATAATAGTAACCGTAACGTAAAGAACAATAAATATCAGGACAGAAAAAATCGCGATAAAAATCGTACTTATGCGTACAAAATTATCGAAGCTCTTCTGATTTGACTTATACAATACGGCATTTCGCTCCATAAGCAGCGAATTCAACTTTTCTATTTCCTTTTGCAACATGGAATAACACTCAAGGCTCTTTTTATAGAAGGTCCGCATAGAATAAAAGTCATTGGCCCGTTGAAACGAAACCGCCTTGCGGCTGTAATAAAAGAACGATGTCGCAAGCTGAAACACAGAATACTCACCGAGCTTCACCTTATCCGTAGAAGGCGACGTATCGAATTCTGCAAGAGATTCTTCTGCAAGAGCCTGAAAATGATAGTATGTATCAATGCTTTCAAAGGTCTTGTACGCCACATAGTTTTCCATAGCGACTTCTGTGGCAAGAATATTAGCCGAAACTTCATTCAGTTTGGTATTTGTCTCATACGTCCGCCCGGTCTTCTGCAAAAAATCCTGATTCCGCATTGCCGTAATTGCAAAAAAAACTACAAGCACCACTATAGAGGCAAGCACACACAACATGATTCTGGCGCGAAAACTACGCCTAAAAAGCGCCGCACGACTCATAGCGTCCTCTTCCGGATTTTTACATCTGCGGCGATATAACTGTTGGCATAGCCGTAATGAATATACTCAAACAACTCTCGCAGACATACCGAACCTATCTTCTTTGAATCTATAGAAAGCAGTTCCGTTACGATTCCAACTTCAAGGTAGCGGTCCAGGACACTGCCTTCGCCAAAGCCTATGATACCAGTTTTGCCGGCTTTACCCAAATCATTCACAAGCTGCGCCGCACAGATTGTATCATCACTGGTAAGGCAAACAACCAGGTCAGTCTGCCCCGTCCGAATTCCTTCCGTAAGCGGAGAGCCTATACTCATAATAGAATTAGGATTATCCAAATCATAGACCGTTACATATATGTCCGAATAAAAAGAAAGAGAAGTCGTGAGACTAGCCATAAGAGTACTGTAGTTCGGGTTATTTTCTCTGTTTGTGTTTATCAGACTGATATTGCCGCCGCCAGAAAGATATGCAGCACTTTCAGAGGCAATTTTTCTGCCAAGCTCTGAATAATTAGTTCCTATATATGATATCTGAGGAATACTTTCTTCGTACTGAGAAATTGTAATCAAGGGAATAGTCTTGCCGTCCCAGGTATCAGGCAAAAATACATCCGACTCACCTTCCCCTATATAGGCAATTACACCGTCAACATGCGCAAAAGAGGCAAAGTCCAGCATTTCCTGCAAAGAACGGTCTTCCGCCCCGGAAGACGGAACATTCAGCTCTACGACACAGTTATAGGACTTGCTTTCCTCTTCCGCCCCTTCCTGAATCTCGCGGATTGCGGCCTCGTTCGCCGCATCTCCAACAACCAATATATGATACTTGCGGTCATCCCCTGAATCAGCCCCAGTCTGCTCGCTCTGCAAGGAAACATGAGGAATCACAAAAAATATATATATGAAAAATAAAATTGTTATTAAAACAGTCAGTATTACTGCAAGAGCTTGAAGCCCACGCATTTTTTTCAAATTCATGGACTTCATTATAGCACATTTTTTAATAAATGTGCAGTTATTCCTTTAAAAGCCGCATACTGTTCAGTGCCGCAAGCAGTGTAACGCCAGTATCGCCAAAAACAGCAAGCCACATATTTGCAAGCCCCAAGACACACAGCAGCATAATCAGCAGCTTTACTCCCAGAGCGAAGCAAATATTCTGCCTTACGTTCGCCATAGTCCTGCGGCTCAGCGTTATCACTTCGGCCACTTTACCAGGCAAATCGTCCATAATAACGACATCCGCAGCCTCAATGGCCGCATCGCTGCCGATTCCCCCCATTGCAATGCCAACATCGCTCCTAGAAAGTACAGGCGCGTCATTTATTCCGTCACCAACAAAAGCGACAGTACGCTTTTTAGCCTTATACTGCGAAAGCAACTGCTCAAGCTTAGAGACCTTATCCTGCGGCAACAGTTCCGCATAAAAAGTGTCCAGTTTAAGCCGTGACGCAACAGTCTCAGCAGTCTGCTTCGCGTCCCCGGTAAGCATAACCGTCTGTGTCACGCCGGCTTTGTGCAGGCGGTCAACAACAGTCTTTGCATCCTCTTTCACTACATCGCTTATGACAATGTGGCCGGCATATATACCGTCAACGGCTACATGAACCACAGTGCCAGAATCATCCTCACTGCAAGGAACGAAGCCCATAACGCCTTCTTTTTCCATAAGGCGCATATTGCCGGCAAGCACAGTCTGCCCCTGCACAAAAGTCTTCACTCCATGCCCTGAAATCTCTTCCGCACCGGACATGCCGCTAAGCAGCATCTTGTCACAAAGAGGGCAATGGTGAACCTGTTTTAACGACTTGGAAATAGGATGGTTTGAATAATACTCCGCATGAGCCGCAAAAGCAACCAATGCATCACGGTCAACACGCCGCTCGTCAACAGGGTGAACCGCCACGACTTCAAACACACCCTTTGTGAGCGTGCCTGTCTTGTCAAACACAACACAGTCGGTCTTGCTCAAGGCTTCCATATAGTTGGAGCCTTTCACCAGGATTCCGGAGCGGGAAGCCCGCCCGATTCCTGCAAAGAAACTCAACGGAACAGATATTACAAATGCACAAGGACAAGACACGACCAAAAGCTCAAGAGCACGGTAAATCCAAGTCCGCCACAAAGCCGAACCATTTCCGCCATTCTGCCCCGTAACAAGGGGAATAACAAGCGGAGGAACGACGGCGACCAGCAGAGCAACAAAACAAACTATCGGAGTATATACTTTGGCAAAGCGCGTCATAAATTTCTCGGAACGGGCCTTTTTGTCCTGAGCCTTTTCAACCATATCAAGAATGCGGCTCACCGTGCTTTCGCCCGCAGCCTTTGTCACCCGGACTTCCAAGACTCCGTCATTATTAACAAAACCGGAAAGAACCGCATCGCCCGCAAGCACTTCCCGCGGCACGCTCTCGCCGGTCAATGCAGAAGTATCCAGCATGGATTTGCCGCCCACCACAGTTCCGTCCAGCGGAATGCGCTCACCAGGCTTAACAACAATCACCTCCCCTATACGAACCTCTTCCGCCGGCAGCTCCTCAAGCGCAGCTCCACGGCGCACAGTGGCAGTATCAGGGCGTATATCCATAAGCTCAGTAATCGAACGGCGCGAAGAATCCACAGCCTTGTCCTCAAGGTATTCTCCTATCTGAAAGAGCAGCATAACCGCCACAGCCTCGGAGTACTCACCGATTGCTACCGCTCCCAGCGTTGCCACAGACATGAGGAATTCTTCTCCAAAGAATTCTCCATGAAACAAATCTTCAACAGCTTCTTTAACAACCGGAAAACCGACTATAAAATACGCAGCAAAATACAGAACCAGATATGCCCCTCGCACTATAAGATAACGCACATGGTCGCTGTCCGCAGAAAAATCAAAGAACGGCAGCTTTTCCAGCAGCAGTGCCGCCACAAAAAGAAGCACTGCAAAAGCTACCTTCTTAAGACTCATCTCGCCTTCATGTTCATGTTCTTCCATAATGACCCCTCCTTTACTCCCCCAGATGTTCCAGTCCTATATTCAAAATCGCCTGTACATGAGAGTCCGCAAGCGAATAGATTATAGACTTTCCGTCCCGCCGGTACTTCACCAGTCCGTTCGTCTTCAGCACCCTCAGCTGCTGACTGATTGCCGGTTGCGTCATATTCAGAGCCGCCGAAATATCAGTGACATTCATCTCTTTGTCCAACAAGGCATACAGAATCTTACAGCGGGTGGAATCACCGAAAATCTTGAACAACTCGGCAAGCTCACACAGCATATCCTCGTCCACATCGTCCAGGCAGTTCGCCTTAGCATTCTCGTCCATATAATAATTTCTCCTCGCTCCTTCTAGTTATATTTTCATATAAACATATATTTATATATTTGTCAAGCATGAAGTTTTCTCAGTTAAAGACTGAGCTTAAAAACATTGCCTATTGCATAAAGACGCCAATACAGATATAATTATGCAATTTTAACAATTCGGGTGTATAAAAATACAAAACAAAGGACTTGCTCTCTTTGCGATACCGAAAAAAAAGGAGTTTGATATGGCCAATTCACCGGTTTTAAATAACTACGGCTCATTTGACATCACGTTCAAGAGCGGCAATGGAGCAGTCCTTAAAGACATAAACGGAAAAAAATACATAGACTTTCTTTCCGGCATCGCAGTAAACTGCCTTGGCCACAACTATAAGCCGCTTGTAAAGGCAATTGCCAAGCAGTCAAAAAAGATGATTCACGTCTGCAACTACTTTCTAAGCGACACAGGAGTCAGCTATGCAAAAGCATTGCTGGACGCAACAGGATTTGACGGAGTCTTCTTTGGTAACTCAGGAGCAGAAGCGAACGAAGCCGCAATCAAGCTCGCACGCAAGTACGGACAGCTCAACGGCGGAGACGAGCGCAAGACAATCGTAACTCTGGAACGCTCATTCCATGGACGCACACTCGCCACGCTCAAGGCGACCGGGCAGGAAAAATTCCACCCGGCAAGCTTTGCTCCATATCCGTCAGGATTCAAGACAATCAAAGCCAATGACTACGACTCCCTCAAGGACGCGTTTGACAGCAGCACTGCAGCCCTCATGATGGAATGCGTACAGGGTGAAGGCGGCGTAATCCCCCTTGACCCGGCATGGGCACAGGCCGCCGCAAAAGCAGCCCGCGACGCAGGAGCAATCGTCATTGCAGACGAAGTACAGACCGGCATGGGACGCACCGGAAGCCTGCTTGCAAGCGAACAGCTGCAGTTCAATCCCGATGTAGTCACCCTTGCAAAGGCAATCGCCGGCGGAGTTCCGATGGGCGCATGTCTGTTCAGGGGCAAGGCAAACGGCGTGTTTGCCGCAGGAGACCATCAGTCCACATTCGGCGGCAACCCGCTTGCATGCGCGGCGGCACATGTCGTTCTTAAAAAACTAAAGTCACCGGACTTTTTGGTACACGTCACAGAAAAAGGCGAATACATGCGGAACACCATAAAAAGCTGGAAACTCCCCTGCATAACTGATGTACGCGGACTTGGCCTGATGATTGGAGTCCAGATAACCGGAAGCCCGGCAGAAATTGAAAAGCGCTGTCTCGACGCAGGTTTGCTCTTTTCAACAGCCGGGGAACACACCATCCGCCTGGTGCCTCCGCTGAACATTCCCAAAAAGCAGATTGACGAAGGACTGGACATCTTACACTCAGTTCTTGAAAAATAAACAGCTCTTTAGTAATATGGACTAATGCAAAACAGAATAGTCCTCGCAGTCTTCATAGTTGCCCTGTCGGCGCTTGCATTTCTTATAATAGCCAGAAACTATTTCAAACCGGAGAAAGAAAGCGAGACAAGGGCAAAGCTTGTTGTTCCTACCGTCAACTCAGAAAATAGCAGCACAGACAGCACAAATACCGTCGTTGACGACGGCATAATACTTACATCTCTCGTACCGCTGCAGGCCGGGGAGACCCTCATAGACATCGTAAGCGAAGACTTCAACGGAGACGGACTTGAAGACCAGGTAAACGCAATCAAGACCGCAAACAGCCCTTACCTGCAGCTGTTAATCGGCATCTACAACGCAAAGACAGAACGCTACGAGCGCAAAGCCATAATCGGAACCCACGTGTCGCAGGTAAAAACATTCTCGTATTACGGCATTGACCTTACCGGAACAAACCGCATGGCGCTCCTATACCAGGGATTCACGGAAACAGGCTCGTCTGTCCTGCAGGCATACTTCTTTGACATCGACCACAAGACCAACGACTTTAAGCTGCACATCATAGCAGACCTCGAAAGCGACGGCGCAATCTACCTGCAGCAGGGGGAATCCAACTCATACGCCCCGGAAGGCACCGGAGCATACACCATAATGGTATACGGCTCTGATACAGAAAACCCGTCCGGCTCCGACCAGATACAAAGCCTGTGGAACTGGAGCGCGCGTGAGCAAAAATATGTGCAGACAAACAAAATCCGCATCAAGGGTAGCAAAATCGCGGCAGAAGAACTTTCCAAAATACAGGACGGCACAGTCAAGACCATGGCCGACTACCTTAACGGCCTCTGGTACAAGACTGAAGCAAAAACAGGAATCATACGCTATATCTTCTTTGACTACGAGTCAGCGCAAATTATATTCTCTACAGGCCAGGAAGAAGAAGTGTATAACTGGGCAAACAGTTCCCTGCACTACCGCGGAATATACATCTCGTCAACAAACTTTGAAATAGAGACACTCAAGCGAAACATCAACGTAAATATCGCAGACCTGGAACAAATCAACATCGCAATCCATGACGACGTAAGTATGGTCATAAAAGAAGAAAGCGCCTGGAACGGTTCGTACAAAAAGATGAAGTTCTCTGACTTCTACAAAGAGAACACCAGCGCAAACGGCACCAAGCCCACCTACATTGAAAGCCTGGAGCGCGGACCGTTCTGGCAGATGTCCGACGGTACGCACATCATCTTTACATCCGGAACTTACCGGGTAAAGACAGCGGACAAGGAATACTCCGGCACATACACGCCGCTGCAGATAGAAAACCAGACCTTTATACAGTTCCGGACAAAGACCGTCACCGGTCAGGAAAAAGACGAATTCTGGAGCGGAATCTATCAAATTTCCTACTCGCCGTCCATCGAAGATGACAGCAAGATTGACGACAACCGCATCATCATACAGCCCTACACGCTTACACTCACAGAAGCGTACGCCACAGACGGCCATCCGTTCATACTTACACGGGGAAAACAGAATTGAAAGATTTGGAATTTACTCTTGACAGTATCAAATCATTTCCGTATAATTATGCATATATGAAGCATACAACGCGGGCTTACCGTTACTTTAGCTATTATTGGTTTTCTCACCCTATGACGGAAGTTTTGTGCTAGACAGCACAAAGGCGTTGCTTTAATAAGTGCAATTGCAGGACCTTCCGTAAAAAGCGGTAGGTCCTTTTTTTATTACCAGGAGGCAAATACAATGATTGTTGTCTTGAAGAAAGGCGCACAGGAAAAGGAAGTAAACTCATTCCTTGAAGATGTAAAGAAGAAA
>CAZKPZ010000077.1:0-3692 GCA_964554745.1 uncultured Treponema sp. | reverse complement strand
CCACATCTCAAAAGGTGTAGACAAAACAATTGTAGGACTTTTAGGAGACACATCCAAGATAGACCCGGAAGACCTGCTCGCCAATGACGTTGTAGAAAGCGCGGAGCGTGTTTCTGCCCCCTACAAGATGGCAAGCCGCTCATTCCACCCGGAAAACACCGTAATAACCATCGGCGGCGGCCAGTCAGGCGTTACTCCTTGCAACATAGGAGACAGCAAGACCGTAGTAATCATTGCAGGTCCTTGCTCAGTAGAAAGCGAAGAGCAGATTATGGACGCAGCCCGCGCAGTAAAGAAAGCCGGCGCACGTATTCTGCGCGGAGGCGCCTACAAGCCGAGAACATCACCATACAGCTTCCAGGGCATGGGCAAGGAAGGCCTCAATCTGCTTTCACAGGCCAAGAAAGAAACAGGACTGCCAATCTGTACAGAATTGATGGCAATTTCAGAACTCGAATATTTCAGCGACGTCGACCTGATTCAGGTGGGCGCGCGCAACTTCCAGAACTTTGACCTCCTGAAGGAACTGGGCAAGTCCAAGAAGCCGGTACTCCTCAAGCGCGGCCTCTCCGGCACCATCAGCGAGCTTTTGATGAGCGCGGAATACATCATGGCCAACGGCAACGAGAACGTCATTCTCTGCGAGCGCGGCATCCGCACCTATGACAGCTACACGCGCAACTGCCTTGACCTGAGCGCAATCCCCTACCTGCACAAAGTCTCACACCTGCCTGTCGTGGCGGACCCAAGCCACGCATGCGGCATCCGCTGGATGGTGCCGATTCTGGCGCAGGCTTCCGTCGCTGCCGGTACAGACGGACTTGAAATAGAAGTGCACTGCAAGCCCGAAAAAGCCCTCAGCGACGCGGCACAGCAGCTCCACCCCGAAGAATTCGAAAGTCTCTGCACAAAGCTCGGAAAGTACGCCGCCGTAGAAGGCAAGACAATATGAAAGAACTGCAGAACCTCACGTACGGAATAATCGGTCTTGGCATAATGGGCGGCTCCATCGCCAAGTCCATCAGGGCAAACGTGCTCAGCATGAGCGGTGCGGCAGGCAGAGTCTTTGCCTGTAACCGCAGCACGGCGTGTCTGTCCCTGGCCGTTTCCGAAGGCGTGGTCGACAAGACGTTCACTACTGACAAGGTGAAGGAAATGCTCGCCGACTGCGATGTGGTGTTCATCTGCCTGTATCCGCACGCCACGCTGGAATTCCTAAAGGACAACAGAGATTCATTCAAGAGCGGCTGCATCATAACAGACATAAGCGGAGTAAAAGGGATTTTTGAAAAGAATCTGCCATCGCTTCTGCGCAGCGACGTGGACTTTATCATAGGGCATCCGATGGCCGGTGGCGAAAAAGAAGGCTATGCCGCCTCGTCCGCGAAGTTTTTCATAGACCACAACTACATACTGGTGCCGCAGAGCTTTAACAAAGCCGACAACCTGAACCTTATGCGCGACCTTGTTACGGCCATGGGCTTTACCCGCATAACAGAAACAGACTGCGAGACACACGACTACAAAATCGGCTTTACCTCGCAGCTGTGCCATGTGATTGCCTCAGCCCTGGTAGAAAGCGCGCAGGACGAGCAGATTACCGCGTTCGGCGGCGGCAGCTTTGAAGACCTCACCCGCATTGCCATGATTAACGCCCCCCTGTGGACTGAGCTGTTTATCTCGAACAAAGAAAAGCTCACGGAACACATCGACCGCTTTATGGAGCAGATGAGCACATTCAGAAAAGCCATACAGGAAGAAGACGCACAGGGCCTGCAAGCCCTTCTGGAAGACACCAGAATAAAAAGAATGCGGATGGGCTCCATCCGCAAAACACTAAAGGCTTAGTTGTCGTCTTCCTTTTCCTTAAGAACGGCAAGGAACGCTGACTGCGGCAGCTCAACCTCGCCGGCAAGGAACATACGCTTTTTACCGGCTTTCTGCTTTTCAAGCAGCTTGCGCTTTCGCGTAACGTCACCGCCGTAACACTTGGCAAGAACGTCCTTGCGCACCGGGTTCACCGTCTCGCGGGCAATAATCTGGCCGCCTATAGCCCCCTGTATGGCAATCTTGAACTGCTGGCGGGCAATCTCGCCCTTAAGCCGCTCGCACACCGTCTTGGCGCGCCCCACCGCAGAAGGCCGGTAGCACAATTCCGCAAGGGCATCAACAGGCTTGCCGTTTATAAGAATATCAACCTTCACCAAATCTGTAGAACGGTAGTCGGTAACTTCATAGTCAAAGCTGGCGTATCCGCGGCTGTATGACTTGAGCTTGTCGTAAAAGTCAAAGAGCACTTCGGCAAGCGGCATGTCATACGTAAGTTCCACGCGCTTTTCGTCCAGATACTGCATGTTCTTCTGCGTACCGCGCTTAAGGCGGCACAGTTCCATTATAGAACCCAGGTATTCAGCCGGAGTGATTATGCTTGCGTCTATGTACGGCTCTTCTGACGCTTCTATCTTGCCTTCAGGGAATTCCGTAGGATTGTCGCAGAACGCCCATTCGTGCCCCGGAGTCTTAAGGCGGTAGCGTACGCTCGGTGCAGTAAAGATAACTGCCTGATCAAAGTCGCGCTCAAGGCGTTCCTGTATAATCTCAAGGTGCAGCAGCCCCAGAAAGCCGCAGCGGAAGCCGTTGCCCAGCGCAAGGGAATTGTCCTTTTCAAACACAAGAGAAGCATCGTTGAGCTTGAGCTTTTCCATGCTTTCCTTGAGTTCCTCGTAATCGTTAGAATCAATCGGATATATAGAAGAGAAAACAACCGGCTTCACTTCCTTGAACCCGGCAAGAGCTTCAGAGGCAGGATTTGCGGCATTAGTAATGGTATCGCCCACGCGTACTTCGCTGATAGTCTTCATGCCGGCAATAATATAGCCGACGTCTCCGGCTTCAAGATATTCCTTGCGCTCGTACTTTATCTTAAAGACGCCTGTCTGCTCTACCTTGTAGTCGGCATTGCGCCCCATCAGGCGGATTATGTCGCCCTCTTTAACGCGCCCCTGCATTACGCGGATATGCACGACTACACCCCGGTACTCGTCATAGTGGCAGTCAAAAATCAAGGCCTGCAGCGGAGCGTTTATATCTCCCTCTGGCGGCGGGAACTTCTGCACGATAGCCTCAAGCAAATCGTCCACGCCCTCGCCTGTCTTGGCGCTGACCATAACGGCATCGGCGGAATCCAGCCCCAGGTCATGGTCTATCTGCTTTTTTGTCCCCTCAATGTCCGCACTGGCAAGATCAATCTTGTTTATAACGGGCACTATCGTAAGATCCTGCTCCAAGGCAAGGTACATATTGCTCACAGTCTGGCTTTCGACACCTTGAGTTGCGTCTATCAACAGCAGCGCACCCTCGCAGGAAGCAATGGCACGGCTCACTTCATAAGAAAAGTCAACGTGCCCGGGGGTGTCAACAAAGTTCAGCTCATAGTCATGACCGTCCTTAGCATGATAAGGAATTGTGACGGCCTGACTTTTTATGGTAATTCCGCGTTCCCGCTCAATGTCCATATTGTCAAGAATCTGCTCTTTCATCTGCCGGTCATCAATAATCCGGGCTTTTTGAATCAGTCGGTCGGCAAGGGTTGACTTGCCGTGGTCAATGTGGGCAGTAATGCAAAAATTGCGCTTATATTTCAGTTCTGTCATTTGAGGCAAATATATCATACAATGCGATTTTTGCCTATA
>CAZKPZ010000076.1:7084-12501 GCA_964554745.1 uncultured Treponema sp. | reverse complement strand
GAATACACAAACATTTCCGGTGTGCCGGACTTTTCTTGTAATGAATACGCGCCCAAAAACTGCGATTACGCTCTCCTTATTCCGGTCATAAATGAAGGCAGCCGCATTCAAAAAGAGCTTGCGAGGGCTAAAGCCGCGAACGTGAGCACTCTTACCGACATCATTATCTGCGATGGCGGCTCTACGGACGGCAGTACGGACGAAACTGCTCTCCGTGCCTTAGACGTGAATACACTACTTGTAAAGAGGGGCAACGGTAGGCAGGGGGCGCAGCTGCGCATGGGCTTCTGGTGGGCTTTGCAGAGGGGCTACAAGGGAATCATAACTATTGACGGGAACGACAAGGACAGCATCGAGGACGTTCCGCATTTCATCGAAAAACTTGAAGCAGGCTATGACTTTGTGCAAGGCTCTCGCTTTGTAAAGGGAGGAAAGGCCGTAAACACTCCGCTTGTCCGCCTGCTTTCCGTAAGGCTCCTTCACGCGCCGGTTATTTCCTTTACCGCTCGCCAGCGTTTCACCGACACTACGAACGCCTACCGTGCCTACTCACGACGATATCTGGAAGATACCCGTGTACAGCCTTTCCGCGATGTTTTTCAGAGCTACGAGCTTTTGGCTTATCTTTCTGTCCGTGCAAGCCAGCTCAAGATGAAGGCCTGTGAAATTCCTGTTACGAGAGCGTACCCTAAGGCAGGAAAAACACCCACGAAAATCAGTTTTTTTAAAGGCAATTGGGCGCTACCAAAAATATTAATCAAAAATCTTTGCGGAGGATACAAGCCTCAGGAAGCCTAAAAAAGGCCGGTCACCATCAAGGCAACCGGCCGATATGCATGATACGACCTAATGGCCGCACCTTACCGAGTTTGCGTTGAAACTCGCAGACTACTTCAAGTTAATAATAGACTTGTCATAGTCCGTCGGAGGAACGAAGCCCATAAGAGTCATAAGAGTTGCCGGCCAAGAGGAAATGCCCAAGCCCTCGTTCAAGTGCTCGGTGTCATATTCGCCCTTGTATTCCGGATCGTAGATGATTGCAGGAACAGGGTTCAAGCTGTGGCTGGTCTTTGCCTTCGGCTCGCCGTTAGCGTCTTTTGCAACGGAACCGTCCTTCTTGTGCTCGTACATGTCATCGCTGTTGCCGTGGTCAGCAGTAATGCACATAACACCGCCGGCTTCCTTGATTGCGTCGCGCAGACGGCCGAGCTGCAAGTCCATGCCTTCCATAGAGCACACAACTGCATTGAATACACCTGTATGGCCAACCATGTCGCCGTTCGGGAAGTTCAGGCGGATATGCTCGTACTTGCCGGACTTGATTGCCTCTATAACCTTGTCGGTGATTTCGGCGCACTTCATCCACGGGCGCTGCTCGAACGGAACAACGTCAGACGGAACCTCAACATAAGTCTCAAGGCTCTTGTCGAACTCGCCCGGGCGGTTTCCGTTAAAGAAGTAGGTAACGTGGCCGTACTTCTGAGTTTCGCTGATTGCCATCAGGTGTACGCCGGTCTTTGTAAGGTATTCACCCATCGTTCGGTCAATGCTCGGCGGGTTCACCAGATACTGAGCGGGTTTGTGGTTGTCACCGTCATATTCCATCATACCTGCGTACTCAACAGCAGGAACTCTCTTGCGGTCGAATTTATCGAATGAAGAGTCGCCCTCGAATGCTGCTGAAATCTCAAGCGCGCGGTCACCGCGGAAGTTAAAGTATATTACGCTGTCGCCGTCATTGATGGTTCCAACTGGCTTTCCTCCCTCTGCGATAACGAATTCGTGCATGTCCTGGTCAAGAACGCCAGGAACTTCCTTGCGGTATGTGTTGATTGCCTCTGTTGCAGAGGCAAACTGACGGCCTTCACCAAGAACGTGTGCCTTCCAGCCGCGGTCAACCATTGACCAGTCTGCGCCGTAGCGGTCCATAGTCATATACATGCGTCCGCCGCCTGAAGCGATGCGGTAGTCAGCATCTTTGAATGAAGCCAGGAATTCTTCAAGCGGAGTGATGTACTCAAGCGCGCTTGTAGGCGGAACGTCGCGGCCGTCAAGCAGGGCGTGCACGCGGATTTTCTTGATTCCTTCCTTGTGAGCCTGCTCCACCATGCCCTTGAGGTGGTCAATGTGGCTGTGTACGTTACCGTCAGAAACAAGACCGATAAAATGGAACACGGAGTTCTTGTCCTGCACATTCTTGACGAGCTTTTTCCATGTTGCGCCCTGATAGAGAGTTCCAGACTTGATTGACTCTCCTACGAGCTTTGCGCCCTGTGCGAATACGCGGCCGCAGCCCATGGCGTTATGGCCGACTTCGCTGTTGCCCATGTCGTCATCGGTCGGAAGCCCTACAGCAGTTCCGTGAGCCTTGAGCTTTGTGTGCGGACAGTTTGCGGTGAACCAGTCCAGATACTTCATGCGGCTCGCCTTAACAGCGTCTCCCTCTTCGTACTTGCCGTAACCTACGCCGTCCATGATTACAAGAAGCACCGGTCCGCGGCGTCCTTTCCAGTTGGGATTCTTCTTAAGCGGATGCATTGTGTCTGCTGCAGCCATATATTTCTCCTCTAAAATTGATAATATCTTCTGATAAGCAAGTATTATATAGAATAAAGCAAATTTAGTTAAGTGGGGCAAATTTATCATTTCTTGAACAGACAGCCGGCGGCCCAGAATACGACTAGCCTACAGCGGAATAATGCAGTATACTGGCATCGGCAGGTAAAAATGACAGAAGTTGAACTCAAGGCGCGCGTCACAGACCGCGAACAGACAGCATACAAGCTAGACTCATTCGCACGCCGCGTGCGGCACGTGATTCGCGACGATGACTACTGGGGCAAGTCGGCGGACGACCGCAACAAAATCCGCATACGGCGCGAGCTGTTCCTGAACAAAGACGGCAGTGCATGCAGAAACGACATACTGGTGACCTACAAGCGCAAGGCGGTTGTCACAGGGAGCGACGGCGTTGCCATAGAAGCCAATGACGAAAAAGAATGCTCAATCTCAGACGCAGCGGCTCTGGAAGCGTTTTTGCAGGACACAGGCTACCATGTACAGCTAAAAAAGCACAAGGACGTGGAAGACTGGGAACTTGAGCTGCCTAAGGACAGTTGCCCCGCACAGCCGCTTACGGCCACGCTGGAACTCTGCGCCGTACCGCCGCTTGGAGATTTTTTGGAAATAGAAATACTTTCCCCTTCTGCAGATAAAGACAGCTTGGCAAAACTGCACGCAGAGCTTGAGCGTCTCTTGGCGCTTGCAGGAATCCCCAAAGAGCAAATAGAACCTAGAACCTACAGCGAAATGCTCAGCGGCATACCCAGCTGAGCAAGTCTTTACGCAAATGATACAGATTGTTATAATAGACAAAAAAGGAGGTCTTCATGTTCAAGAAGTTTTTATCATTAGCGCTCGTCGGCATTCTTGCCCTGTCAGCCTTTGCCAAGGGGGAATCCAGGTACGTCGCGGTTCAAAAGGCGCAGCTTAAGGCAAAGGCTTCGTCCTCTGCAAAGACAGTATGCGAAGTTGCCTACGGTGATGTTGTCTCCGTTGTCTCGGAATCCGGCAAGTGGACGCTCGTTGCCACCTCAGGAAAAGCTTCGGGGCAAGGCTGGATAAGAACGACCGCGCTTTCAAAGCGCAAAATCGTAGCCGGCAAAAAGGTTTCAACAGACGCGAAGGAACTCTCGCTTGCAGGAAAAGGCTATAGCGAAGGCATAGAGGCTGAGTACAGCAAAAGCTCTTCCGCAGACTACACGGCGGTAGACTCTGTTGAGGCGAACAGCATTTCTGACGCAGAGCGCACGGAATTTGTGGAAAACGGCAAACTTAAAGAAGCAGAGTAAGCAAATGAAAGCACAAAAGTTTTTTTCACTCATCATACTGGCGGCGGCAACCTGCGTATCGTCCGCCGTTTCCGCAGGGTGGGATTTCTTAAAGGTTGTAACAGAAGCCGCCCAGGAAGCCGGAGTTATAGACGAAAGCACAAAGAACCAGTTGAACACAACCACAAGCGCAGTAGCAAAAGCAACCGAGACAATAACGCCGGAGCAGCAGTACTATATCGGACGCGCAGTTGCCGGCACTGTGCTTGCGAGCTATCCGCTCTACACAAATAAAAAAGCCACTGCCTACGTAAATAAAGTGTGCGCCGCAATCACAGCCTGTTCCGACATGCCGTATTTGTACAAAGGCTACTTTGTAGGCATACTGGACAGTCCGGAGATTAATGCAATCTCCACTCCCGGCGGCCACATCCTTGTGACACGGGGGCTGTTGGAATGCGCAAAAACCGAAGACGCGCTCGCGGCCGTCATTGCGCATGAGATTGCGCACATACAGCTGCAGCACGCAGTAAAGGCAATAAAGTCCAGCAGGACAACAAATGCCCTTGTCGAAACGGCAGACACTGCCCTCACTGCTTCCGGCAAAAGCGCAAGCACAGCAGAATTCAGCGGCTGCGTAGACGATATTGTAAATCAAGTGGTGAATTCGGGATATTCCAAGAAGCAGGAATTTGAGGCTGACAAAAAAGCGCTTGTCCTTATGAACGACGCGGGCTATGACCCAAAGGCCATGCAGGACATGCTGAACATACTCAAGGCAAAAGAGAGCACGCAGGACAAGAACCGCGGCTTTTGCAAAACGCATCCTAATGCGGCTTCTCGCCTGAACAACATCAGCGAAGACGAAAAAAAATACACCGGGGATTACAAGTGCGCCGAGCGTGCGACACGCTTTGCCGCGGTACAAAACTCGCTATAAAAGCATCTTCAGAAAGTCTGCAGGAGACAGTTGTTCCGAAACGGAAAGCTGTCTTTCGCAGACTGCATCTTTTTTGCAGGAAAGGACTGTTGCATACGCAAGCGGCAGAGCGCCCTGCGGCCTTAAGTCTCCGTAGACTTGGGGAACAAGCTCATCTCCGTATACAAAAAGTATCCGCTCTTCCCTGCCGCACATCAAGGAAGCAAGGGCGCATTGCAAGGCAGACAGAAAGTTTCCCTTTGACGGAAATACCGTCGTGTAGCCGCCTTTTAGCTGGCATGCTATTGTCGCTAGCGCGACCGGGGCATTAAAGACCGAATATTGAAAGGCAGCCGGAGAGACTTCGTTTTCTTCTATCAGTTTTTTGTTCACGCTGAACTCACGGTTTATCTCACCGCGCATAGAAACAAAAACAATCTTGCTGTTCCTGCAGTCCGTTTCTTCAACACAGTCATGCACTACCTGCACCGTCATCTTGCAAAGCTGACTCAAGCGACGGCGAAAGAGAGGACTGGTAAATTCAATGCCGGGAGCTTCATCCGTAAGGGCAATACTCTTTTTGCCGTCTCGCCAGTCAAGAAAATCCGCATAGCCGGAAAGTCCCGGTGCAAAACAACAAGGTTTAGAAGCATAAAAACTATAAGACT
>CAZKPZ010000076.1:3430-7074 GCA_964554745.1 uncultured Treponema sp. | reverse complement strand
AGACTGAGGCATAACGAAACAGAGTCTAGCACAGGCGCAAAGATTTCGCAAGCACGAGCGGCGCAGACATTACTTTGACGTAGCAATCCAAACGCCGTTCCAGTCAGCAGGCGGATTCTTTATAAGAAAGTCACACTTTGCCGAATAGAACTCCGCCGGCGGATCATCGTCCTTTATGGAATCAAACAAAGCTTTTGCCTTTGTAAAATCGCCATTATAAAACTGTTCGCGCGCAGTATCAAAAACCGCAATCACGTCTTTCTTTCTCTCAAAGTCTTCCGTGCGCATCGGCTCGTAGACCGTCACGGCTTCTTTCTTGCCAACAACAGCCACCCGCGCAAGTTCACGGAACGCAAGCGTACAACCGTGAGCCTCTGCGTTTTCTTTAGTTGAACGGGAGCACATGGTATAAGTGCCGAACTGCTTGTTAAGACCTTCCAGACGAGAAGCAAGGTTAACGCTGTCACCCAGCATAGTGTAGTCAAATCTGGTTGAGCTGCCCATGTTGCCTACAACGGCATGACCGGTATTCATTCCGATACGCTGAAAAAAGTTCTTCCCTGTCATCTGGAAAAGCTGCGGACGCAGTTCCTCAAGGCGGCGCTGACACTCAAGCGCGGCAGTCAGAATGCGGGCGGCGTGGTCTTCTTCATCTGCAGGAGCATTCCAGAACGCAATAATCGCGTCTCCCTCGTATTTGTCTATAGTTCCGCCGTGCTTGAGGATAACCGCGCTCATTTCGGAAAGATAGCGGTTTAGCACTTCCGTAAGCTTGGAAGGATTCTTCGCAAGTCCCTCTGATATGCTGGTAAAGCCCTGTACGTCGGAAAAGAAGATACTTATCTCGCGCTCTTCGCCGCCAAGACGCAGACTGTCCGGATTAGAGATAAGCTGGTCGATTACAACCGGACTCAAGTACTGCGAGAACGCAGACTTTATGAACCGCTTCTGTCGGCCCTCAATCATATAGGTCAAGAGCAACTGTGCCAGGAACGATACTACGAACGTAAACACAGGGGCAACCAGTATTATATAACGCCCCGAAACAAAAAGCGCAAACGCCCCACCTGTTACAATAAGAAGCCCCAGTACAAAAGTCGCGACAAACGAAATCGCATTGCCGAGCGTAGACTTTCTGGACTCCGTAAACGTTACGGCGATAATGCCCAGGACAGCGGCAAAGAAAATCCACAGCAGAGAAATATATGTCGGCACAGGGCGCATAAAGTCATTGCAGAGAAAGTTATCCAGTTCCGTAATGTGCACGCCGACTCCGGGATAAACCTGCGAGACCGGCGAGGAACAGATATCGAACAAACCGGGAGCGTAATAGGCATAATAGACATAAGCCGATTCAAATGACTCCGGCGGAATGAGCGGCTCCTTGCCGGCTTTGTAATCATAATAGCTCTGCAAAACGTCAGAAGCCCTATAGGGGTTGTACACACTCAAGTCCTTGCGGTAGCGCAAAAGCAGAGTTCCGTCCTTGTTCACCGGATATTCGCTACGAATCTCGTCATAACTTGTTCCCAACAGCACAAGCGGAGCGACTCCCAGTGACGGGAACTCTTCTCCATTTTCGCTCTCAAACGAAATACGCGCCCGGCGCTGCACGTCGTCAGAGTCTTTTGCACTGACAGTGCTCGCAATTATGCCGGCACCGTCATGCAAGGGCTTCACCGGAAAAATCATATTCTCAGCACTGACAGAGCCTTCATCAGAATACATTGCATGCACGACCCGGCCGTAGTCAGCGCAGGACTTTCCAAAAGCCTCATCATCAGCAGGACCATATACAGACGGTTCGGTAAAAAGTACATCGAATGCAATGCATTCCGCGCCGCTGATATTCATGTAGTCAACTATATCTCCAAGAGCGGAACGCGGCCACGGCCAGCCCCAGCCCATCTCCCGGCGCGCCCAGTTGATGCTTTCCTGGTCAACAGTGATAAAGCAGATGTCCTGTGACGGAGCGCAGAAGCGAGAAGTCAGTTTGGTTCTGCTGTCATAAGTTTTATTTTCAAGATATGTAAACACACCCAATAGATAAAGCGCAATAATCAAAAGGCTTGTTCCCAGCGCAACGAATAAACTTCCGAAATGTTTCATTCCTTTAGTATAGTGTTGCGCCGACTAATTGTAAAGATGAGCAGTAACTGCGAGCATCCGCGCGCTCAAGCCTGTTCCGAGCGCCTGCGGCATGCGGCGTCTATATCCTTCCAGCCGGCACAGCGCACGAACTGTGCAAAATCCAAAAGCGTCTCTGCATTCCACGGACGGTTAAAGACCGCAACCGTACAGTGCGGAATCTTTTTTAGGTGCTCAAATCCCGCAGGGGAATCTTCCACGGCAAAGTCAAACCTAAGCTTAGCAAACTCGTCCACCGTAAGCGCGCGCTCACGGTCATGGTCGTCCAGCGGCTGTTCGCGCCCGTACTTGTCAACATGAATAATCGGCAGCCAGCCCAGAGCATGCCGGTCAAGCCATTCTCTTGACACCGCCGCAGAGCTGAACGGCCTGCCGGTAACAACCTGAACAGAGTGTCCCTCATCATGCCAGCGATTTAGAGTCTCACTCGCACCGGGAGTCTCCTCGTAGCTCAAAAGCTCCTCGTCAGAGTGAGCAGCTTTCATCATCACGTTATACTCGCTGTCAGGCAGGTGAAAGGACTGCTGCAGATTAAAAAAATGTATGTCTTCATAGTCAAACGACTTGCCAAAGAGCTTGCCCACCAGCGTGGCAAAATAGCGCGCTGTCTCACAGATAACATCGTCAAAATCAACATATATGCGCATGTGAACACCACCTCGTCTTCCAGTATAGCTGTTTTCCGTTCATAGCACAATTATTAACTGTCCGCAAAGATGACAAGACAGGTGTAAAGAAAAAATATTGCATTTATCTTGTCAATATTGTTTCTTAATGCTAGAATCCCCTAAACTTACAACATGGGGTTGCAGATATGGATGAACTGACCGCTCAAATAAGAAAACTGAAGGAAGAAAAAGCCGCGGTAATCCTTGCTCATTACTATACGAGACCGGAAGTACAGGCAATAGCCGATTACACAGGAGACTCCTTTTACCTTGCCAAAATGGCAAAGGCCGACAAACGGAATACAGTCTTATTCTGCGGCGTAACATTCATGGCGGAAGCCGCAAAGATTCTGTGCCCAGACAAAACCATCGTCTACCCCGCGCCGGACGCAGTATGCCCAATGGCATTAATGGTAGACGAAAAAGTCGTTCAGGACATGCGCAAAAAATACGACGACCTTGCAGTCGTATGCTACATTAACTCAACAGCTCGCATAAAGGCACTCTCTGACATCTGCGTAACATCTTCAAACGCAGAGCGCATCGTCCGCGGCCTTAAGCAAAAGAATATCTTCTTTATTCCCGACCAGAACCTCGGCCGCTTTCTATCAGAGCGCATCCCAGAAAAGAACATAGTGCTCAACGACGGCTACTGTCACATACACGCCGGAATCAGCGTACAGACGATTCTGCATCTTCTTGCAGAACACCCAGGAGCAGCCGTGCTCGCCCACCCCGAGTGCAGTCAGGAAGTCACAGACAGCGCAGATTTTGTTGGTTCCACAAAAGACATAATCGAAGAAGCCGGCAGAAACCCCGGCTCAGACT
>CAZKPZ010000076.1:0-3379 GCA_964554745.1 uncultured Treponema sp. | reverse complement strand
GTACAGAAAGCGGAGTGCTTTACGAACTGCAAAAACGCTACCCGGACAAACACTTTTTCTTTGCCGGGCAAAACCTCACATGCCCCAACATGAAGAAAATCACGCTCGAACGCATAGCGCAAAGCCTGGAAACCCTGAGTCCACAGGCAGAAGTAAGCGAGGAACTGGCACAGCAGGCATGGAAGCCGCTTGAGCGGATGCTGGAAGCATAAACACAATAAAACATGACGGAGAATGATATGGCAGAAAGAACAGATGTTGTTATCGCAGGCTGCGGAGTCGGAGGCCTGTACGCCGCGCTGAACCTGGCAGAAAAGCGGAATGTGGTCATAATCTCAAAGGCCGGTGCGGAAGAATGTGACTCATACCTTGCGCAGGGCGGCATCTGCATGCTACACGACAAGGACGATTACGACGTATACTTTGAAGACACCATGAAAGCCGGACACTATGAGAACAACCGCGAGTCAGTGGACATCATGATACGCTCCTCACAAGGAGTGATAAAAGACCTCATTGGATACGGCGTTGACTTTGAGCGCACAAAAGACGGAGAACTTGCCTTTACCCGCGAAGGAGCGCACTCACGGCCGCGCATTCTCTATCATCAGGACATAACCGGCAAAGAAATCACCAGCAAACTTCTGCAGGCAGTAAAAGCAAAGAAAAACATCAGTCTCTACGAAAACGTGACCATGCTGGACATTCTTCTGTCAGAAGGCGGCCACCATTGCCGAGGTATCATCGCCAGCGCGGAAAGCGACGGAGCCTTTGCAAAGGACTTTGCCGGCTGCAAAAGCCATACCGCCGACAACGGCAAGAAAATCATCGCTCTTGAGTCAAAACAAGTGATTTGGGCCTGCGGCGGCATAGGCGGACTCTTTGAGCATTCCACAAACTACCCTCACCTCACAGGCGACGCACTGGCAATTGCCATAAAGCATTCCATTAAGCTCCAGAACCCCGACTACATACAGATACACCCCACTACCCTCTACAGCACAAAGAAAGGCCGCGCCTTTTTGATTTCCGAATCAGTACGCGGCGAAGGGGGCATTCTGCTGAACAACAAAGGCGAGCGCTTTGTTAACGAGCTTTTGCCGCGTGACATTGTATCCGACGCTATTTTTAAGGAGATGAAAAAGACCGGGCAGCCTCACGTCTGGCTCAGCATGCAGAATATTCCCGTCGAGATGATAAAGACTCATTTCTCGCACATATACGAGCACTGCCTTGAAGAAGGCTTTGACTGCACAAAAGAACCTATTCCTGTCGTTCCGGCACAGCACTACTTTATGGGAGGAGTAGACATAGACAAGTTCGGCAAAACCAGCATGAAAGGCCTGTATGCCGTCGGCGAAACAGCATGCAACGGCGTTCACGGCAGGAACAGACTCGCCAGCAATTCACTTTTGGAAAGCCTGGTCTGGGCAAAGCGTGCTGCCAACTACATAGAAAGCGAGCTGGACATCGTGCAAAAAAAGAACATCGCAGCCGCCATCCCGGAATTGAGCGAATACGAGAACACCAGACTGCTTGAAAAATCCTATGCGGAATCTGTAAAAATAGAGATTGAGCGGACAAAGCAGGACCGCCTAAAAAGAATACAGAGCAGCGCAAAGGCGATATAAAAGAGAGTTTTTAAGGAAAAGGACATGAACGAAATCACACTGAATCTTATTGCGGACAAGCTTATCAAACAGGCACTCGAAGAAGACATAACGAGCGAAGACGTTTCTACAAATGCCGTCATAGGCTCAAACGTTCCAGGCGAGGTTGACCTGATTGCAAAGCAGGACGGCATCATTGCCGGACTAAAAGTCTACGAGCGTGTCTTTACACTTTTAGATGCAGACACACACTGCGAATTCTTTGTAAAGGACGGCGACAAAATCAAAAAAGGCATGCTGCTTGCCCACCTGACAGGAGACATACGCGTTCTGCTAAGCGGAGAGCGCACCGCCTTGAACTACCTGCAGAGAATGAGCGGCATCGCAAGCTACACACATCAGGCAGCAGCTTTGTTGGAAGGCAGCGGCATCAAACTGCTTGACACCAGAAAAACGACGGCAAACAACCGGATTTTTGAAAAATACGCCGTACGTGTAGGCGGCGGCCACAACCACCGCTACAACTTGTCTGACGGCGTACTGCTCAAAGACAACCATATCGGAGCTGCCGGCGGAGTTGCCAAGGCGATACAGGCTGCAAAGGCATACGCGCCCTTCGTCCGCAAGATTGAGGTAGAAGTAGAGACTCTTGACCAAGTAAAAGAAGCTGTTCAGGCAGGAGCCGACATAATCATGCTTGACAATATGGACAAAAGCACCATAATTGAAGCTGCCAGAATCATAGACAAAAAAGCGGAAATAGAGATATCTGGGAACGTCACCAAAGAAAATATCGCATCCTACAAGGAACTTCCCGTAGATTATATTTCTTCAGGTGCGCTAACCCACTCCGCCGGTATTCTTGACCTGTCAATGAAGAATCTCCGGCCGCTCAAACAAGGAACGATTTAATGGAGCAAACAGAGGGAACAGAAAAACTGCACGCCATGGAACGGCGCAACAAAATCATTGAACTCCTGCGCACAGAAAGCCAAAGTATCTCCGGCTCCAAGCTGGCAAAGATTTTTGGAGTCAGCAGACAGGTTATCGTCACCGACATGGCAATTCTCAAGCAGCGCCGGCGCGACTTAATCTCCACGTCCACAGGCTACATGCTGCTCAAGGCGGCAAAGAATCGCCGCATATTCAAAGTAAAGCACACCGATGAGCAGACAGAAGACGAGCTGTCTTTAATCGTTGACTTTGGCGGCGCGGTGCTGGACGTTTTTGTGGAGCACAAAGTCTACGGCACAATAACAGCGCCTATAAACATCAGCTCAAAACGCGATGTCAAGAACTTTATTGCAGACATGAAAAGCGGCGTCTCAAAACCACTCATGAACATCACGCAGGGCTACCACTACCACACCGTGGAAGCCCGGTCAGAAGAAATACTGGACGAAATACAGGCAGCCCTCAAAGAGCGGGGCTACCTTATCGGCAGCGGCAACTCAGCCTCCCTCTACAGTCCCAAAATCTACAGCGAACTGTAATAAACTACCACGGGGTAGTTCATTTGCAACTTAGCGGCACGGATGCCGCGTCAGTAATTTAGCAGATAAATCTGCCAGTTTATGCAAAGCAGAAACTGGCAGAGCAAAAATGACAGGAGGTCATTTTTGCGGCTATCACGCGGCAACAACCGTAACAACGCCGTCCATAATTCCTGTGCGTGAAGATTTGTTCACCCTCGCGCCGGAACCGTTCTTGTAGTTTTCCGTGCCGTCTTCTGTCTTGTTCACGAACCAAATCTGTTCCTTTCGGAACAG